>MFJN01000034.1:0-11181 GCA_001779235.1 Candidatus Gottesmanbacteria bacterium RIFCSPHIGHO2_02_FULL_40_13 | reverse complement strand
GAAAAGTGCAGGAGGTCACTTTCACTCTGTAATTGGTCAGAGGCGCGCCTGTCGGGGTCGGATTGGCGTCTTCACTGCCGCTTATTGAAGATATATTGGTTCCGGTACAATCAAAAACTGTATTAAATCCGTCAGGGTTTCGAATATTGAGCTGTTGTGTGGATGGTTCGTTACAGGAACCGGAAATATCTGTAGAATTTCTGATCATGCTCTCCATTACCGAAAAGGCGTAATCGCCGTTTTGCTTGACCTCTTTAATGACCTCGCTTTTCCCCTGGGTTTGAATTGCCAAAATAAAAACCTGGGTTGTGATCGTGCCAATTAATCCTACCAGAGCCACTACAACCAGCAGTTCGATCATGGAATAGCCAAAAATAGGTGATAGGTTATAGGTTATAGGTTTTAGAAATTTATTAATATTTTTTAGAATTTTCAGCCAGAGGCTGATCCGCCTTTGGCGGAGATATTTGATATTTGATATTTGATATTTTCGCATTCTATCTCCAGTCTGTAATGCATGAGGACACGCTTAACTCCGGTGCTGGCGTGACGTTCGCGGCTCCGAATCCCCAGTTCACGGTTGAGACCGCTTTGTAAGAGGTCGGCATCGGAGTAATCGTAACTTCAGGAGGAACCGAACAGTCAAAATCAGTGACAGCCGTCAGTATCAAGTTTTGTCCGTACACCCCCGTTGGGCTGACAGGCAAGGGAGTCAAATTATTGTTGATGAAACAGTTATTATTGATGCATGTATCTAAGGCGTCTATTCCTGCGGTATCGCGGATGACTCTGGCTCTTTCTATCTGCTGGCGGGCAAGGGAGACAGCGATGCTTTTGTTTTGAGAATACTGAACATTTTTTATAGAGATAAGCTCAACAATCACCACTCCCGACAAAAAAAGAATAATTAGAGAAAGAGCTATTACCACCTCAATAATCGTCTGACCGCTACGTTTTATAATTGCATCATTGATGCATTGTTTCATTGTTAAGGATCCTTTACGGACATGTCTCGATCAAACCTCCGCTATCGGATATTTCTCCGCTCTGTCCGACGGTAATTTTATAATAATTATTTGCTAAATTATTTAACGATAAACAGACGGTAACGGCATTATCAACTCCCAAAGGCTGGCTGCGGAATAAAATTTTAGTTACGGGAGTAGCATTAACCGTTATTTCGTTTGATAATCCGAAATTTTTATGAGGAATGGGAAAGTCATTAACACCGCAATTGCCGTAAATTTCTTCATCAAAAAAATCCACATACCAACCTGCTGAATCTGTCGAAGCACCTGCTTCGCAGTTGCAGATACCGCAATCTATCTCGCCCGTATAAGCTCTTGACTGTGCATCCCGCAAAATACTTTTCATGTTTTGTCCGCCGGAAATCAAAGTCTGCCTGAGATTCAGACTGACATATCCCGCTAAAGCAATACTCAACATGATGATAATTACGGCAATAATGATTAATATTTCGAGGATAGAAAAGCCGTAAGCATTGGAAATTTTCATTAAGGGTTAGTCAATTGATAATTGCAGTTACCAGTACATTTATTTTCGCCGCCACAATTATCAGTAATCGTATCTCCGTTTTCGAGGTGTGCACATAAAGCATAAGTCAAAGCCGGATCTGCAGCCGGAACGTAGCAGTATTTGTAGGTCGTCTTACTTGGATCTGTAGGGTAAGGATTAATATAATCCGTCGTCAAAACCGCGTTACATAAAGAGGCTGTCGGATATTTTTGATTTTCAGATTTATAAATTTCCAGAGCGGATCTTATCTGTTCCAGATCTGATTTTCGCAGAGCATCCCTGCCGCTGCGGGTTATGGCCTGAAAACCGCTGATGCCGATCGTGGATAATAAGCCAATAATTGTGGCAGCTACAAGAACCTCTATAAGAGTAAAGCCTTTCCGGTAACTATCATTGTTAAATTGTTTCATTGATACATTGATTCTTATTACTGCTGATTGGTAAGGCAAAAGGTAGACGGCGTTTCGCTTTCCAGACTGGCACATATTTGATAGGTGAGAGAGGTGCAATTTGTTGCAGCCGGAGTGGGGCAATAATATGGCGGAGTTCCTCTCGGATCGGATGGAACAGTCGGCATCATCGCCAGACTAGGCGAGCTGCAGACGATACCGCCGGCATAAAAACTGTCATCCGCGCCAGTCGGATAGACCGATCCGCAGACACTATAGTATTGTTCAAGTGCAGTCTGGACTTCCTTGATGTCATTTTTTCTTTTGGAATCCCGGGCTTTTTTTTGCGCGGTAGAAAAGCTGGTCAAGCCAACTGTAATAAGTATGGCGATAATCGAGATAACAACCAGTAATTCCATCAGTGTAAATCCAAATTTCCATACTTTTGTTCTTTGTTCTTTGTTCTTTGTTATTCTCATGGCTCATTTACAGTATAACTCGCAAACCCGGGGGTCGCGCAAGCGGCAACCGGAGTCGGATCACGGTCGGTATCGACAAGATTTTCCAGACATGCCGTGAGTGCATATTTTAATGTATCATTTATATCTCGAGAATATAAATAGGGTGAATTGGCATTAGTTCCGGGATCACAGGAAAACTTATTCATATAAACACTACTGCCGGTCGGACAAACGTCAAAGCTTCCTGCTGCACTCCAGCATTTTCCGCACATAGACTCGGCAAAAGTAACACCGGGATAAGCCGGCGGATTTTGATCCAATTTATAAAGCTCAATGGCTCCCTGAATTTGCTTCAAATCAGTCTTTCTCTGGCTGTCGCGGGCTCTTTGGCGGGCGCCCATAAAATTAGGAAAAAGCAGGGCTGTCATCATGGTAATGATTCCAATTACTACCAGAAGTTCTACCAGCGTAAAACCATTCTTGTTTAATTTGTTTCTCATGGCGTCGTATTTGAACTCGATATACCGTAATTATAATTTACACTATTGCAGGTTACGGTGGGTATGATTTTTGCATCCAGCTGATTTTCCAGATTGGCATATAATTTATAAGAATTTGAGCCTGCTGCTACAGTCGGATAACAATAGGCCGAATCCGGATCAGGGTCAGAAGGAACTTTCTGCATATATATCACCCCTGTCACCTCCTGATTCAGAAACGGACTGCCGCCATCCGGTAAAGAAGTGGGGTAAGCTTTATTATCGTTATAATAGATATCCAAGGCCTTGGCAATGAGATCCAAATCCTGTTTTCTTTTGGAATCTCTTGATTTAGTAAGCGAGGTAAAGAAATTTCCCCAGATTGCGGTAGCCAGTATGGCAATTATAATCATGACAAGAATAAGTTCAAGCAGGGTAAAACCACGGGAGTAAGAATTGTTACATTGTTTCATTGACTTATTGTTAGATGTTTTTCTTTTAATCATATTCCAAACATTCTTTTAAACCAAACCCAAAGAGTTGTTCCGAAGAAAAGAGAGATAAACGTTGCGTATACTAGGAACGGTCCGAAAGCAATCGTGCTTTTCATGGATTTTTTGCGGGTCAATATAAGTATCAGTGATACTGCTGCGCCTGTCAAGAAAGACAGGTAAAGTGCGGTAATTATTTTAGGAAATCCGAGCATTAAACCCATAACAAAAGCCAGTTTGACATCACCCAGTCCCATGCCTTTCCCTTTTGTAACTATAACCAGAAATAAAAAAAACAGCATGCTGAGTATACCTGCCATCAGATTCACTGTTAGAAGCTGTGGAAAATAAATTGACTGGTAAACCAAAGATATGACCGTCATAAAAATTAATATCTGGTCGGGGATAATCCTGTACTTCAAATCAGTAACAAAAATTACGATTAAACTTCCCGAGACAAGCAAAAAATAAATTAAACTAAGTCCAATAAATTCTGCTTCAATGATATGAATCATTGAAGCATAAGTAAAAAGGAAAATTAGTCCTGTGGCTGTCTCCACCAGAGGATATTGCCAGGAGATTTTTTTATGGCAACTCCTGCATTTTCTCTGGAGAATTATAAATGAGACGACCGGAACAAGGTCATACCAGTTTAAGGTTTTACGGCAGTTATCACAGTGCGACCGGCCCACCCAAATAGATTCGCCGGCAGGCAGCCGGTCGATAAGGACATTGAGAAATGAACCGATACAAATCCCCAATATAAATAGAAAGAATATAACCATATTATTTTGGCCTTTTAAGATGAACGATAAATGTATACTGATATGCAAATAAGGATTGTACTATTCCGGTTTTAGTGATAAGTAACTGTGGCAATCCAGCATTTTTAAAAAGTGTTATTTTATCATCTGCTTCTCGCATGGTTGAACCCGAATCTAAAGAAATAAGAAACTTGCCAATGATTGATGGGGGGTCAGGAATTATGTCTGCTACAATAATTACCTTCTTTGTACATAAAAGTATTTTATTTATAATTTTGCCCATCTCTCTATCCGAAAAATGATGAATGCTACTAATCAGTAAAATCGCATCATATTTTCCCTGTATTTCATCTTTTAATATATTTTTAGATTGAAAAGAAATGTTTTTAAAATTTCGGTATTTGTTGCGTGCGTACGAAATAAATAAGGAATTTGAATCAATACCGACATACCGAATTGTGTTATCAAAAATAGCAAAATCTCCTGTTCCGCAACAGAGATCCAATACGCTTGAACAGTGATATTTTTTAACGGCAGATAAAATGAATTGTTTTGTATTATTTTGATTGCCCGCGGCTAACTTTCTCAAATAGGTATAGGCAAGCGGATTTTTAAGTATGGTATGGAAAATATTCATATATCCTTTTATTATTATACATATTAATATATACTAAAGCACTTATGAACAAATTAACAAAAAGACAATTAAGTGAACAAAAATTTCATGACAAATGGGCGCTCTCCGTTAAAAAGGAGGATATTTTTTATAATGAAGCTTTCGAAGCTCCTTCCGCACTTGAAAATCAGTTTATCCTATCAAAAATTGGATATATAAAAAATAAAAGCATACTTGATTTGGGGTGCGGAATAGGTGATGCAAGTATATATTTTGCAAAAAAAGGAGCCTTTGTTACCTCGGTTGATATTTCTCCAAAAATGATTGCGTTGGTTAAAAGACATACCGATAAAATGAAATTAAAAAAGAACATAAAAAGTCAGGTCATGGTCTCAGAACATCTCACATTCCCATCTTCTTCTTTTGATTTTGTCTATGGAAACGGTATATTACATCATGTTGATTTCTTAAAGACGGCCTCAGAGATAAAAAAGGTATTAAAAAAGGGAGGAGAGGGCTATTTTATCGAACCGCTTTCATATAATCCTATTATAGAACTCTATCGTAAAATTGCCCGGAAGGTTCGAACAGATGATGAAAAACCATTATCTTTACACGATATTGAGAAATTTGGATCGAATTTTAACACATTTTATCATTCTGAATTTCATTTATTTACTTTACTCATTTACGTATGGTTTTTTTTAGTATTAAGATTAAATCCCAATAAAGTCCGTTATTGGAAAAAATTTTTAGCGGACGGGCACAAATATAAAACGGCTGTTAATTTTTTAGCTGCCTGCGATAAACTGCTTCTGAGATTCATTCCTTTTATTAATAGGTTTTGCTGGACTACTGTGATTCGTATCCAAAATTAGACTGCATATATATATTAAGATGAGACTTGCTGCCAAATAATAATGATTCATATAGGCAATTGATCCTACGATAAAAAACCCAAGGAAAAATATGCTAAATCCTCTAAAGAGAGAATTTTTTTGACTGTTGCTTTTGTATAAAACAATAAGAAGTAATACTCCGGCTAGTATAAGAAAAATATTTTGATTTACTGTTATATGAAAAAAATTAACCAGAAGTGAGCGTATGTTTAATGATGCGTCTGCTGATACGCCCTGTGGTGGTTGGAAATAGATAAGAACGGTATCATACAAAAAATCGCGCCATGACCAAAGAAAAAAAGGTAGGCTTAGCAGTGATGAAAAGAAGTAGCATTTTATCACACTTTTCATATCTTTAAGATAATTGTTTCTAAATAAAAAAAGAGGTGTGAGGACAAAAAATATTTGTTTCGTATTCATCAGTAATATCGAACTTAAATAAAGAAATTTATCGTTATTAACCGGATAATAAACATAATAAAAAAGTAGAATAATACCTAAAACAATAATCACATCAACAAATGATTGTTCTGTTATGTAACTGTTCAGTGGAAAGTAAAGAAAAATAAGTATGAGAATTTGAGACATTACCGGCTGAATTTTATTTTTTTTAAATAAACGATAAAGTAAAAAAGCGATGAGAAGTTGAGCAAAAACAATACCAACCCGGACATCACCAAAAATAATTTGAAACGGAAAAAAGTAAAATAAAATGGTGGGAAAGTAAGAAAAATAATTTAATATTTTATCCTGATATAGTTGGGGATAGACCTCTTGATAGGGATTTTTAAGCGAAAGCAAACCGGCAGAACCATACTTAAGAGACCGGAAAATATCGATTTTTGGATCAGGGGAGGATACAATCATAAGGAAATGAACAATAATAAAAATTACGATTAAATACTTGAATTTACTTTTCACAAATACTAAAGGGCGGTTAAATAAATATAATAGAGTAAGGATGAAAGCGATCATCAGAAGAATTTGGGAAATTTGTACAATTGAAAAAATATTTACTTGGTATAATCCTCCATATAGAAGTAACGAAAATATCGATGACTGAATGAGTATGAATTTAGCAAAAAAAAGAAGATTTCTATTTTTATTTCTTTCGTACGAAGGATACTTATATGAAAAAATTAGAAGTACAAAAGATACAAGAATAATTACTACTCCACTAAATGAGTAAAATCCGTGTGTAAATATACTGCCTAATAAAACAAACAAATATGATATGAGTAAACTACTGATGGCATCCATAGGAAAAAAACTAATAAAATACAATACATTTTATCATATATATATATCAGTTTTTGTGTTTATACTGTGTGTGAGTCTTCTATTTACCCGATTATTTTACCCGATTGAGCAAATTTTTATGATCCCGGATTTTGGGGTGAGCGATGTCTTACATCAAAATTTGCCTTTTAAAAGTATTTTATCCGAATCCCTGAAATTAAATCAGTGGCCTGTCTGGACGCCTTATTTAACCAACGGATTTCCGATTTTGGCTGAAGGCCAGATCGGCACCTTCTATCTGCCTAATTTAATCTTTTTTAAATTTTTACCATTGGTTCAGGCTTATAATATCAATCTCGTTCTGTCCTACCTTCTGATATTTTGGGGCACTTTTCTTTTTTTGCGGGAGTTCGGTCATGAAAAAATACCTTCGCTTTTTGGCGCCATGATTTTCACTTTCTCGGGATTTTTCAGCGTCCATCTGAATCATTTTAATCTGCTGCAGGCCGCCTCGCTCATGCCCTGGCTGTTCTGGTCTTATTTACGGCTGTTAAAAAAACCGATTTATAAAAATATGGTTTTATCCGCCTTTTTCGCCAGCCAGCAGATCTTTACCGGACATTTCTATATTGTGCTGATTACATATGTCGGCATCGCACTTTTCTGGTTTTGCTACCTTCTCAACCTAAAGGAAAAGATGTTTTCAGTAAAAAACTTTAAACGTGTCTTTCTCTTCTTATTCTCCCTTTTTGTAAGTATTATGTTATCTGCTGTACAAATGATACCGACTATCGAATTATGGCAAAATTCCAACCGGGCAGGGGGACTTGACTTTACCACCGTCACCTCGTTTCCGTATCCTGTCAAACATCTCATCGGCTTTCTCTTTCCCTATTTTTTCGGCAGTCCGGCATTAGGAACCTACCCGGTCTTTTCTTCCGACTGGGGTATTTTTTGGGAAAACACTGCATACCTCGGCTGGCTGCCGATCATCTTCAGTCTGATCGCTTTATTCCGGTTGAAAAATAAAAAAATCAGAATCGGATTCGGTATGTTGATAGTATCGCTATTACTCGTATTGGGAAAAGATTCACCTTTATATTTTGTCTTCAGTTTTTTTCCTTTTAACCTCTTTCGGGTTCCTTCCAGATATCTTCTGCTTATGGCTTTTTCCATAACCATGATTTCAACATCAGTTCTAGAAAAAATATGGCAGAGATGTCTGAAACTGGAATCAAAAAAAATAAAAATAGCTCCTTACTTTTTTATTCTTATTGTATTAACGATAATCATTGGGGATGAATATCGGTTTACTTATAAATATCCTCCTGTCTCTCCCAGCAGCTGGTGGCTGTCGAAACCTGAAATTCTTGAGGATATCAATATCAGAAATTCGAAAATACTTAGCGTGGCAGCCCCTGTAATCTGGAATGACATTTTCCTCAAAAAAGGATGGCAGAATATGGAGGATTATGTTTTTCTGAAAAATACGCTTTTTCAAAACTCCAACGTCTTTGAGCACCTTTCTCAAACTAATATCTATACAGGAGGGCTCATCCCCAGAAGATTTAATGTACTGTCATCACTAATAAATGACATCTCATTTGATAAAACCATCAAAATAGCGACACTCAGCGCTATAGCCAAAAACACTATAAATCTGGCGGGAGTAAATTACCTGACATCCCCCTATAAAATAAATGATGAGCAAATCAGTGAAATCAAACGTCTGACAAAGCGGTCTGATTCAGGTGAAGAAAATATTTACCTCTATAAAAACCTCGAAGCATACCCGCGGTATTATCTGGCTGATAAAACAATTTTTGTTGAGACGTTAAATGACCTGACTAAGACTTTAACTGAACCTAAAGACGTTACAATTAAACGTGCATATGTGGAAGAGGAAACCCTCAAATATAAGGAAGGGGAGATCGCCAACAATTTAGATACCATCGCAATTGTCCTGTCAGAAAACCTTATAAAAGAATTTGAAGTACAAACCGCCAAGAGTCGCCTCTTTATCCTGACAGAGTCCCACTACCCGGGATGGAAGGCTTATCTTGACGGAAAGATTACGAAAATCCATTATGTCAACGTCGCCCAAATGGGTATTTTAATTCCGGAAGGAAAACACCATTTACAAGTTATTTTTTCTTCCGACTCGTTTGAGACCGGCAAAAATATCACCATCATCAGCTGGCTTACAGTTTTTGCAGTTTCAATTCTTTATCCTTGTTTTTATCCTGATAAAGCTTCCGGTAAAAATCGGCCTGGGTTTTATCTTTAAAACAACGGTCGTAGTTGATCGCCTTAAGATATATCACTTCAACATTGTCTTTTTCTAAATTCTCTAACAGATTAAGCTGTTGATCTGCCTTTTCACATTCGCTGCCAAGAATATAGACCTGGGCTAAAATTGTATAGCTGTCTTTATCCTGAGGATAGAGTTTTTCTGCAGTTAACAGATGTTCAATAGCTTCTTTAGGATAGACATGGTTGGAAGCCCAGAATCCAAGTTCCTGGTGGGCATAAGCATAATATTTTATAACATCTGAAAGCATCAGATTCTGATATTTCGATAAACTGCCTGCAAGGGGATCGTGATATGACTGCCATAGCTTTTGGTTCAGTTTTAAGGTGTCTTCGGATTTGGGAATATCTTTATCTTTATAAACACGGAATAACAACCCCTCCGGTATAAACTTGCCGCCGTCGATTTTGAAAGCTTGCTTGAAATAAATCGGAAATTGATCATAGTTATCCAGTATGAATTGGGTCATAATTTTTTCGCTGTTGTAACCTGAAGATTTATTAAGCTTTAAATCCGGATAAAATTTTTTCAGAGTATCCTGATAAAAGAGAGTATAGAGTTTGGAGAGATGAATTAGCTTGATGTCAGGCCGTTTTTTTTGTGAATAATATAAATACTGCGTATCAAAAAGGGGGGTATCTGTCGATAAGGCCAAGACGCTGTTTGGAGGAAGAAAATCGATGATATCGGAGGCAAAATTTTCAGCGGTGAAATCATTTTTTAGGATGGAAATTTTCGGATAATTTATTAAGAAGACGCCGATTGGCAGGATAAAAAAGATGAGCTCCATAGAAATTAAAACCCTGGATAATTTATGTTTACCTGTGTGTTTTGGGAAATGAGCTGATATAAAATCAATCAAAAACCATATACCGCAAGCCATAAAAATGCTTAAAATTATATATAAAGGCTGGACAAACCTTTCAAATGTCGCGACCAGAAAATTATCGAATAAAGGATAGGAAGCGTAGAACATAAAAAAGACATTGGTAAAAAAATAAATAGCTAAAAACCAGAAGATTCTCTTCAGTTTCCTCCAAGCTTGATAGATTCCTATAATCGCAAGAAGTATCCCGGCCAGCCGGAAATCTTTGTAGGCAAAATCAAATAGGGCCCAGACATTCAGAATTCTTGAGAGCGGATCAAACCCCGTAAATTCACCTATTCTAAAAGTCCCGTAGCCGGCTCGGGTAAATAAAGTAAAGAAACTTGATAAGTCCGGCAAACCCATCCAGTTGACTTCCGGCCCGTTTTTACTCGATATAAATACATAAAGATACGGGGAAATTCCGCACAAAAAATAGGTGATAATCTTCATACAATGGCGTACTTGAAGTTTATTCCTTGTCTGATAAAGTAAATAAAGCGCGGCGGGAATCAAAAGTATAATAATATGGTGGTGTGACATCCCAAGTCCGAAAAAAAAGGCAGACAGCCATAAAAATTTTTGTTTTTTATCAATATATAAATGGAGCAAGGACCAGATGAGGGCAATCGTGAATAAATTATTCAGGGCGAACACTTCCGCACTGACTGAATACAGCCAAATAGGATAAGTAAAAGCCAGTGTCAGGACAGTGATGAGAGAAAGTATTTTTTTATGGGTAAGATAAACTAAAGTATCGAAAAGAATGAAGAGAAATATTAAGGAGGGGATGGAGGACACTAAACCCACCCGCCAGGCCATTGTAGAATATTGGACCAGTCTTACCGCATCTATGCCCAATATTGTATACAAAGGATAGCCTGGCGGGTGGGGAATACCCAGTGTCGCTATCGCAGATACCAAATCACCCGCATCACCACCGTAAATTGTCTTTACCTGACTATAGAGGTATATGCCTCCTATAATCACCCCCACCAATATATGTCCCCGCCAATTAATAACCCGTCTCATCATTATTTAATACACCAATAACACGGTACCCCTCCCGGTGTATCTGACAAACAACCGCTGCTGACCACACCATCAGAATCATATTGCGAATTCGGATCA
>MFJN01000033.1 GCA_001779235.1 Candidatus Gottesmanbacteria bacterium RIFCSPHIGHO2_02_FULL_40_13 | reverse complement strand
TTAAAAATATTTAATAAAAGTTAAGCGCGAGAAGACTGAGAGTTATTTCTTAATCTATTTAAGAAATAATTCGAAATTCTTCTACGGGGTATGATCAAGCGTCAGGTTTTTTTAGTCTGGTTTGTCATTTTCCTAATCTGGTCATTTTATCGTGCGTACTTTAACTTTCCTGAATGGATTGATGAGTTAGTGGTCAAGCCTGTAATTTTTGCTTTTCCAATTCTTTACCTTGTCCTCATCAGAGAAAAAGGGGATTTGTCTGAATTAGGATTAAAACCCAGTCCTAAAGAATTCATGGCAGATCTTTATTTTGGAGTATTTCTGGGAGCTCTATTTGCTCTGGAAGGATTAGGTGCCAACTATCTCAAATACGGAAATTTTTCTTTCAGCCCCAGTCAGGCGTTGAAAGTCACCAGCGGGGTTGGAGTTTTTTTTCTGTTAAATTTGATGACCTCTGTGTGGGAGGAGATTTTAGGCAGGGGATACTTATACTTGCGGCTTTATAAAATTACCAACAACCAATTTTCTGCCTCTGTAACTTCATCATTTTTATTTCTTCTTCTGCATATCCCGATTATGTTCACGAGACTCCATCTGACGGGCTCAAGTCTGATTATTTATCCGATTTCTATCTTACTTTTGGGGATCACCAATTGTTATCTTTTTTCACTTCGCGGTTCACTTACCCTGCCGATACTTCTTCACGCCTTCTGGAACATGACTGTGGCTTTGTTTTTGTAATACATTCCAACTATGCTCTACACTCCGCATTTTCTGACTGGGGCTGTCATCATGAAGCTGTTTCCTGATCCTAAAATTGGTCTGCCTTTGGCGCTCCTTTCTCATTTTATCCTGGATCTGACTCCCCACAATGATTTTGATCTGAAACCGGGAATTACTCTAAGAGAATTTTTTGCCTTTCCCAAAAAGCGGCTTTATTTTATTCTTAGTGTCATGGGAGTAGATTATCTTTTAACAATATTAAGTTTTCTCTGGATTTTGTTTCACTTTCAAAATTATTGGTTGTTAGTGGGTGGGGTAGTAGGGGTTCTTCCGGATTTGGTGGAACAATTTCTAATGTTCTTCGGAGTGGCTCTGCCCGGCTGGCAGGATAAACTGCAGTGGAGGGTGAGCGCAAAATACGGATTTATCTCATACCCGATAGTTTCCTTAATTTCTATTTATCTTTTAATCCATTGATTGAATATTGACAACAAATATTTGATGAACTAAAATATGAACTATTATGAACCATATTACGGTTCAATCTTGAGGGAGGAATAAATGAAATCGATTACTATACATGGAATTGATGATGAGCTTGACTGGATGTTGCAAAAAAAAGCACGCGGTGAGGATTTGAGTCTCAATAAAACGATAAAGAAGTTACTGAAACAGTCGTTAGGATTATCAGAAACAAAAAAAACTCGCCCAAAACATGATTTTAGCGAGTTTTGTGGTGTTTGGTCAGAAAAGGAATATAAAGAATTCGAAAAAAATACAGAAATATTTGAAAAGATTGATGAGGAAGATTGGAAGTGAGTAAACTGCTATTGGATACCAATGCATATTCAAAACTGGTCAATTTATCAGATCGGAGCGTGAAAGAAGCGATAGAGGAGACTGAAACTGTATTTATTTCTACTATCATTTTGGGGGAACTATTATCTGGTTTTAAACGAGGAAGTTTAGAGAAGAAAAATAGAGAACTTTTGAATAGATTTTTGGATAAGCCGACTGTCGAAATTGTGTCTTTAAATAAGGAGACGGCAGAAATATACGCTGATGTATTACTTAATCTCATAAGGAAAGGTACGCCAATTCCTACAAATGATATCTGGATTGCTGCTTCAGCGATTGAGCACGGAGCGGTGCTTGTAACCTACGACACTCATTTCCTCAAAATCCCCGGCCTTCGCCTCTGGGACAGGCTAAAAATAAAGAATTGATGTTATTCTTTTTGAAGTTTTTCCAATCCCATAAAGACGTATGTTACTATGTTTTAAAACATGATAACAAAGTCAGCTATTTTTAGAGAGTACCTCTCCGTGTACGGCCGTACAGGATTATCTACGAAGTGAAACCCGATTCAGTAGTGATTTATTCAGTCGTCCACAGACAGGGAGTGTATAAGTGACATTTTTCCTGTCAAATCTGGCTGGATAAAGATTTTTACAACTGTTAAATAAGATTTAAATCTTATCCGCTTGTAAGTCTGATCGCGCTTTTGCCTTTACTTCGTTAAATTATGCAACTCTACTAATTTGTACAGTTGTACAACTTGACAACATATGCTTACAATGTTACATTAAAAATATATGAAAACTGTTTCCGTTTATGAACTGCGCGATAATCTTTCTTATTACCTTAATCTGGTATCAAAAAACCAGACCTCGCTGGTCGTAGAAAAATATAATACTCCAACAGCTATACTTACTCCTTATGTAAAAGGAACAGTTGTGGATGACCCCCTGTCTTTGAAAGGCTTTTTAGGAAAAAAGGGTAGTGGTATCCAGTATGTTAACAGAATCCGGAGAAATAAACATGAAAGAGATCGCGTCAAAAAATTGCTTAATAGATCGTGAATATAACTGTAGACACCGATATCCTCATAGATTTTAGTCTTGATAAAGATAAAATTCTGACAGAACTTTTTGTACGGCAGAGTCGGAAAGAAGTCAATCTCAAGATAAATCCAATTATCATTGCAGAATTTCTTACAGATCAGAACTTGAAGAGTAATAAGACAAAGGAAGAAAAGGCTTTCCAGTTATTGCATTATTTTGAATGCATAGATATCACGACAAAAGAGGGAATGCTTGCGGCACGTCTCCTTCGGGAAAAACGGATACCATTTTTACCAGACGCGCTTATTGCCGCTAGTTGCATTCTTAATGATTTTCAGCTTGCCACACGAAATCAAAAACATTTTAGAAAAGTTCCTAAACTTCAATTTTATTCTCCCGATGCATAACCTGGTCTTTTGGACTGGTGAACGGAAAACTTGCAGAAATATTCTTTTAATTATTATCTATTCAGCAGCTCACAGGCAGGGAGTGTATAAGCAATTGCCGGTTTGAGATAAGATCAATCCGTGATCGCATAGAGCGTTCCGCTCCCGGAGCGGAAGGGAAGGAAGATTAATGGTACTTGCCATGGGAATTCCATTGGCAAAATAAAAGCCGGTTTCAGAATCAGGAAGGAGATCGTAGGTGAAACTATCCCAATAAGGGAAAAGAGTGTTTTCCAGAACAACCGATTTATCATAAAGGTTACCCGGTTGTAACAGACTGACGGGATTGCCGGAAATATCGGGGTGATTGGGGGAAACATCCAGCCTGCGTCCATCAGAAAGTATTAGTCGGGTGACGCGGTGGTTTTGGGGAGTGCGGGTTTTTGTTAATCTCAAGATGGGTACGGAAATTTTATTACCCTCCTTATCTACAGACCAGACGGGCATACCAACTTTCAAATCGATCACTTTAACTGATCCTTGAGGAGTAGAAATATAAGTATTTGAGGCCAGGCAGATTGGACAACCAAAAGTCTTTCTTGAATAGGCTTGAGTGGGATTTAGACAGCTGTACGCCGGAGTAGGATCATTTTTCCGGACATGAGGCCCTCCGCATCCCTGCAGACATTCATAACCCTGTTGAAGCTGTATTTGACTGCAGCAATTATCAGGTTGAGATGTTATCGTAGGAGCAGATGGGGAAATGGTTAATTTTTCATAGATCTTTTGTATAAAGCGTTGTCCGTCTCTGGCGGTGCAGGTTTGAGGATAGGTGAGTGAGATAACGCTGTCTTTAAGTCCGGCGCAGTCCTGGTAATTTTGTGGTTTCTGATTATACCCCCAATTAAGATATATGATAACGCCTATTAATAAAAGGCCGAAAATTCTCACGACAATCTTGATTAAACGTATATAACCATATAAGTGAAATGGCCTATCTTGACATATTGCCATATTTTCTATTATGTCATTATTTGATAAGATAGAAAAGTTATACTTCTTGCACTTGAAATTGCAATCAGTATATACCCTTCTAGACTGATCCTGATTAAATCAGGATACAGTAAGAAGGGTATTAATAAGATTTTGGGAGGAAAAAAGAAAATGGCGGAAGTGACTGTTACCGATAAAGATTTTGATAGCCAAGTTTTACAGGCGAAATTACCAGTTCTCGTCGATTTCTGGGCCGTCTGGTGCTCCCCGTGCAAAATGCAAAACCCGATTCTTGAGGAAGTTGCCAAAGAGATGGAAGGCAAAGTAATAATTGCTAAACTGAATGTCGACGAGAATCCGGAAACTGCCGGCAAGTACGGCATCATGAGCATCCCGACTCTTCTTCTTTTTCGGGCAGGAAAAATAGTCAAACAGATGATCGGAGTGCAGAGCAAGGAAACTTTATTGAATGAGTTCAATAAAGTAATAATCCAATAAACAAATAATCCAATCAACCAATTATCCAATTTATGTACGACGTTGTTATCATAGGATCCGGTCCCGCTGGCTTTACGGCCGGGATATATTGCATACGGGCAGGCCTTAAAACTTTAATTCTTGCCGGGGTGCGTTGGGGCGGGCAACTGATGCTGACCACACTGGTTGAGAATTACCCCGGATTTATTGACGGCATTCAGGGACCGGACCTCATGACAAACATGCGTAAACAAGTAGAGAGATTAGGTGTGGAGATTTTAAACATAGATTTTGAAAAAGGAGATTTTACCAGGCGGCCGTTTAGTTTGACAGCTGACGGCAAGACTTTTCAGGCAAAAGCCGTCATTATTTCTACAGGCGCTGACAGTAAATGGCTTGAGGTGCCGGGCGAAGCACAGCTTAGAGGCAAAGGGATTTCCACCTGCGCTACCTGCGACGCATTTTTTTTCCGAAATAAAGATGTAGTGGTTGTCGGAGGAGGCGACAGCGCGATGGAGGAGGCTTTGGTCTTAGCTAAAGTTGCCAAATCAGTCACTATTATTCACAGAAGAGGCGAATTTCGAGCTTCCCTTGCTATGCAAAAGAGGGTTTTTAGCGAACCTAAAATTAGCGTGATCTGGAACAAAGCTGTTAGGAAAGTTTTAGGAGACACACACGTAACGGGTATGATCTTAAAAGATCAGGTAACAAGTCAGGAGAGTGAGTTTAAAACAGACGGAATATTTGTGGCCATAGGTCATATACCCAATACCGATAGACTCAAAGGTCTGGAGATCGACCGCAAAGGTTATATTGTCCGGAGGGAAGTATCGGAAAATGGTCTTTTAAAATACAGATCCTCTGCCAGCATTGAGGGTGTATTTGTGGGAGGAGACGTGCACGATTATAATTACAAACAGGCAGTGACTGCTGCAGGATTTGGCTGTATTGCCGCCCTTGATGTTATACGATTTCTCGATGAGAATAAATAAATGTTTGAAAAACCTCAGGAGGCGGATACTAGGCCGACAATTCCCGGAAAAATCTACAACCTCAGGAAATACTTTATCCTCGGACTTCTCTTAGGGCTCTTTATCATTACGGTCATCTGGATGGTAAGCGAGTTTAAAATCAACAGTGATGATTTATCAATTGTGACTCCGCTAGGCTTAAGTTTTATGCAAAAAGTCCAAAATCCCTTATATGAGAAAATTTTGTCTGTCAAAACTGTTGACAATTACCCCGGAAGCAAATATTTTCCTTTTAATCTTACGCCAATTTATGAGGATGATCTGCATTTAAGCAGTGATATCTTTGCCGTGATGGATCGCGACAGCCGTGAGCTTTTATATTCCAAAAATCTGACTAAGGCAGTACCAATCGCCTCCATCAGTAAAATTATGACTGCGATCACGGCTTTGGACAGCGCACCGCTGGACATGACAATATATATCTCAGTATTCGCAGCCAATACAGGCGAAGCTCATATGGGACTTTCAGCCGGTGAGAGGTTGTCACTGCAGGATCTTTTATACGGGAGCCTGCTTCCTTCAGGCAATGATGCAGCAGAAGCAATTGCCGAGGGGGTAGGCAAGTATCAGAAAAAAATTCCGTTATCAGAAACTGATGGAGGCGGAGCCAGAAAGTTGTTTATTGACGAGATGAACAGAAAGGGACAAAGTTTGGGCATGATGGATACTTATTTTTTTAGTCCAACAGGCCTTGATGAGAAAGATCTTAGTAAAACCACTTTTTCCACCCCGCTTGATCTACTCGCTTTGACCAATTATGCGCTGACAAATTCCACCTTTGCCGAGACGGTAAATACCAAAAACAAAATAATCCCCTATAAAAACGGCGAGCATAAAGCTTATTTTTTGTATAATATTCTTTCTCTTGACCGCAGTTTCGCCGGTATTAAAGGTGTCAAGCCGGGAATCTCTGATTTTGCCAAAGAAACTTTGGTGTCTTATATCGAACGGGACGGCAGGAGAATAATCGTGGTAATTCTCAACAGCCGGCGCACCAAAGATGATGTTCTGGCAATTTATAAGAGGATTTTTTCCAAGTCCTGAGAGGGATTATTTAGGATTGATGATGGTCAGACTCAGAATTTTAGTGGCAACACCTCCGTGATTATCAGTTAACTTGACATTTACAGGATAGACTCCGGCTAAGGTCGGTATGCCTTTGATAAGGCATCTCAAATATATTACACTGCGGCTCTTAGCAGCTTTACATTGACCTTGAGTTATGCCCGCAGGCAAATTGGTAATATCCATCTGAAGCGTATCGCCGATATCCTGATCCATACCCGAAATAATAGCGTTATAAGGCCTACCCACCTGACCTTTGGGCAGGAAAGTTGAAGTGATTACTGGTGGATGATTGGTAATAGTCGGAATAGAGGTGGGGGATGGTACACTGGTTGGTTTTATACTGGGCGTGACAGGAATTCCTGTAATTGAGGGTGACGGTACTATTCCTGTAGGATCAACTGTTGGGGTGGCAGGAGGCGGATACTCCACATTGATATATCCAACTGTGCCGACATTTGTGAAATGAAGAGAGCGCCCGGAGGAGTCAAGCGTGTCTGCGTCAAAATGCCACAAAGATACAGTATTGTTGTCACTTACAAATGGAGCTAGTGGCGGTGCGAAATTTTGGGTATAGCGAACGGTATTTGATACCCGAAGTTCATCTACAGCTCCGGGGAAATAATAACCATCAATTCCGCCTGCGCCGTCCGGATATTTAGCTAATAATAATTTCTGAGGCTGTTGGATGGAAATTTGACAGTTTGGAGAATATTGTTGCTTGCTGTCAATTAGCGCTCCGTTCAAAAACAATTTCAAATTACACAAATCATTCTCCGAATACGATGTTACGGCAAGATGAGTCCAAGTATCAGGATTTATAGATACCTGATTTAATGCACCGACCGAAATATAATTAGAGTTAATATTATCATAAGTATTTTTCAACGCCGTAAACATTGGTCTTGTAGCTCCTGTTGTTTCCTGGGTTTCCAGAGTAAGCCTGTAGATATAGCCGTGGTCGGTTGGTGCTTGAGGTTTGGTCAGCATAAGAAGAGTGTAATTTCTGATATAAGTTCCGCCAACGGGTTTGGGAATCTTTACCCAGGCTTCAATTGTAAACGGATTGCCCGTAGCAAAAGCAGGAGCCTCATTTTCGGAATCAGGAGGAGTGACGAGGTAGGAATTATTAGCTTCCTCATTGGGAAACTTTATCCCCTGATTGACGACAGGGGTCGCCATATATGTTCTTGGTTTTAAGGCCGCACGTGAGCGGGTGGTAGTCTGGTAATATGAAGCAAAGATGGCTACCGGAAGCATCAGAGCCAGCAAAAAAACCGAGATAAGAGTGCCTTTTTGCGAAGAGTTTAATTTTTTCCAGGCCAACAGGAATTGATTGGGAACAATACGCCCTTTAGGGAAATGAGTATCCGAGTTATTCATGACTTTTTATAGTATTATTTATACTGTAGATCTGATATTACAAAGTTGTCAATATGGTAAAAAGGATAAATTTCCTACAATACGTATTTCTGGCAGGACTTTTGATTTCCCCTTTGGTTTTTTGGCCTTGGGCTGCGGTGACCTATGAAGTTCCAAGAGTCTGGTTTGTGAACCGCTGGATTGAAGTTTTGTTGATTTTGACCATACTCACTTACAAAAGAGATCTCTTTAAAAAAATCAACTCTTCATTAAACTCCATTACTTTACTGATAATAATCTTTCTGGTGGTTGGTATTATATCTTCCCTTACAGGAGCTGATCTGCCCAAAAGTCTGATTGGCAATTATTACCGCGGAGACGGTTTATTTACATATTTTCATCTCGCTGTTTTTTCAATTTTAGTCAGTTTGTTTTGGCAGGACCTGAACAAAAGATTATTCCATCTATGTTTGGCTTGGGGAAGTATCATTATCAGTATATTGACGTTAATCATGTCAGTACTCGTGATTAATTTCAACTTGCTGGCAATTCCCCATTGGGAAAACAGGGCTGTAGGCGCGACCTTCGGCAATCCCAATTTTCTGGCAGGATATTTAGCTGTTTCTTTGCCTTTTGTTTTTTACCAAATTAAAATGTCCGGTAAACGACAACGGTTGTGGTGGATTTTTGCGCTCATCCTGCAGTATTTAGCTATTGTCGCCAGCAACTCCTATGGAGGACTGGCCATAGGTTTGCTTTTTCTTGTTGGGTGGTTTTTGGTCGGTAAGAAAAGGGGTGTTCAGATTTTTATCCTTTTAAGCTTTAGTAGTATTATTTTGATAACTCTCGCTGTCTTTCAGCAAAATAAGATCAGCGGTTTTGTGCCTGAAGGCAGGGAGAGAATATTCAGAAAAATTCTTCTGGGAGTAAAAAAGAGGCCGATACTGGGTTTTGGCTTCGCCAACAGCGACTATGCCTTTGAGGCTCGGGAGTGGCCAATCAAACTCCAACATGATGTCTATGTCGATAAAGCCCACGCGATGCTTCTCGAGGTTTTGGCTACAACTGGAGTGGTAGGATTGACCGTCTATCTTCTTCTGATTTATAAAATAACAGTAATTTTAATAAAAAGTTATGGAGGTGCTGACGGGCAGGAGAAACTCACGCAAAAAGTTTTTCTGTTGGTATTTATCCTTTATCTAGTGCACTCCCAGACAAACGTCATCTCCATCCAGGAAGAATTGTTTTTCTGGATGATGGCGGGGATTGCCATAAATGAAGGTAAAGAATAAAGATGGTGTAGAAAGCAGGAAGTATATAAAATGCTGCAGGAGAAGAAATAAATAAAATCAAAACAGGCACACAGGAAGAGAACCGGAGTAAGATAAAATCTTTAGTTCAAAATCAGGCAGGATAACTTTGGGTTGTTGAAACTCGGGCCGGTATTTTACTTCATAGGCAATTTTACTTTTAGGCAATAAGAAATCCACTTCTTTGTTGCGGTTTCTATAAAAAGTGATTAACTGATTTCGTTCCAATAATCTTTCCAAAACATATGATTCTGCCGCAAATCCAAAAGCAGTTTGGGGATCATATTTGCTATTTTTTAATCCAAACATAGATGAGACATATATTTTTCTAGCACTGTTTAGTTTGACGATTGAATTTGTCGAATTATAAACGGTATAAGTCAACCCCATAAGCTCTAAAACATCAAGATAATTTGTAACAGTGGTTAAGGAAATTCCGGAAGCTTTTGATAAATTTTCTTTAATAATTATTTGTCCGTTATTTTGACAAAGATAAGCAAAAAGGGCGGATAGAGCGCTGGGGTTTTGGATGTTAAAATAGTCAAATGCGTCTTTTGTTATAGTTTGATCGATACTGGAATCCAGATAATACACTCTCTCGTTTTCCGGCATGAATAGCATTTGCGGCAAACGTCCCCATGATAAAAACCGTTTAAATTCCAGATTAAGTTGTTCTGCGTTTCCGATTCTGGTCAGGTTGTCGATGTCCTGATCGTCAAGCTTTGACTGTAATGAAGACTCTTGGAGACGTAGATATTCTCTAAAGTTGAGGGGAAACAACCTGTATGGTATGAAGCGGCCAGCCAAACTTTCCGCCATTTTCCGCTTATAAGACATGCTGGGTGAGCCGGTGACAAATATTTTGGTTTTTGTTTGATCCAGATTGTCGTATATTTCTTTGATGGTTATTTCAAATCCGGGAATTGTCTGGACTTCGTCAAAGAATAAAAATATTGGTTGTCCGTTTTGTAAAATATTTTGTTTGAAATAAAGATAAACATTCCAAATAAACTCTTTTTTTTGCCTTGGGGAAAATTCAAAAAATAATATTCTGGAAGGGGAGATAGAGTTTCGGGAAACCAGATGATTGATGATTTGCTTCAGGAGAACTGATTTTCCCACTCTTCTGGGTCCGTTTAAAAAAGTTATCAAAGGGGATTTGAGACTGGTGTACAATTTGTCAAATAAGTCACGTTTCAAGAGGGGAACAGGAAAAAGGTTTCCCTTCCATTGAAGATTTTGTTCTACTATGTGACTTTGTATATTCATGACATAAAGATATCATAGGTATTCTAGTTTGTCAACTAAGTTGACTAGCGTTACCATAGAAATCACTATTTGTTAATTTTAAAGATCCGGATTATTAATCCACCTACGTGGCATTCTCCGATCATTCTTCGGCAAGCTCAGAGTGGTGAGTTTATCGAACCATTAAGTTGCGGGAACTTCAAAATTAGACCACAGAGCAATACCTAGTATTGAAAAAATACTCATAAATAGAGCGATACGAAAGTTTATTCTACCCCCGTCCCTGAATTCTTCATAAATGACCGCAGGAATTCTGAGGGAGTTTGGGAGTTGATATCTTTGAGTTTTCTAAATTCGTTGTCGAAAGTGAGCAGGGTAATGCCTTTTTTAAGTTGGCTGGCAATAAGGCAATCAGTAAATTTCAGTTTGAAATCTTTATAGTAGGCGAGCGCGCGATTAAGATCGGTTTCTTCATAAACCGTAATATTTCTCGTTTCCTTTATATTCGATAAATATAAAAGAGTTTTTTCATGAGTAAGCTTATAAAAACTTCTCAAGACATAGTTGACTTCAAGAAAAACAATGGTTGAGGTGGAAGGTTGAAAATAGCCTTCGTTTATTTGTGTAAGCAATTTATGACAAGACTGGTATTGGTTTTCCTCATCTCGAAGAAACAGCCTGAGCCAAATATTTGAATCCAAAAAAATACTGGTCATGCTTCTGAGTAGTCGATGTAATCTCTAATGTTATCTATATCTATTGGTTTCTTTTTATAAAGATGTTGTAAGGATCCGGCCAGATCCAGTATGGACTTTTTGGCAGGACTAATTACTAATTTATTTTTCTCCGCTTTGATTTTGACCATGCCGGGCTTTTTCTTACCCAATACTCCACGCATAGCTTTGGGAATGTGTATTTGCCACTTACTGGTAACTGCTATTGTTGCTTCCATAACAATACTGATGATATAACAATATTGATTGATTGTCAAGAAAAGTTGCATCAGACGCGGATAAATGGCTGCACGGAGAATAAGAGTTAGCCAAGGAAATAACTGTCTAACAGACATGCTATAGCATATGGAATAGGCAGTTAATTTAGATATTCGATAAGTTGTTTAGGAGAAACAATACGGAAGTATTTTATCTTTTTCTGCAGTATAAGCAGGTGTTTTTGATCAAGTGTGACTAAGAACTGACTATTTGATTCTTTTGCCGCTGCCAAGACATGAGCGTCTCCTGCGTCTATAACCACTTTTTGCCATTTCTCTACTTCCGGGACGGAGGGAGCCGGATTAATTGAGGAAAAAATCATCTTTAGATTCTTATCTATCTCAGATTTGGACTTTTTCAGTTTATCCCAGTGCCGTAATACCTCATCCACTATTATTTCACTGATTATGCCAGTGATTTGTTTTTGTTTGGCGTATTTTAATAACTTTGCCGAGCCGCCGCTAGGTGAATTGAGACCGGCAATAATTACTGAAGCGTTGAAAAAAACTCTGGGAGGCAGCTTATTTTTACTCATGAGAGCAGTTTCTTTTTCCTAAGCATTGTTGACTCTTTTTTATCAAGTGCAGTAAATTTTTCTACCTCTTCTTTAGTATATGTCCGGACCGGATAGGGGAGAGTACGCACTGGTTCCAGAACCAATTTGCCCTTATCTTGCCTTATTCTCGCCAGGCCGTTTTCCTCAAAACCGAGAGCCTCACGGAATTTTTTTGGTATGGTCATAATACCCTTGGGGAGAATTTTGATAATCTCTTCCCGTTGTTGTACTTGCATAAGTATATCAATATTTCTAACTTTCCATATTATAGAAAATCTATAGAATGTTGTCAAGATAGAGAAGTGTATTTACTTAAATGCGGTTGCAAAAAAATAGGCAGAAACAGAGCGATCAGACAGGTTATTCTGCCCCCGTCCCTGAAAACTGAAAAACGATATAAAGATCGGGGAGAACTAAAGTATGAGGGGAGACTGAGGAGAAATAAATAGGCCAACTACTGCAGGGAGATAATTCCAGTGTGTCAAGCTGGTATACACCCGTTGTGATTTGCTGTTTTACCCCAAACATGATAAAAGAAGAAGTAGTCTTGGCGAGAGTAAACATTTGGGAGAATTAAAAGTTAACCTGTCTATGCATGCGTTATAACGTTAGTGTACAATTAAGCGAAGAAATATATGTTAAATATTACATTAATTCAAGATAATTTGGCCAAAAATCCGCATTTAATTGGATTATTAATTAGTAGTATTTTATTATTCCTATGGGTACAAGGTAAATTAACGTATAAAAGATTAAGGGGATTTAGGCTAACCGATTTTAATATTCACTTAAAAAACAGCATATAAAAGCAATAGAATCAATATTAACTTTGATAGCGTTAGCAGGTGTTATCATTGGAGTAATAGGTATTATTAGAAGGTAAAATAACAAAGGAGAAGTATATGTTGGACATAAAATTCATCAGGGAAAATCCGGAGCTTTGCAGGGAAGCCGCCAAAAACAAAAACAAAAAGGTAGATTTTGACAAAATCCTCATTCTTGACAGGGAAAGAAAAAAACTTATTGGCCAGATCGATGAGAAGAGGGCAGAGAGAAACAAGATAGCAAAGCGTGAAGCGGGAAGCGTGAAGCGGGAAGTAGAAGAAGGAAGAAAATTGAAAGAGGAAGTGCAAAAATTGGAAGAGGAGTTAAGAACTGTTGAGAAGGAGTTTTTCGAGTTGATGCTGACGGTGCCCAATGTTCCGGATAAAAGTGTACCTGTTGGGAAAGATGCCTCGGGGAATCAGGAAGTAAAAAAGTGGGGTGAGATGAAGCCAGCCTCTGGCTGGGATTTTACACCCTTAGATCATATTTCTTTGATGCTGAAGCACGATCTGGTGGATTTTGAACGGGGAGTGAAAGTCGGGGGATTTCGGACTTACTTTCTGAAAAATGAAGCAGCCATGCTGGAAATGGCAGTTTTGACCTATACTTTGCAAAAACTGGTTAAAAAAGGCTATATTCCTTTAATTGCTCCAAGCTTGGTCAAGGAATTTACACTTCTTGGTAACGGCCAGTTTCCATGGGGTAGGGAGGAAGTTTATCATCTGGAAAAAGATGATGTGTATCTGGCCGGAACAGCTGAGGTGCCGGTGACGGCTTATTTTGCCGGAGAAGCGCTTCTCGAGAAGGATTTGCCCAAGAAATTTGTCGCTTTTTCACCATGCTTCAGGCGGGAGGCGGGCAGTTACGGAAAAGACACCAAAGGGCTTTACCGGCTGCACCAATTCAACAAAATTGAACAAGTAATTATCACATCAAATAATGATCAGCAGTCTATTGCCCTTCACGAAGAACTTCTGCAAAATGCGGAAAGTGTTCTCCAGGATTTAAAACTTTCCTATAGGGTGATGCTGATGTGCACCGGGGATATGGGTGAGCCGCAGGTGAAAAAGTACGATATCGAAACCTGGATGCCTTCAAGACAAGCTTACGGCGAAACCATGTCCAACTCCTTCATGGGTGAATTTCAGGCCAGGCGCCTTAATATCCGTTATAGGACTAGGGAAGGTGTGGTAAAATATGCTCATACATTAAACAATACTGCTGTAGCTTCTCCCAGAATTCTGATAGCAATTCTTGAGAACTACCAGCAGTCTGACGGCTCGATTTTGATTCCCGAAGTTCTGAGAAACTTTGTGGGAAAAGACAAGATCTGCCTAAGATGAAGCAAAACGGCATCATCCACATCAGACGCAACATTATCCATAACGGTGTAGAAATTCAAGTTGACCGCAAAACCTATTATCTGACCTACCCGGCCATTATCTGGAGAGAATTTCCTGAGGTTTACAGACAAACTTTTGCCGACTCTGTTTCTTATTTTTTCACCAGACATCTCTCTTTTGTTGATGGAAATAAACTGCAGTATGATTTTCCCCCGCCCGTGACAGAACCATTTTTTTTAAAAGGACTTTTAAATTCATTGCCCGATACGGTCCTGGTAGAAGGGAACAGCACTACCATGAGCAGCTTAATGAAAAAGCTGTATAACAGCCAGTTTAATACGCAGTTTACGGGACGGCCACGCTTTGCCAGATTTAAAAATGTCAACCGCAACAGCTGGACCCGCGCAGTTATCCCTTTTTCTTTCGGCAAAGACTCGCTGCTCACATTTGCTCTTGCCCAGGAACTTGGCATCAAACCTTACCCGGTTTTTTTCCGCGAACCCCGGTCGCCTTATGAAAACAAGCACAAAAGTAAATTAGCCCAAAAATTCTACAATGAATTTGATATTGATATCAATATCTTTCCGGTGGCTGCAGGCTGGCTGCGGCAGATAGAGGACTTATACTGGGGTTGGGATCTTTTACTGACGCAGTACACCCTTCTTCTGATCCCGTTTATTTTCGGCATAAGAAGCAGGTACTTATTTTGGGGCAATGAGCAAAGCTGTAACGAAACCCTTATTGATCCGGAAGGCTTTATCATCAATCCGGTCTATGAACAAAGCCATGACTGGCTTCTTCTGTCCAACGCGATGGCTAAAGTGATGGGTTGCAACGCCATAATGGCCAGTCTGGTAGAACCAATCCATGAGATTGCCATTATGAAAATACTGCACTTTCGCTTTCCTGAAATTGCCAAATTTCAAATGTCATGCTTTGCCGATGAAAAAGAGGCCAAAAACAGGCGCTGGTGCGGGGTCTGCAGTAAATGCGCCAGAATGTATATTTTTATGATGGCTCTAGGCATCAATCCCCAAAAGGTGGGTTTTACAGAGAAGATGCTGTCTATCCGCAAAAAAAGCCTGTTTGCTGTATTTTCCGGCCAAAATCACGTCAAAGACAGCGCTTATGATCAAAGCGCGGCAGCCCGCGATGAACAGCTGCTGGCTTTCCGGCTGGCTTATCGCAGAAACGTCAAGGGTGAGCTGATGGATGAATATAAAAAACTTTACCAGGCTGAGGGAAAAGAGCGGGAGGAAGAACTCCGCCAGAAATATTTCGGCATCCATACGACTACAACTCTTACCTATGAGCTGAAGAAGCCGCTTTTGCGGATTTTTGAAGATGAGCTGAGAGATTTGAGATAGGATTAAGCTTCAGTCAGTTGTTGATCATGACATGGTATAATCAACAAATATGCAACACAAAGTTAATTTACCCCATTATAGTGAAATTTGCGAACTTTTCCGGCAATATGGTGTATCATATGCCGGTTTGTTTGGATCACGTGCCCATGGAGATAATTCACCGGATAGTGATTTTGATATCCTTGTGGATTTTGAACCGAATTCAAAGACGACATTCCTTGGTATGATTGATCTCAAACAGAAACTCGAGGATGTGGTTATGAATAAAGTTGATATTGTAACCAGACGAAGCCTATCTCCACATATGAGAGAGAATATTTTACAATCAGTTATACCAATTTATGGACAGAAAAGTTGATAAACCTTATATTCTTCATATTCATGATGCAATAGAACTTATAGAATCTTGGACAAGCGGAAAAAGCTTGGATGATTTTAAGTCCGATCAAAAACTTCAAAGCGCCGTTATCAGACAGATTGAAATTATCGGAGAAGCAGCCAGAAAAGTCAGTCCGCGACTGAAAATGGAGTTTATAGAAATTCCATGGAGACCGATATCCGATGCAAGAAATACATTAATTCATGGGTATTTTACAGTTGATGAAGAAAAAGTCTGAGGTATGGTGACAGAGGACATCCCAAAGCTCAAAGAGCAAATCAATTATATACTTCTGATTTCGTATAATCAAAAAAACAAATAACCGTGCTTGTCTATACTTCTTTTACTTGAATTGGTATCAGTAAATACATCCTCTAATGGTTCGACTTCGCCAAGCTGAGCTTGGCTTCGCTCACCACTGGTCCGCTCCCGATTAAATCGGGACCGGAGTAAGACGGGTATAGCTAATACAAACCCGGTTTGGGATTGAATTTGGCAGAAAAAGAATATAGGATAATCTTAAAACAGGATTACAAATATTGTATTATTTATAGCGATATAACAGCTTTTTCTGCCCCCGTCCCTAATCTTCTTTTTGCCCTATCCATGGATGATTTATTACCATGGATTTTTGATGAGGAGTTGAGGGGATGAGATAGTAATAAGCCAATAAGCAAATAAACAAATAATCCAATAATCCAATATTTCCAATAACAAATAATACAGGAATGGAAAAATGATCAAATGTTTCAACGTGATGAAAAGTGAATAATTAAATTAATCTCTCGGTAAGAAAAAAACGCAATTGCTCAAAAGAGGACTTATAACCCATCATTGCAAAGGTAATTTCATCCTCATTACTTTCTATGTTATTTATTGTGAGTTTCTGCTATCTTTAAATTATGAATGACCTTATCATCATCGGATCCGGTCCGGCAGGATTGACCGCCTCGATTTATGCTTCCTGTTTTCACCTGAAGCATCTGGTTATCGGCGGAACCCTCGGCGGACAGCTGCAGCTTGCCCCGGACATTTTAAATTACCCCGGGTTTGAGAGTATTTCGGGGAAAGAGTTGACCCAAAAGATGTTTGATCAGGCTGTGAAACGGGGTGGCGAAATTGTCACGGGGAGCGTGACGAAAATAACAGATAACAGACCACAAATAACAAACAATGAAACAATGAAACAATGGAACAATGATTTTTATGAAGTAGAGACTCAAGATGGGAAAAAATATCAGGCAAAAGCAATTATATTAGCGACAGGTACTGAGCGCAGAAAATTGAATGTGCCCGGGGAAGTAGAGTATACCGGCCGCGGCGTGCATTACTGCGCTACCTGCGAAAAGTTTGATTATGACGGAAAAATCTGTGCTGTAATCGGCGGAGCCAACAGCGCGGTGCAGGCAGCGGTCGAATTATCACAAGGGGCAAACAGGGTATACATTATATATAGGGGTACAGCGCTTCGGGGAGATCCGATCTGGCTTGAGCAGGTGGAGAAAAATGAGAAGATTGAAGTTTTATATAACAGCGTGGTTACAGAAATCGTGGGTGATGGGGAGAAAGTGACGGGCGTAAAGTTACAATCAGTCACCGCGTCTAAGAATTTTGCTGAGGTCGGCAAGGATTTTTCTGCGCACCTCCCAAACTCGGCCAGTCTGACTGGCCTCGAGGCCGTGGGCGTGCTCGAAAAACTTGCCTCCCCGCAAAATTCTCTACTTCTTGATAAAGTCTTTATCGAAATAGGAGGTGTTCCGGGGACTGCTCTGGTGATTCCGCTTGGGGTCAAGATGGATCAGGGGGGTTATATTGAGGTAAACGAGAGGCTCGCGACCAATATTCCCGGCATATTTGCAGCCGGAGATTTAGTAAGTTACGGACTCTCGATAGAACAGATTTCCTCTGCGGTAGGTCTGGGAGCGCGCGCTGCCTCTTCGGCCTTTGCCTATCTCAAACAGGAGAAAGCTCCAATCCTCTGGGGAGAAAGCCGGATAAAGAGATAATTTTCTAGGTTGTCTAGCTTAATCACCTCCCAGGTGGGTTTTAAGAGAGTTCTTATATTATACGATTGGAGTTCACAAAGGTATTCTTTAGTAATGATATCACTTATTAAAAACACTGTTGTTTATTTGTAGATTTCACGGCGGTGGCCTACGCTGAGGATTACGATAACGTCTTCTTCCAAATCAAAAATCACGCGATAATCTCCTATTCGAAAGCGGTATTGTCCAAGATTGTTATTCACCAGATGTCCTACGAATGACAGTGGATGATCTGTAGAAATGAAATATTCAAGTTTTCGTATTATTGTTTGTTGGGTTGATGGGTCAATTTTTTTCAGCTGACGTCGCGCTTCGGGAGTAAATTCATAGAGGTACATATCAAAGGTTTAGTTCTGTTTTAACTTGTTCAAGTGTGTATCGCTTCTTTTGACTACGGGATTTGCGGATGCGGGCAAGGTAGGAGGGGGAAGAAAGAGCCTCTAAATCTTCTACAAGATCTTCCCATAGATTATCCGGTATCAAAACGCCAAGAGGTTTATCGTTTTTCATGACACGGTAGAAACTCCTTGTGCTTTGAGCTTTCTTGAATAGGCGAGTAAGCCCTGCCTGGGCTTTTTGTATATTGGTGAACTTTTCGTCGTTAATTAGCTGTTGAATCATATTACAGAAATATTACATGATTCTGTAATAAGTGTCAAGATGCATCCTGAGATAACCCTTCGAAATAGCTCAGGGTAAACAAATAACAAATAACAAATAACAGATAACAGATAATTAGGCGAAGTAAGCAGGATAAGAATAGAGCTATTAACTTTCAGGAGATTAGCTGAGGTTAATCCCGAAGAGGTATAAAATCCCAACCCCGGGTGGCCCCTATACATATATACAAGCGGTATCTGGTTATATCCAAAAGCAGTCTTCCCCGTTCACTGTCATTGTCACAGTCTGAAGACGGAGGATTACCACTAGATGTCCTTAAAAACTGCAGATAGCCATTCATACCAACTTTAAAACCGGTTGCATAATCAGGATTGGGATAAAGGGTTTTTGAGCTATTTAGAAGCAGTGTTTCACCATTGGGACCAACAGGGCCTGTCGCGCCTGTGGCACCGGTCGGACCAAATTGACCGGTAGAACCAGTAGAACCAGTAGGTCCAGAAAAACCAGTAGTGCCGGTTCTACCCGTTGTTCCGGTTGGTCCTTGTATGCCTGATGATCCGGTAGAGCCTGTCGGACCAATAAATCCTGTCGCACCAGTGGCGCCGGTAGGGCCTGAAAAACCTGTAGATCCTGTTGATCCTGTCGGGCCCGTTTGTGCCCGGACTTCAATCCTGATTTTCAGGAGTCGGTTTAATCTCTCCAGCCGGGGAAGAGAAGCAAAAAGAAATAACAGGGTGAGAATTGTAAGAGAGAGATGGTATTTTCGCATAATTAAAGATCAATAAAAGATAAATAAATTTATCTTAATCAATATAGATTGTCAATACTATTAAAATAGATCAATTTAGGTATAAAGGTAATCTTTGTGGAAATTTATATTAGCTTTCTCTGGGTTTGTTTTGGTGCTGTTTTTTTTACCCCCAAATGCTCGTAGGCTTTTTCAGTAGCCTCCCGTCCGCGGGGGGTACGCTTGAGAAAGCCGATTTGCATTAAATACGGTTCAATCACATCCTCAATTGTGCCGATATCTTCAGATATTGTGGCCGCCAGAGATTCGATGCCGACCGGCCCGCCCTGATGTTTTTCAATCAAAGCCTTTAATAGCCTACGGTCTGAATCATCCAGACCCATCCGGTCTATTTCGAGTAAGTTGAAAGCCTCCTCCAGAACCTTTTGGTCTATATGCTGGCTTCCTTTCACCTGGGCAAAATCGCGGGCGCGCTTCAGAAGCTTTAAAGCTATACGGGGTGTGCCGCGGGCTCTTTGAGAGAGAGCTATTTTGGCAAATTCATCAAGAGTAATTGACAATTTTTTAGCCGCAGTCAGGATGATTTTTTCAAGGTCTGGTGCAGGATAAAAATTAAGACGCTGTACAATGCCAAAGCGGTCGCGAAGAGGCGCTGACATAAGGCCAATTCTCGTGGTAGCTCCAATAATGGTAAACCTGGGAAGTTCAAGCCTGAGGGTTCTGGCTGACGGTCCTTTGCCAACGACAATGTCCAGCGCATAATCCTCCATGGCAGGGTAGAGGGTTTCTTCAACCACTTTATTCAGCCTGTGAATTTCATCGATAAATAAAACATCACCCGGCTCCAGATTGGTCATAATTGAGGCCAGATCTCCGGATCTTTCGATAGCCGGTCCGCTGGTAATTCTAATACTGACTCCCATTTCGCGGGCAATTAAATAGGCGAGCGTGGTTTTGCCAAGCCCCGGAGGACCATATAAAAGTACATGTTCCAAAGACTCTTTTCTTTTTTTAGCAGCAGAAAGGGCAATTTGAAGAGATTGTTTAGTCTTATCCTGTCCGCAAAATTCATCCCAGGCAGAGGCGCGGAGGGAGATGAAAAGGCGCTCCTCTTCAACGGACTCATTTTTAGTTTCTGAAGGTATTTCTTTTTTATTTTGTACCATAATAGATATGAGTAGTAAGTAGCAGGTAGCATGTAGCATGCATTTATTAAATTATTATACTTACTACTTTCTACTTACTACATACTACTATTTCATTTTTTCCCCAAGTATCTCAAAGCCTGTCTAATTTTATCAGACGTGGAACCTTCAACATCTTTAATGAATTTCAGTGCGTCTTTTGCCTCATCTCTTTCAAAACCAAATGATTTAAGCGCTCCGACAATTTCTTTCGACTCGTTTGATTCCGGCGAGAGATCAAGGTCTTCAAGACTTCCCAGTTTGCTGCGGAGTTCTATGATGATTTTCTGGGCGTTTTTACGGCCCAAGCGGGGGACGGAGGTGAAAAACTCGACATTTCCTCTAACTACCGCATCTTTAATTACAGGCAGCTTGCCTGTAGAAAATATAGCCAAGGCAGTTTTCGGACCGATTCCGGAGACGGAAATCAGGAGTTCAAAAAAGGCTATTTCGAGAGGACTGGTGAAGCCGTAAAGATCAATGGCATCATCCTTGACATGGGTGTAAATATAAGTGCTGATAGGATCATTTAATTTAAATTTTGCATGCATGTCTGTCGGGAGGGAAACTTTGTATCCCACGCCGTTGGTGAGGATGGTCAGGTAATTTGCGCCTTTGTATTTAATAGTTCCAGATAAATAGGCGATCATAATAGCGTAAAGCGTAAAGCGTAAAGCGTAAAGCGTAAAGCGTTAAGCGTTAAGCGTTAAGAAAAACATACACATATTAAGAATTTATTTTTTCAATCATAACATATAACATTTTCATCACTTCTAAAAGAAGAGAATCTATCTGAGAAAAGTTCATATGTTTAAACTTATTTATAGATTTGCAAATCAATATCTGAGTTTCTAACTCAGCAGCAGAGCTCAGAGATATAGATAAAAATTGAACAAATTCTTTACGATGTTTTCTTAAATAACCTTCTGCAATATTGCTTGGTATTGAAATTCCCGCCCGTCTTATCTGTGAAGTTAAACCATATAATTCATCTTGAGGGAATTTTTCCGTGAGAAGATATATTTCTTTGACAAGAAGCATTGCTTTTTGCCAAACAATAAGCTCTTTGTAGGATTTTACAGTCATATTCTCCTTTTCGCTTTACGCTTCACGCTTTACGCTTTCCGCTTGACGCTTTCCGCTTGACGCTTTCTTCATTTTATACGAAAAACAGTGGGTAATTGCAAGGGCGGCGGCGTCGGCGACATCATCCGGAGTCAGGGTTTTTTTAAGTTTTAAAATTTGTGAGACCATTCTTTGGATTTGTCCCTTTTCTGCCCGGCCGTAACCTGTCAAAGTCAATTTGACTTCTGTCGGATTGTACTCGGTAATGGGAATATTATTTAAGGTGCAGGCCAGCTGGATAACTCCGCGGGCCTGTCCGACAGAAAAGGCAGTAGTGACATTTGTCCTGAAAAAAAGAGTTTCCAGAGCGCAAACATCCGGTTTTTCTTTTTTAATTATTTCTGAAAGTTCTTCGAAAATCACTTTCAGCCTTTGCGCGACCTCCTGGCGGGGTACGGTGGTGATGAGGT
>MFJN01000032.1 GCA_001779235.1 Candidatus Gottesmanbacteria bacterium RIFCSPHIGHO2_02_FULL_40_13 | reverse complement strand
TTTCCAAATCGAATGGAACAAATTTCACCGGATTCTTGCCGCAAGTCCGGATATCGAGAAAGACATCGGGAAAATTTTGGATAGTGAGGATATTGTCAAAATCAAAAACATCTGGGGCAGGAAATATCAGCAAATCCTGAATGCTATCAAGCATAAATCAATCGATTTTACCGTCAAACTTCTCTCGGGCTCCTATGTGGAGTATACCAAGGCTACCCAACACTGGTGGAATCATATTGCCGCTAAAATGAAAAATCTCAATATTGAAAAAAGGCCGGTATATTTTGTTTCCAGTAATACTCATTCGCTGGTTAATTTGCTAACCAAGTTTGCTCTAAACAGTCAGAATATACTGCTGGATTACCTTCATAAAAGCCGCGACAGTTTCCTGATCAGTCTCTGGAAGGAAATAAAATCAGGCAAAAGCAAGTTTCATAAAGAGTATTTTCTCTATTACCTGTCCAAAAAATACGCCAGAACTCATCAGGATTTCCAAGGTAAAAAACTACTCTACGCCAGGCAAATTGGCATTCATCACATACCCGCGCATCATTATCTGGATATAGATGTTCAGGTAATTGAATTAAATAAACTGAAAGATGAGAGGCTGAAAAAAAGTGAAGCTCTGATTCTAAACATAGATTATCCTCTGGGTTGGGCTGCCTATCAGGTACTGACCGAAATCGGCCAAAACGTCGATAATATCCGCGGTATCTATATCATGGGTAAAGCCGCGACTTTGAACGGTCAGATCGGAGACATACTTATTCCGGAGACCATTTTCGACCAGCACAGTAAAAATGTCTACGTGATTACCAATGCTTTCTCCCGTTCGGATCTTTCCCCACACTTCAAATCAGGATCAATCCTCGATAAGCAAAAAACGGTATGTGTAAAAGGGACTTTTTTTGAAAATCAGAAAATAGTCGAGGCTTGGTATTCAGAAGGCTATACCATTATAGAAATGGAAACAGGACCGTATCTCAACGCCGCTTATGAATTTGTCTACTACAACCGTTATGTAGATAACCAGTTCATCAATCTGACCTCCACCCCGTTTGACATAGGAATCCTGCATTATGTCTCGGATACACCTTACTCTAAGGCTAAAAATATGGGGGTTAGAAACCTATCATATGAAGGAGTCGAGGCGACTTATTCTATCAGTGCGGCGATATTAAGAAAAATAATAGATAAGGAAGCAGGATTCTAATCAGTATTTTAAATGCTGAGCCGACGATGGGAATCGCCAGGTACTAGTCAGCACCTGGCAGTCGGATACCGTCTGGTATCCGACGGACCCGTGGCCTCACTAAAAATATTCTATTTATAATTCTGAGCCTGGAGCGGGAATCGCCAGGTACTAGTCAGCACCTGGCAGTCGGATACCGTCTGGTATCCGACGGACACAAGACCTAGTACTTACCGCGCCTGCCTTGCCGTTTGAGCCGACGATGGGAATTGAACCCATGACCTAGTACTTACCAAGTACTCGCTCTACCACTGAGCCACGTCGGCGAATATTCTAATCAATTATAGTATCAGTACTTACTCTTCCTTCTCCGCCAGCTGGCGGATTCGGCGGACTAACTCGCAGTATAACTCATTACATTCGTCAACTGCGAGTTGAGCAAGTACTCGCTCGGACTTTACCCCGATGAAAATCGGGGACTGAGCCACGTCGGCAATAATTTAAGTCAGAAGATTATTTTAGCAGAGTAGTATTTTAGAGGCAAGGATTTAAATTAATGACTTGAGAATATCCAGATTTTTCCTGTCAGGACCTTGGCCGTCAAAACCCGGAGTTTCAATGATGAAAGGCAGTTGTTTCAAGTCAGGATGATTTAGTAAGTGGCGAAACGATTCCAGTCCAATTTTTCCCTCACCGATATTATCATGACGGTCCCGGAGACTGGCGAATTCATCTTTACTGTCATTAACATGAAATAATTCAAGCCGGTTCAGTCCAATAAGAGTATCAAATAGAGATATGAACTTATTCAGTTTCTCTAAAGACCGCAAATCATATCCTGCAGCATGCAGATGGCAGGTGTCAAGGCAGACTTTAAGCCGAGGGTTATTGACAGCAGTGATAATCGCCCCGATTTCTTCCAGAGATTGTCCAATCTTCCGATTACCGGCATTCTCAATGATGAAGAAGGTATTGGCGGGAGTGTTGTCTAGAATAGTTTTAATGTTACAGAGAAGAGTTTTAGTTTTGGCCGGAGTTTTTTCTTCTTTATACGAACCAAGATGGATAATAGATCCTTTGACGCCCAATTTTGCCGCAAGACCAAGTTCGGCAATCAGATTATTAGTGGAGACATCCCCAATACGGGAGTCACCTGCTAAATTGATCAGATAAGAAGCGTGGAAATAAATAGGCGAGATCCGTAATTCTTTTTTGGTTTTGAGAAAAAGTGAAATTTGATTTTCAGATGGATTTTTTCTCTGCCAGATTCTGGGGGAAGCGGAGAAAATCTGCAGGCAGTTGCCACCCATTTTATGGATATTTATTAAAGCCTTATCCAATCCGTCAGAAATAGAAAGATGCGCGCCAAGCAACATAATTATTTTAAATATTTATCAATATTTTCCAGATGTTCTTCGTATGTTACGGAACAATGGATTCTTTTGGCACGGTCATGGAGGTAAAAAATACAATCGGTAACCGCCGGATAAACTGCAGCTTTTAATGATGCCAATGAAGGATTGGCTATAGCGGTTGGAGGAAGACCATTATACATATAAGTATTAAAAGGGGAATCTATTTTGTGATCAGAGGGGCGTACGATAGGCCACCAGTCTTTTTCAGTTCCGATGACATATTGAGTGGCGGCATCAATCTGCAGTCTCATCTTTATATCCAGCCTGTTCCAGATAATTCCGGAAATTAAGCTTTTGTCTTCATCTCCTCCTGATTCCCTTTCGATGAGGGAGGCAATTTTGACAGCGGTGTCGATTTTGACGTTTTGAGTGAGTAAATCCTTCTGCATCTCCGCATCAAATTTTTCATTAAAGTTATTAGTCAGCCTTTGAATCATGTCGAAAGGGGTATAGTCGACGTTCAGAAGATAAGTATCGGGGAAAAGATAACCCTCTTTAGCAGATTTCAAAAACTCATCTTTCTGTACTGCGGACCAGTTGAATTTTTTAGCAATTTTTTCCGCTGTTTGCTCTTTGCGCAGGCCGGGTACTAAAATTATCCATTTTTGATAGGGGTGATGAAGAAGTGTGTTTGCAATCTGATATGCATTCATGTTACGCCGGAGCATAAAAGCCCCGGCATCGATGTTGCCGGGAAACTGCATAATACCGAGCATTAAATTGAACATTTTTTGAGAGCGGATGAATTTTTGGGTGGATAATTTTTCGATGATTTCATCCTGTTTGGAATCAAGATTTATGACAAAACGGATTTTTTCGTCGGAAAGAGAAGTGGGAAGGATAAGATATATCACATATAAAATAGTTATAAATACTGTAATTATTAAAAACAGAAAAATTGATTTTATATATTTCATATTTATACGATAAGAAGATAAGTTTATACTCTTCTTACTCGATTTTGCAACTTTTTCATCAGAAAAATGTTGTTAAATCAGTCTAGAAGGAGTTATACCCGCCACAGTCAAACGTGGCTGGGACGTTTGACGTCCCGTAGCAGTATCAAGTGCGAAGGGTATAAAATGAGGAAGGGGAGAATGCAAACTTTGCAAATCACGAGTTTCGCGTTAACGAAACATATGTCATTCCGAGCCCCGATTTAATCGGGGTCGAGGAATCTACCAAGTTCTATCGTGGAAGATCCCTCCACTCCGACGTACCATACGGTACATCGTTCGGTCGGGATGACGAATAACGCGAAACTCGTGAGATATATTCACGCCGTTAGCTCTCCTACCGAGACTCCATCGAATAAAGAAATAAAAAAAATACCGCTAGTTTTGATATCACCTCCGACATAATTTATGGTTGCATCTAAAAGCACAGGTCCTTCACCAAAAAAATCTAGTGTTCCGGTAGCCTTTAATATTTTTCCATATGTATAAGATGCACCATCCCCAGGGTAGGTAATAGCGTAAAGAGCCCCTTTTTGCATTACTATAGGTACTAATTCATATCCGCGTTCAGCAGGTTTAGCCCAAGCCAATATTTGAGGATTGTCGTGAGAATCCCTATCAGGAAATATCGGTCTGTAATAACTTGATAGTTCAACCATAAGCCTATAATTATACTACAAATAGGATATAATTATAAGGATTCGTCTGGAAACAGTGGATAACCGAATTGCGGATGGGAAAATCCGAGTTTTTTGAATACTTCCTGCAGTTCTGCATTTAATTCTAATACTGATGTATGCCTTTTAGCAGGTTCCCAATCAAGGGATTTGTAAATAATTCGGATAAGTTCCTGTTGCAGTTCAGGATGCCTATCAAATATTAATGCAAACTCATTTTTGATAGGGAATTTTTCGGGTAGAGATGGATCAATTTTTATCTGATCAGCAAAACGAGAGAAGTCTTTTTTATCTATAAGCATAGCTGAGACAGTTACTGCAAAGGCATATATGTCTGAAGATTGAGTGGCTTTCATAGAGGTTGTAAGTTCTGGAGAAGCGTATCTGATAGTTGTTGTTTTTACATCAATAAAATTATTAACGTTTTTTTGCGTGAGACCAAAATCAATGAGTTTGATTATTCCGTCAGGGCGGATGATGATATTTCCCGGTTTGAAATCAGCGTAAATATATCCTTCCTGATGAATAAAGGAGAGTGCTTGTGCAGCTTGATGGATAGTCGAGATTATTTGGGGGAGAGTGAATTTATCCTCATTAAGAAGTGATATCAGATCATTTCCTTCGATGAGGTCCATAATATAATATGCATTTCCATCACTTTCAATTCCAATAGAATGGACAGAGACGATGTTGGGGTGATTGAAACGGGCAGTCATTCTTGCTTCCATTAATGTCTTTAAATGAGCGGAATCAGTATGGTAATCTGCATTTTTACCCATGACGCGTTTTCCGAGTTTACGGTCCCAGAATTCGTATATTACTCCTATTCCTCCGGATTTTCTCTGTCCACCCTCAATTAGGATATATCTGGGTAGTTCAGGTGCATCTGAAGGTAAAACAAATTTTATAAAATGTTCACCGGTCGGGTATACAGGGATTTGATCTTGGTCGAAGAACTCATCTCCATCATCGGTAACTGTTTTGCTCACGTGTGATTTGTCAACAAATTCAAGACTTGGTTCATATAAAACAAGCCGGGAGTCAAGTTTTGGTTCGGGTCGTGGTGGAAGATCGGGAGGGGCATCAATCATTATAATTCTAATAATATCATGACTTTTCAGACTTTACAGGGTTGAACCCTGCATTTGACGTTACAACCACGTTTCCCGCCAAGGGTTGTGGAATACGCGATGCTGGAGCAGGATTCGTCCATGAGCCAGAGATCGAAGCTCGGATCTCAGGGCGCCCGCACTGAACTTCGTTCTAGTACTGGGGCGAACCTCGTAGATATTCTGTGCTCTGTTTATTCGTAAATCCGAACGCATTTTAAAAAGATAGGCTCTCCCGATTAAATCGGGATCGCCACGCTCCGGCGCGGCTGACGCCGCGCCTCCGAAAAAGTCGCCTCGAACAAATCATTTCTTTTAAGAAATGATTTCAAAGAAAAAGCGCGAAAATTTTTAAAGAACGAAACTCAAATGCCCCCGCTAGTGAGCTCAGAACGGTTAAGTTCTGTCCAACGAGGGCATTAAAAAACTTAACCGGTTTTCTGAGCTCAATTTAAAGAGTAACCGATTTCTTTTGCGTTTTCAAGTGGAAATTGATAAAATTTACATAATTAGAGTTGCTTGTATAGAAATATGTCAATTGTCACACAGAAATGATAATGTCGTATTTGCACGAAGTAGAAATGTCCGCTTTTAAGGTTCAAACTTAATTGGTTATCAGTTTAACCAATGAA
>MFJN01000031.1 GCA_001779235.1 Candidatus Gottesmanbacteria bacterium RIFCSPHIGHO2_02_FULL_40_13 | reverse complement strand
GGGTAAATTATTTAAAGCCCGGAAGTTTATTTTTAAAACCATAGATTTACCCTCACAAGGGCCTAAACAACAAGGCAAAGTTAGAGATATATACAACCTCCAGGGAAAAAGAATCCTCATCACAACCGATAGAATATCGGCCTTTGACAGAGTTTTAGGCTACATTCCTTATAAAGGACAGGTGCTCAATCAATTGTCAGCTTTCTGGTTTGAAAAAACTTCCGATATTGTAGCCAATCATCTTATAAGCGTTCCGCATCCTAATGTATCTCTGGTGCATGAAGCTAAACCCTACCCGGTGGAAATGGTTGTGAGAGGTTACATTTCGGGAGTTACAAATACTTCTATTTGGGGTTCATATGAAAAAGGTGAGCGGATGATTTACGGAATAAAATTTCCGGAAGGGCTTCATAAAAATCAAAAATTACCATATCCCGTAGTTACACCTACTACCAAAGCAGAACACGGCGGTCATGACCAACCCCTGACAGAAAAAGAAATATTAGATAAAAAATTACTTTCCAAAAAAGTTTGGGAGGATATGAAGGAAGCTTCTATCAAATTATATCTTAAGGGAACCGAAATATGCAGAAGAAGAGGCTTGATACTTGTTGATACCAAATATGAGTTTGGCGAATATAAAGGAAAAATGATGCTTATTGATGAAATTCATACGCCTGATTCCAGCCGCTATTGGAAAAAAGAAAATTACCAAAAAAGATTTGAAAAAGGGCTTGAACCGGAAAATTTTGACAAAGAATTTTTCCGCATCTGGTATGTCAAAAGGGGATATAAAGGAGATGGTAAACCGCCTAAAATGAACACTGATCTTCAGCTAAAAACTGCCATGAGGTATATAAAAATCTATGAGATGATTACTGGAAAAACTTTTAAAGGACTCGAATATCCGTTAGAGGAGTTAATTACGGAATCGTTATCTAAAATATATTGATTTATGGTTATTATTATTCTTGGCTCTAAATCTGACTTGGAATGGGGAAATAAAATTGTATTGCAGCTGGCAAAGTTTGGTATTAAAAATTTAATTCACATCGCCTCTGCCCATAAAACTCCAGATCATCTGCTGCAGCTTTTAAAAAAGTATAATAGGGAAGATGACACTGTCTATGTAGCTGTAGCGGGCAGATCAAACGCACTGGGGGGATTTATTGATGCCAACAGTCAACATCCCGTAATAAATTGTCCACCTTTCAGTTTCTCATACGCGGGTCTTGATATTTTATCTTCCTTAAGGATGCCAAGCGGCGTAGGCTGTCTGACCGTGCTGGAGCCGGACGCTGCCGCACTCGCCTGTGCAAAAATTATGGTCAAGTCAGATAAAAAATTATTCGAAACAATAAAAAAATATCAGAAAGATTTTCAGGAAAAAGTTGTCAAAGACGATCAGGATTTAAGAAAATGATACTAACAACCAAAAGAAAAGAGGCCTTAAAGGATAATTGCGGTGTGTTTGGCATATTTGCTCCCGGCGAAGATGTGGCGAAAATAGCATATTTTGCGCTGCATTCACTTCAGCATAGGGGGCAGGAGGGTGCGGGCATTACGGTTTCGGATGGAAAAGTCCTGCGCAGCATTAAAAGACAGGGACTGGTGACAAGTGTTTTTGATGAAGCAACTTTAAGAACGTTAAAAGGCTTCATTGCAATAGGGCATAACAGATATTCCACCACAGGGGGTAATACTGTAGAAAATGTGCAGCCAATAATCATTTCCCGGCAGGGACAAACATTGGCTATAGCTCATAACGGAAATTTGATCAACAGTGATAAATTGGCATTAAAATTAAAAAGAATCAACAGATTAAGCACGTCAGATACGGAAATATTAGCTTTCATCATATTTAACGATGAATATAAAACCTGGCCCCAAAAAATATTAAACTCCATGAGCAGGTTTAAAGGAGCCTACAGTATTATCGGGTGTACAAAAAAAGAAATGTTCGCCTTTCGTGATCCCTGGGGATTCCGGCCGTTATCCATTGGGAAGATAAACGGCTACTTTGTTTTGTCCTCAGAAACCTGTGCTTTTGATACTATTGGAGCCGAATATCTGAGGGATGTGGAACCGGGAGAGGTAGTTTTTATCGATGAAAAGGGCATGCAGTCAACAGGAAAAATCAGAGTAAAAAATCAAAGTTTTTGCCTGTTCGAGTACGTATACCTAGCACGTCCTGACAGTATAATTAATGGAAAGCTGGTACATAAAGCCAGGCAGACGAGCGGTGAACTTTTAGCTCAGCAAAATCCGGTAAAAGCTGATTTAGTTGTGGCTATACCCGATTCCGGTACTTCGGCAGCATTAGGGTATTCACGGGCTTCAGGAATACCTTTTGGAGAAATTCTGATTAAAAACCGTTACATAGGCCGGACTTTTATTTCTCCTGATCAGCGGCTTCGTGAACAGGGCGTCAAAATTAAATTCAATCCGATGAAGCAGTTTGTCCGGGGAAAACGAATAATTGTAGTTGATGATTCAATCGTTCGAGGAACGACTATGAAACAGATTGTTGAAGTTTTAAGAGACGCCGGAGCTTTGAAAATTCATTTGAGGATATGTTCTCCTCCAATCCGCTGGCCTTGTTTTTTTGGAGTAGATACTCCTGAAAGACGGTCGCTAATCGCTGTCGATAAAACTATAGAAGAAATCAAAAAATTCATTGCCTGCGATTCACTGGAATATTTATCCCTGGGAGATTTAATCAAAGCTTCAGGACAGCCCAAAGACCAGCTATGCACAGCCTGCTTTTCAGGAAAATATCCAATGCCTGTTGACCTGAATTTTAAAAAAAATATTTTTGAAAAAATTTACTAATTACCCGCCTTCGCGCAAAGCTCCGGCGAGGTGAAAAAGGAGGAATTAATGAAAAATGTTAATAATTTAAAAAAAGCAGATAAAGAAATCGCTTTTTGGCTGGAAAAAGAAACTAAAAGACAAATCGAAGGCCTTGAGATGATTCCGTCTGAAAATTATGTCTCTGATGTGGTGATGGAAGCCATGGGTTCGATACTGACCAATAAATATTCTGAAGGATTTCCCAAAAAAAGATATTATGGAGGCAATGATAATATTGATGAAATTGAAATAATTGCACAGAAAAGAGCCAAAAAACTTTTTGGAGTTGAGCACGTCAATGTACAACCCTATTCCGGATCACCAGCTAATTTGGCTGTATACCTCGCAACCTGCAAGCCGGGTGATACAATTATGGGTCTTGATTTGACGGATGGGGGGCATCTAACTCATGGCTGGAAAGTGAGCGCCACCGGTATTTTTTACAAATCCATTATGTATCATGTCGATCATAAAACCGGGAAAATTGATTTTGAAGAACTTGAAAAATTAGTCAGGGAGCACAAACCGAAACTTATCTGGGTAGGTGCGACTGCCTATGTTTATGAATTTCCTTTTGAAAAATTAGCCCGCATTGCCGATATTAGCGATGCCTATTTGGCTGCGGATATTGCCCATGTAGCAGGTTTGGTTATTGCCGGAGCACATATTTCACCTGCAAAGTATGCCCACATTATCACTACAACTACTCATAAGACGCTTAGAGGTCCACGAGGGGCCATGATAATGGTGACGAAGAAAGGTTTGAAAAAGGATCCGGAATTAGCTGATAAGGTGGATAGAGCGGTATTTCCCGGGCTTCAGGGAGGTCCGCATGACCATACTACAGCAGCTATAGCCGTAGCTTTACTGGAAGCGAGTAAACCCAGTTTTAAAAAATACGGTAGGCAGATTAAAACCAATGCCAAAACCCTAGTTAAACAGCTGATGAAAGAAGGGTTAAAGTTGGTTGGCAATACAACGGAGAATCATCTGCTTTTAGTTGATCTCACGCCATTTTTCGGACCGGGTGGAGGTTTTTTCGCCCAGTATGCTTTAGATACAGCCGGTATAACAGTGAATAAAAATACCATTCCCGGAGAACCTTCTTCACCTTTTTATCCATCAGGTATCAGGCTCGGTACTCCGGCCTTGACGACTAGGGGCATGAAGGAGATGGAAATGAAAAAAATCGGGCACTGGATTTACCAATCACTTATTGCTGTTAGAGAATACAAATTGCCTGATAAGAAAGAAGACAGGAAAAAATATCTGGAGAATTTCCGGAATAAGGTACATAAAAACAGCAAACTTCTGGCAATCAAAAAAGAAGTTAAAAAATTTGCTTCTAAATTTCCAATTTTCGCATGGTAAATAAAATAGCAGTTCTTATATCCGATAAAGGTACGGGCAGTAATCTGGCTGCAATTTTGCAGGCAATAGATGACGGAATAATACGAAACGGAAAAGTTACTGTCGTAGTTTCAGATAAAAAAGAGGCTAAAGGATTAATTCACGCCTGTAAAAGAAATATTCCTGCAGAAATAAAAGGCTTGAAAGAATATCTTCAGCAGGGAAAAACACGCCAAAATTACGATTATGATCTGGGAGTGATGCTGAAAATGAAATATCATGTTGATCTGGTAGTACTGGCCGGTTGGATGCTGATATTGGGAAAGAATTTTTTAAAATATTTTCCGGACAAAGTTATAAATTTGCACCCCGGACTATTACCGGATGGAGATATTGATTATTTGATTTTATCAGACGGAATTAAGGTCAAAGCCATACGCGGACTGCATACTGACGCGGCAGTGCAATTTGCCATAGACCATCACTATCCGGTGACAGGTTCGACGGTCCATTTTGTCACTCCACTTGTCGATCAGGGACCGGTTATTATCCGCAGTGAGGTCAAAATTAAAAATAAGGACAATGTGAAAACTCTCTACCAACGCATGAAAAAAGCAGAACACAAGATTTTACCTGAAGCGATAGCACTTTTTTGTGATAATAGATTAAAAATTGAAGACGGTAGAGTTATTATTAAAGATGCTGAAACAAGTTCAGCATGACAATTAATTTACTGTCATCCTGAATTCATTTCAGGATCTAAATATGAAAATTCTTGTTATTGGATCAGGCGGACGGGAGCATGCTTTGGTCTGGAAAATTGCTCAATCAAAAAAAGTATACAAAATATACTGCGCTCCGGGAAATCCGGGTACATCCGAATTGGCTGAAAATATTAATCTAAAAGTTACAGATCTTACAGGATTAATGCAGTTTGCCAAAAAAAACAAAATTGACCTGACGGTAGTTGGTCCGGAAAATCCACTGATCGAAGGAATTGCCGATTTATTTAATAAAAATAAGTTAACAATTATAGGGCCGGATAAAAAGGCATCCCAAATAGAGGGGTCAAAAGTTTTTGCCAAAAAACTTCTCCTGAAATATAAAATTCCGACTGCTAAATTCAAAGTGTTTGATAATTACCGTAAAGCCTCTTTTTTCCTTACGAGGTTGCACCTCGTACGAGGTGCAACCTCGTTGAACTCGTTGAAATATCCTCTTGTAATTAAAGCAGATGGACTATGTGCAGGAAAAGGAGTAGCTGTCTGCCATAATAAAGGTGAAGCATTAAAATTTCTAAAATTACTTTTGATAGATAAAGTTTTCGGAAAATCAGGAAATAAAATAATTATTGAAGAATGTCTTAGCGGTCCAGAGGTTTCCTTTATGGTAGCAACCGATGGCAGTAATTTTATTTCATTTCTACCTTCTCAAGATCATAAATCTGTGTTTAATGATGACAAGGGTCCCTATACCGGGGGGATGGGTGCTTATGCTCCTGTACCTTTTGTAAATTATAAACTTACTAAAACTATCGAAGATAAAATTGTCAAACCAACATTAGAAGCTATGGCCAAAGAGGGAATTCCTTATCAAGGTATTCTCTATCCTGGTTTGATTATAACAAAAGATGGGCCTTATGTTTTGGAATTCAATTGTCGATTTGGAGATCCGGAAACACAGCCTCTGATGATGTTGTTAAAAACAGATATAATTGACGTCTTTGAAGCAATCGTCCAAAAAAGAGTAAAAAACCTGAAACTAGATTGGTATAAAGGATCTGCAGTTTGTGTTGTTTTGACCTCCAAAGGTTACCCCGGTAATTATGAAAAAGGTATAGAAATTTATGGTTTAGATAAATTAAATAAGAAGAATAATATTGTTGCCTTCCAGGCGGGAACAAAAAAGATTGATAATAAAATATTTACTAACGGTGGAAGAGTTTTAGGTGTTACAGCAAGAGGAGTTAATCTCAAAGAAGCAATAAAAAATGCCTATAAAAATCTAGGTAATAACCAAATTAATTTTTCCGGCATGCATTACAGAAAAGATATCGGAAAAAAGGGGATTAAAACAGTGAATAATTATCTTTTAGACACCAGCAATAGAAAAAAAATCACTTATTCACAAGTTGGAGATAATTACGAAACCAAGGATCCGGTACTACGGCTTACCCAAAAGGCAGCAGCAGAAACTGCCAAAGAGCTTGAAAAATCAGGTTATAAAGGGTTAGAAGAAACGAGGGGGTCTTCAGCTTTTGTCTGGAAACAGGGTGACTATCTTATGGCCACAGTTTTGGAATGTTTAGGTACCAAAAATTTAGTTGCAGATGAAATGCGTAAAATTACAGGTAAAACGTATTACGACTCAATCGCGCAGGATACAGTTGCTACCTTTATTAATGATCTGTCAACAGTTGGTGCAAAATCTCTGGTTATAGAAGCATATTGGGCAATTGAAGATAATACATGGTTTAGTGATACAAAACAGATGACTCACTTTATTACAGGATGGAAAAACGCTTGTATCATGGCAGGTGCTGCCTGGGGTGGAGGAGAAACTCCTACTCTGAAAGGGATTATAAACCCAGGTACTATTGATCTGGCCGGATCAGCTGTAGGTATTATTGAACCAAGCCATAGATTAATTACCGACGATAAACTCCAAAAAGGAGACAGAATACTTCTTTTAAAAAGTAATGGCCCTAACGCCAACGGTATCTCACTGGCAAGAAAAATCGCCAAGAAACTAAAAAAAGGTTATAGAACCAAATTACCCAGTGGTGAGTTTTATGGAGAAGCTATTTTAAAACCCACAAATATATATTCCAGACTCATTCAGGATTTATTGGATGAAGTTGAAATTCATTACATCGTAAATATTACCGGTCATGGTCTTAGAAAGCTTATGAGGGCAAGACAGAATTATTCTTATATACTCGAAAAAATCTTTGAACCGCAGGAGGTTTTTTGTTTTATCCAGAAGCATGCAGGTCTTTCCGATTACGAAATGTATCAGACATACAATATGGGTATGGACTATGGAATATTTCTTAAATCTCAGGATGTTGAGAAAGCACAGAAAGTCATCAAAAGACACCATTTTGAATCGATAGATGCAGGATATGTTGGAGAAGGCCCAAGAAGAGTAGAGGTAACACCCAAAAAAATAATATACAAATCAGAAACATATCAAATACGATGATATTTTGATATATGAATTTGAGAATCGAATCCATACAAGCTGTAGAAACCTTACAGGAAAAATGTATTAGTTCCTACAACGAATTACTCGACACATTAAAAGATGGCATGTCTGAAGCAGATATCAAACTGATATTAATTAGTTTAATGAAAAAAAAGGGTATCCATTCCTATTGGTATGATATTGGTATCATGGTTCTTATTAATGAGAACAGGTTCCGTGATATGCAAAAAAAGGACTATGTCTTGAAATGCCCGTCAGAAACAGTGGTGTTAAAAAAAGGAAATCCAATTTTTATCGATTTTCATCCGATGGATGAAAACGGAATATGGTCAGATTTTTCCTCTATGTGTATTTTTAAACCATCTGATGACGATAAAGATAAGGTGTCATTTTTGGAATTAATTTACTCAATTCATATGGAAGGTATAAGAAGTCTAAATTCTACTATGACTTTCGCAGACGTATTTAGGTGGTATCAAACGAAGTATAAAGAATATAATATGGAGATTGAAGACGCCCGACACACGGTCGGACATACAGTGGATTCAGGCAAAAAAAATGATAAATATGGCAATGATAAAAGATTATTTTTGGATAGCATCAACAGAGAATCTATATCAGGCTATATATTAGCAATAGAACCGGGAGTATATAAATTTAGTAATAAAAAAATGTTAGTAGGACGGTTTGAGGACTGTGTTTATATTCCTCAATCGGGTGTTCCGGTTATTTTGGGGCGAAAAAATAAATTGCCCTTATATATCAATTAATTTCATGAATTATACTATTGCCACACTTGCTTCACATTCCTGCCTGCAGATTCTTAAGGGCGCAAAAGATGAGGGATTTGCTACTCTGGCAATTGCTTCCAAAGACCGGGCATTATTTTACCGAAGATTTAATTTTATAGATAAAATAATACCGGTTGCTGAATATAAGGATATTTATAAACTAAATACTGAATTAAAAAAACAAAAGGTAATAATTATTCCTCATGGTTCTTTTGTCGCCTATTTAGGCGAGGATTATGACAAAAAACTGAAATTACCCCACTATGGCAATAAAAAAGTTTTAGAATGGGAAGGCGACAGACTAAAGCAGACAGAGTGGTTAAATAAGGCAGGATTATTAACCCCTAAGCTGATTAGTCATCCATCCCTGATAAATCAACTGGTTATAGTAAAATTTTTTGGAGCCAAAGGCGGAAGCGGATATTTTTTAGCACAATCAGAAAAAGAATTTATTATAAAAATAGAGAAATTTAAAGGTGAAAAATATATTATCCAGGAATACATGGTGGGGACGCCTGTTTACCTGCAGTATTTTTATTCCAGGATAAATAAACAGATTGAACTTATGGGAATAGACCGCAGATATGAAACTAATATAGACGGTTTATCAAGAATCCCGGGTAAATTTGAGAAAAATATAGATTTTGATCCCACTTTTACCGTCATCGGAAACTTTCCTTTGGTAATCAGAGAGTCCCTGTTACCGGAAGTTTACAATATGGGTGAGAGGGTTGTTGCAGTGTCAAATAAAATTATTCCATCTAAAGGATTATATGGCCCTTTTTGTCTGGAAACAATTGTGACTAAAAATCAGAAGTTTTACTGCATAGAAATTTCCTGCCGAATTGTGGCCGGTACAAATTTATTTATCACCGGTTCCCCATATACCGACTTAACCTATGGTGAACCGATGAGTACAGGAAGAAGAATAGCTAGAGAAATAAAGGAGGCAATAAGACTAAATAGACTTCAAGAAATTTTAGATTAAGCCCAAAGAGGTTGCACCTCCAAGAGGTGCAACCTCAGAAAGAATATGAATATTCCAATAATTACAACTCTCGGAGGACACTCGGCATTGGAAATTTGCCTGGGAGCAAAAAAACTGGATTTTCAGACTCTGGTGATTGTAGAAAAAGGCCGTGAAAATACGTATACAAAATATTATCAGAATCTGGTAGACGATTATATTCTGCTGGATAAATTCGATAAGCTGACGAGTAATAAAATTATTCAATTATTAAAATCTAAAAAGGTGATATTTATTCCGCACAGGTATGTTCAGGTCTATGTTGATTTATCAAAATTTGAGACTATTTTCGAGGTTAAAGTTTATGGCAATAAATACCTTCTCAAATATGAGGAAAGAGAGGGTAAATTTAATCAGTACCAAATAATGAGAGAAGGGAATATTGATTATCCGCTAAGGTATGAAAACCCTGCTGAAATTGACCGTCTGGTACTGGTAAAGACTAAGGAGGCTGTGAGAAATTATGAACGGGCTTTCTTTTTCGCCGGATCTTATCGGGAGTATAAAGTGAAATCACAGGAATTAATAGGCAAGGGGTCTATAAAAAGAGAAGATCTAAAGCAGGCGGTAATTGAGGAATATTTGATAGGTGTACAGGTCAATTTTAACTTCTTCTACTCGCCGTTATCGCATAAAGTAGAACTAATGGGTACAGATACCAGGAGACAGACAAATATTGACGGTTTACTACGTATACCGGCAGTCCAACAAATAGAAATTGAACATAATATTTATCCATCGTATATTGAATCAGGCCACTGTGCGGTGACGGTCAAAGAATCACTTCTGGAGAAAGCCTTTGATTTGGCTGAAAAATTAGTTAAAGCCTCGCGGGATATTGTTCCACCCGGTATTATCGGACCGTTCGCTCTTCAGACTGTCGTTTTGCCGGGACCGCCAAAGGAGAAAATTGTTGTCTTTGATATTTCACTGCGCATACCCGGCTCACCGGGATCTGTATTTACACCATACAGTCATTATCTGTATGATAAACCCGTGAGCATAGGAGAGCGTATAGCTCTGGAAATAAAAAAAGCTATTACATTAAAGCGATTAGATGAAATTACAACCTGATATGGATAATATAAAACACCGTTTGACAGCCATTTCCCTGCTTGACGGCAGAAATTGGGATAAAGTTAGAGGCGTATCGGAATATTTTTCTGAATTTGCCCTGATCAAACACAGGGTATTTATCGAGATCAGATATCTTCTGTATTTATCAGAAAAAACTAATTTACTGCGAAAATTTAATCCTAAAGAAAAAATATTTCTGAATAATATCGGAGAAAATTTTACTCTTAAGGATGCCGCTGAAGTCAAAGCCATCGAAAAAAAACTCAACCATGATGTCAAAGCTGTAGAATACTTTCTCCGCCGAAAATTGGAAAAATCTTCATTGAAAGATGTTACAGAATTCATTCACTTCGGTCTGACTTCATATGACATTAACATTCCTTCATATGCCCTGATGATGACAGGATTCCGGGATAAAGTTATTTTACCAACTGCACATAAAATAAGAGATTTATTAAAGAATTTAATTATAGAAACTAAAAACATGAACATGCTGGCACGAACCCACGGACAGCCTGCTTTACCAACTACCATGGGAAAAGAACTGGCGGTTTATTATCGGAGAATTCTGAAGGAAATAGAAATGATCAGAACTTATAAGTTTGAAGCAAAATTAAATGGAGCCGTAGGAAATTTTAACGCTTTTTATTTTATTAATCCGAAATTTGACTGGATGACTTTCAGCTCTTCATTTATTATATCTCTGAGATTAAAATCTAATCTGATTACGACGCAAATTCTTCCCTATGATAACTGGATAGAATTTTTTGATTCGCTCAAAAGACTTAATTTTATCTTTCTTGGGCTCTCTATCGATTTCTGGTGGTATATCAGCATGGAATATTTTTTACAAAAAAAGAAGAAGGAAGAGGTGGGATCTTCAACTATGTCACACAAAATTAATCCGATTACTTTTGAAAATGCTGAGGGAAATTTAGGACTCGCTAATTCATTATTTGAATTTTTTGCCAGAAAACTGTCTTATTCCAGACTGCAAAGAGATTTGTCCGATTCGACCGTGAAGAGGAATTTTGGCCTGGCTTTCGGGTTTACAATTCTGGCTTGGGACAGCCTGATTTCCGGTTTAAACCGTATTCAACCGAATCCTGACAAAATGCGGGAGGATTTGGACAGCAATTGGGAGATTTTTTCAGAAGGAATTCAGATATTCTTACGTTTTCACGGCTATAAAAATGCTTATGAACTTTTAAAAGAGGAAACCCGCGGTAAAAGATTATCCAGGGATAAATTATTTGACATTATTGACCGGTTACCGATAAAAAGCGCACATAAACAAATATTAAAGATAAAAGATTTAAGAGAATATGGCGGGATAGCCGAAAAATTAGCCCAACTCTCTGTAAAATCCTAAGAGGCACAAATCCTTATGAATAATCCGCAAGTTGTTATCGGTGCTCAGTGGGGCGATGAAGGCAAGGGGAAAATCGTTGATTTTCTTGCCAAAGACGCTGATCTGGTCGTGCGCTTTAACGGAGGAAATAATGCAGGACATACAGTAGTTTGCAACGGAGAGAAATTCCCTTTATCTTTACTGCCATCCGGAGTGTTGCGGAAGAAAAAACTGCTTATTTCGCAGGGGGTTGTGATAAATCCTCAAGTTCTTCTTCAAGAGATTGATTTTTTTACTAAAAGAGGATTTGGTTTGGATTTGACGATAGATCAGAGGGCCAATATCGTCATGCCCTATCATCAGCTGTTGGACGCGGCAACTGAGGAGGCTAAAGGAAAAAATAAAGTCGGCAGTCTGAAACTGGGGATAGGTTACTGCTATGAAGACAGGAATAACAGGCAGGGAATACGGCTCGAGGATTTGGTGAATCCAACAATATTTCGTGCCAGACTTCATGAAATTTTTCTTTTAAAAAAGAAACGGATTGAATGCGTATATGGTTTCAGGGTAAATTTAAGTGAAAAAAGCATCTTTGATGAATTTGTGAAATACGGTACAAGATTGAAAAAATATATGGGAGATGTCAGTCGAATCGTCTTTGAAACTCTCCATAAAAAAGATATTTTGTTCGAGGGAGCCCACGGGGTTTTTTTAGACGGCAAT
>MFJN01000030.1 GCA_001779235.1 Candidatus Gottesmanbacteria bacterium RIFCSPHIGHO2_02_FULL_40_13 | reverse complement strand
AATTTTCCCGATGTCTTTCTCGATATCCGGACTTGCGGCAAGAATCCGGTGAAATTTGTTCCATTCGATTTGGAAAGCGGTCAAAAGTGTAATCATGTCATCTACATCAGTGACAGAGGCGATATAAACGGTCAAATTTTCACGGCCGTCGTAATACATTTTCCGTCTTCTTCCCGGTGCCTCAACTTCTTTCCAGTGTCCGAATTTTTTAAAGCCGTGTTTATCAAAAACGCTGTATGACTGGCCCAGAATGATATTTTTGATATTGGACATGCAGGCAGGAAGCCGTAAAAGAACATAGATAAATGAGGCGATATCTACCACCGGCCGATTACCTTTTTCATGAAGAATTGACTGCATTTTCAAATGGGAGTCAATCAGCTGACTGATCTTAACCGATCCGGATGATTTGAGCAGTGACCGGTATGTCCTGATGTGGATATCAATCTCTCCGGTATTAAAAGTGGTATTTCCTTGAAACATAAATCGCCTTAGTTTTTCTCTCTAACTGTTTGTCCAAATTTATCGAAAAAAGATATATAAGTCAATGTTATTATTTTTTGGGAGGAAGAGTCGGGGTAGAAGACGCAGATAACTTTGAGGACACAAAATCAGCCGCAGGCTCGATACGCAAGGCTTTTATTTTACGATTATCGATCACATCTGAATCAGCATATACCGTGATTTGGATACCCTCTTTCAGATCAGTAATATCGTATTTAACAGGTTTGGGAGGTTTGGGGGTTGTGCCCGTTTTTGCTGTATCAGCCGGTTCTAAATGTGAGATTTCCGTCGCTTGGGTCACTGAAACTGCATATTCATTCTCGACCGGTGCGGAGGTTGGTTCATTCATCAACGCCCGTCCCGGGGTCATTGCTTTCAGAATTATCATTCCTTCATTACTTTTTATACTGGTAATTTTGCCTGTCAGTTTGTTCATCAAAGGCTGCAACTTTATGGTATATGCTTCTACTTCTTTTGAAGTGTTACTGCGCAGGTCACGGGTTGTGGAAACGGTTACCACCTGTCCCGTCTTAATATCATTTACTGTTAATTTAGGAGTCGGAGTCGGAGTATTTTTATTGAATAAATAAACAACGGTAAAATCGGGCCTCGTAATCTGTGTATATGAGGCAATATTTACTTTATAAGATAATGTCTTTGTCGGAGGCAGAGGCGGAACCGTAATCACCTGACCTGGCACGTTGGTAGGATTATTGGGAAGAGTGGGCACAGAAGTTATGGAGTACTTTCCGGAAACCCAGATTGCCTTGTCGGAAACCTTATCAACTTTACCTGTGAACTCCGTCACGGGACTGGTTAAAAAAAGTATATCAGGTAAGTTAGTTTCAGTTGTTTTATTACCAAGAAATGGCACACCGTTCCTGAATATAAAGTATCCTCCCGCCAGAAGAAGAACCGCGATAACAGAATAAACTATCTTTTTCATCTTGCTCCGAAACTTACTTTATTTAATAAAATAGCTATTGCCCATGTTTTTGTCAAGCGCTTGCTGTTTATTTGCTGTTTACCAATAGTCTGGTTTAGATTAGGAAGATGTCATTTGAGTTGACAACTTGTTTCTGATTTAGTAGAATAAATCTACCAATTTGGAAACATATGAAAAAAGCTAATCTTGACTATTTAAACAATTTACTGTTTTTCACTAAAGAGTCGTTAAGGCAATGGGAAAAGAATGAAAACACACTAAGTTTTAATATCAAATATTGGACAAAAAAAGAATTAATTATTCCCCTTAAAAAAGGAAAATATATTTTAAAATCCCGTTTTGAGAAAGAAGAAAACAAAGATTTATATCTGGAGTATTTGGCAAATAAGATATATGAGCCTTCCTATATTTCCGGCGAATATATGATGAGTAAATATAACCTTTTGACAGAAACAGTTTATGGAATAAGCAGTATTACTACTAGAAAAACTAAAACGTTTAAAAATAAATTAGGAAGATTTAACTACTATTCACTTACTCCCCGACTTTTTTTTGGATTTGAGGTGGCAGAATTTTATTCTGCCAGCATAATGGTAGCTAAAAAACCAAAAGCAATTTTAGACTATCTATATTTACGGTTTTTTAAAAACGCCTTGATTTCAGAAAAGTCAATTGAAGAATTAAGAATTAATTGGGAAAATTTAAACAAAAAAGAATTTGAAGATTTAGAAAAATATGCAGGAATTGCAAAAAATAAAAGAATTATAGAAGTTATTAGTATAATCAAAAAAAAATATTATGATTGAGCAAATATTAAGGACAATTGTCCAAGAAAAAAAACTGCAGGGAAATAGTAAATCTCTAATAAGAAATTATCTTAGAGAGTATATCCAATATTTAGTCCTTTCTTTGCTTTATAACCAAAAAAAAATGAAAAATTTGGCTTTCAAAGGCGGATCTTGTTTGAGGATTTGTTATGAACTTCCAAGATTATCCGAAGATTTAGACTTTGATTATGACGAAAATATAATTGGCAAAAAAATTCTTGAAGAATTGGATAACTATCTAAAAAAAGAAATTATAATTAAATATTATTCTGAATTAGAAACAAAAATTCAATCAACTATTAGGCTTTATCTAAAGTTTCCCCTTCTTAAGGAACTGGGACTTTCTAATGAATCTGAAAGCAATAAGCTTTATGTCAAAATAGAAACCTCAAATGAACTTAGCCCCTTCGCGGGATATACTTTAACTCCGGTATCAAAGTATGGATTTAATTTCATTGCCTATCATTACGATATGCCGTCTTTAATGAGTGGCAAAATCAATGCATTACTTTTTCGACTTTGGTTTAAGGAATCTAAAGGTAAAGATAATCAAATTGATATTAAGGGTAGGGATTTTTACGACCTTTTTTGGTTTCTGCAAAAAGGAATAGAGCCGAATTGGAAAATGTTGAAAAAAACGGCTGGAATAAAGGACAAAAAAGAATTGAAAAACGTATTAATGAAAAGAATAAAAAAGGTAGTTACTCCTCAAAAATTATCATATGACTTAAATAACTTTATTAGTGACAATCAATTTGTGGAAGATTTTTCTAATAATTATCTTAAAATTATTAATAAATATCTTTAATCAAAAGAGTTCTTCGAAGTTCTGCTTCCCGGTAAAATCTTGTAAATAGTTTGCTACTCTAAAGGCGCAAGAGGCTCGTCGAAATTAATCTCCTCTAACTGCTTATCCTTTAAATCCCATTTCATATTCTGATAAAACACCAGATTCTCATCCTCATAAACTTTTGTCAGATCCGGCTGTTTATCCAAAAACTTATATCTTACCCAGTCATCATCTTTTGTTAAAATTATGTATTTTACATTGACCGGTGACAGAGATTCCCCCCAGGGTAAATTTCCTTCAACTAAATCTCCAAGCAGATTCACGCCTTCTTTTTCAATGCTCAAAAGCCCCTCTACGTGCAATGATTCAAGCCTGGTGTCATGAGAATAAAGAGATGTTGTCTCATAATTCTGGGAGGAAAGTATGGGTTTGTCAAAATAATACAGAGCCGGATTGGAAACGACTCTGTCATTGGCAAATTTAAACCTCATATACTGGTGCCAGGGGAAAAAGAGAGTGAGGAAATCGCTTTTATCTTCTTTTAAAATCTGGTTTACTTTTTCCCATGAAGAAGGATACCAAACAGGTTTCAGCTGTCCCCAAAATCCACCAAAAACCGTTGGGGTATAAATAAACGGAAGAATTATAAAAAAACTGAAAGCGGCAAGCTTCGTTTTGCCTTTTATAGTCGCCAGAATTTTTCCAAGTCCGAAACTTCCAAAATAGGCATAGCAAAACATCACGATGCCTACCAGTTTCTGCGGTTCACGAAATCCCCCTAAAATAGGGAACTTTTCATATAACCAGAAAACTGTCGGGGCAAAAGATTTCAGAGCTACACCTCCGGCAATATCCAAAGCCAGCAAAAACAATACCGGTAAGGTCACTAATATCGGGATATTGGATTTTTCTTTGATGTGGCGGAATAAACCGATTCCGAAGACCAGTATTACTGCGAGAGATAAGATCGGCCAAAAGATAATGATATCTTTGGGAAGAAGAAAATAGTGATAGGCTTCGGCCCAAAACCCGTAACCGGAAAGAAGATTAAATATCAGACCCAGGCGGGAATCGGCTACGCTTTGAAAGGCAATAAGGTCCCCGCTGGTAAATGACTTGATCGCTTGTGAAATGTCAGAAATGCCCAATATCGAAGATATAATCCAATTAGCATTTAAAACGAAAGTCAGACCTATAAAAAATATCGTTTGCCGGGTTATTTTATTTAACTTTTCCTTGTTTTGCCGATGAAGATAAGCATTGGTAACACCCATTGTGATGAAAAAAACCATAAATATCAACAAATAATGTATAGCAATATTAAAAAGTAAGGTAGCCATGATAGCTAACGACACCGTGTTTTTTTTAGTGCTATCGTGAAAATAATTCATTGTTAACGTCACGATATATGGAAAAATACTGTATCCCAGCAAAAGCTGCCAATGTCCTGCCATCACCCTTTCATATACAAAGGGATTAATTGCATAAAATATGCCGGCGAAATATCTTGCAAACCTCAAGTTTTTATCGGTAAACCGGTACATCCCCCAGCCTGACAGAAAAAAAATGAGAAATAAAATAATTCTCTCTATCCTGTCAGAAGGTATGAAAAGATTCAAAACCGCCAGAATGTTTTGATAAATAAAAGATGAGGATGTAATGGGAGCAAACAAAACTCTAGGAGTGATTACTGCATCCAAAGTCAGTATATAACCCGATTTTACCAGAGGAAAAGTGATGATTGCCGCCAGGGCAAAAAATATAAAAAATGATAGTAAATGGTTATATTTCTTCATTAGGGCAATTCACTGCCGGCAATTATTACTAAATCAAATTTTGCGCTCTCTGATGCTTTATTTACCGTAAGTGTTTCCAATTTTAAGACACTCTTTATGTAGTCAATCAACACTGGATCATCTTTTTTGGCTATCATCTCCCAATTCTTATAGTCACTTCTGGCAGCGTTTCCGGTATTTACATTTTTGAATCCTGCATTTTTCAGTTTGGCAGCGGTTGAGGCGGCCAGACCGGAAATTTCCGTACCGTTTTCCACCATTAATTCCACCCCGATATCGATCGTTGGAGACGGAATAATTGGCGTAATTGTAAGTTTTTCAGCAATGGTTGATGTTGTATTTTTGGCTTTGGAATTGATAATTGTGCTTATGACCGTAAAGCTAAGAAGTCCTGTAATACAGACAATAATAATAAATTTCATAATCGGCTGTAATCTATTAGACGAAATTTCATCGGAAATAAAGTTTTTGCTATCGTTAGTAACTGGATTGTCGAAAGTCGCTCCTTTGCTTTGGGATTCTGTCTTTCTGGTAAATTGAGGCAATCTGAAAGAATGCATAAAATGCAGAATCTTAGCGCCAAAATTGATTTTCGGCAGACTGAAGGCGAAAGGCTTGCGTTCCCGTACCAGCCTGACGGTTTCCTGAACTGTTCCGATTATAAGAAAATAAAAGCTGATAATGGCAAAATTTTCAGCAATATCATCTCTTTTGAAGATAATAAAAAAGGGACTGAAAGATAAGAAGAACAAACCGGCTGTATAAGCATATTTACCCTCGAAGCGTTTACTGAAATAAGAGAAAGACAGATAACCGACAATTACCGCAGCGGGAGGACCCAAAATAGGCAACAGAAGTAAAGCCAGAACAATACTGACAACCAATAAAACCAGATTATTGGAAGAAAAAATTTTTCTTCCGCTCGCGCCTGCCTGCCGGAAGAAGTCAGTAATCCTCCTCTGCGATTTAGCATAGATAAAAAAAGCAGTCAGGAGTAATATATATGAATCCAGTGACAGATCTGAAATAAAGCGGAAACTTATATCAAAATTTCTGAAAATTATATCCAATATGAATAAAACGAGGGAAAAACCGAATAATTTGATATAAGTTTTGCTGTTTATTGCCAAATAAAGAGATAAAGTCACAGTGATCGCCAGATCAAACGAGTTGAAAAAAAGAACCAGCAGAAATAATCCGCAATATTTTAAGATTTGGGCAGTTTTGGAAGAAATCATTTCAGGGATAATTCAAAATCATCAAAAATCGCAGCCCCGCCGGCAGAATGTATTCCTACTCCACCGCTACTTATAGAATTATCAATTACTTCACCTAATTTGGTATAATTTGTTCCGTCCAGGGAAAAATAGGTGGTTATATTATCCCCCTTCACCGATACTTTCAACCAGAACGGCTGATCTTTGCTAAACTCAAAATTAGCTAATTGTCCCTTCAGAAGAAGTAATGTTTTAGCTTGTAGTCCCTCCAAATAGGTTTTTGAAAGTGTCCAGTCGCTGGTCCTTATACCCCCGATTGATAAAAAGTACCCTAATCCTGTTTTATAATCTCCCCGAAAAAAGAGTCCGACGAAGCCTTCTTTGATACTGGTCATCTTTGTGCTGAAGGTAAAGTCTTTCACGCTGCCGACTCGTCGAAGTGTGGCTATGCTTCGGCCGACATTTCTAATGTTCAATGCAAGTTTGCCATCCTGTGTATGGTAAAGATTGAGAAAATGTTCTAATCCATCCCAATTCCAGTCAGGAGTAAACATGTCTTCTTTTTCGCTCCTAATCCAACTTACATCGGCAAATATTTTGCTTCCGGGTCTGGAAATTAGTTCTAACTCGACTCTTTCAATCTTATCCCAACCTATCTTTCCTTTATCGGCTGCTCTCGTCTCTGTTTTTGATACTTCTACTTCTTGCCCCTCCACCAGGAAAAATCTGTTCTTTGGTATGGAAAAATAGTTCATTCCCGCCTTAAGATTGGTTATGGGAAACCGGAAAAAGCTGGTATTGTCTTTATTGCTAAAATACAAATTAAGCGCTTCTACGTTGTCCGGATCACTTTTATAGTTTACAATAAATTTGACATTATCCACCCCGGATAAATCGATATTTTTCAAAAGTGTTGCCGATGATTTCTGTCTGTCCCGATCAATCATAGACATGACATTTCCTCCGAAAGTCACATCATCTTCTATACTTCCGGATCCCTGCCATTGTTCTGTTTTATCATATAACGCGATATCGACCAAACTGGCCGGATCAATATCCTTATATGATAATTTATATTCTTTACCGCTGAAAAGTAATTCTACGATTGAAGTCTTTTTTACATCTATCAGATTGCTCTTACTGCTTTCATTAGGCAGACTTACGACACCTTTTCTTATGAGCATATACCCGCCTATCAAAACCACTCCAATTACAAGTATTATGGGTATATATTTCTGGGAATATTTTGAAAATAATGATTCCATAAATTACAGACTTGTTCGTAATATACCGCGCAGCCTCTTAAAAGTCAAATAGAGTATCGCTGAAAACAATGTGGCTATTGAAATTATGACTCCAGTATAAAACACGCGCTGAGGCCAATACTCCACCACCATTTCAAAATCATAACTGCCGTCAGCATTCTTCTTACAAAAACTATCCGGCTTTTCTACTTTATTAACTTTATAAACTTTATTAACTTCACCACTTTCATCTTGACAAACTTTCTCCGTCTCTATCCACCACGAATTGGCAAAAACATTTACCTGCTGATGGTTTTCATCGTTTATCTGCATCACATTTTTATTTATTACCGGCAACTTTATAACTTTATTAACTTTATTACTTTCCAACTTATCTGCTCCCCACGTCTCCCAATAATTTCCATTCGGCAGATTATCATTTTGTATCGTGTCAGCAAAATTCTTAGAAACAAAATCAATTTTTTTATCTCCTAAAACCGATATCCAACCCTTATCAAGGTAACTGATAAGTTCTTCCTTATTAGCTTGATCTTCTTCATTTCCCTCTAATATTTTATAATCGTTTAACTTTGAACTTTGAACTTTGAACTTTGAACTTGTATCTGACTTCGTCAGATACGCCTTCCATCCTTTATTGAAAGTTTCGGAAAAGACCAGCAGAAAATCTTTAGTAGCATTATGAACCATAATTCTATATTTGGTGGGATCTATCTTCATAAATTCCAAAACAGGATTATCTGTGGTTTCTTTGGGCATAATTTCCTGTAATTTCAGGTTTTGGCTGCCGGGGGGAGGAATAACATCTTTATTGTTTATAAAAATAGCCGATCTTAGATTATAAGTCGGCTGATCTATTATTTGGTATATATCATCGACAGCCCTATCTGTTAAAATAATATCTTTTGGAGTAAAGAAATGCGGCAGAAATTCATCTCTGGCAACTTTATCTATCACAATCGGACTTTTGTCAACTATTGCTCCCGCCGATTTGTACTTAAATCTTTTTCCGGTATCTACGGAAGAATTGTCAGTGAAGATGTATCCTATATTATGATTGACGAGGTTGGAATATATTTCGCTATACCCTACATTGTGGTTATCATAGAGAAACAGATAAATACTGGGCCCAAAATAGCCCCAACGCGTCCCCAGATAGCTTACATTACTTCTGGTATGCAGATATTTGGCATCCAGCTTCTGGTCTTCTATAGAGTAAACCGTGTCGAAGTATATTTGGGGTATTTTAAACCCATATTCCTGTCTGTCAGTATATTCATTGACATGATTAAAGTTTTTGAAATACTCCCCATGTACATAGGGATAATTTACAAAGCCGATAACAACCAACAGCGCTATTATGATTAATTTTTGGTGTTTTTCTATTTTATTGACAAAGGTTCCCAAAAGCACGGCATAGAAAATGGACAGAAAGAATACGGCACCTGCAGTAGTTCGTAAAAAGGCAAACATTTGATAATTCGTCACTATATATTCGTAGATAAAACCAAGTGGCGGATTGGGTCCTACGGCAAAAAACAAAAATATTAATATCAGTATGAAAAAGATTAATTCATATCTGAACATTTCCTCATCTCTCTTTGTCTTTGTAAAAATCAGATTAATAATAATCAGGAAAATAAAAGTATAACTTAACAGAGTAATTACCGGATTGGATTTATATATAGCTTCTTCGACTGTATTTATATTTACTCCCTTATTATGAAGCAAAACCATCCGATCAACAGTAGAATAACCATAGTCGGGCATTCTACCTTCTGCCTTATATCCCTGTTTTGTACCTATCACTCCAGAAAACTGCGTGTAAAAATAACCCAGAGGTAAATATATATAAGCAGACAATAAAAAGAATAAAACTGCCTTCCACCAGTTTCTTGCAATAAGCTGCAGATTAATTAACCGAAATAATATACCGAAAAATATTATGGTAAACATGATGATAAACATAAAAAAAAGATATTTGGGATTTGGTAAATCCATCGAAGAAAAAAATATAACCACATTCATGAAGATAATATCAGTAAGATGTATTTGCCTGGCTTTCAATACTTTGAAGACAAAATATATAAACCATGGAGAAGTAGAATAGATATACATATAATGCCAGCCGTTTAGAAGCGCGGGGGAAAGTATATAAAACGTAATCGGTACCAGCATGAATAAACCGTCTTTCCCGCAGATCAGTTTGACCAGTTTATAAATTCCCAAACCGGCCAGCATGCTTAAAAAAAACAGGACAATGACCGATACCTGATAGGGATCCCAGCGGAAATTTTCGGCAATCTTATACAAAAAATACAGGGGGTAATAGTTGATGGGATAAGGCAGGCCATTGTGGTAGGGAATCCATTGGTAGAGGTATTTAGAGAGTCCTTTGCTGCTGAAAAATATAAGAACATCCCCTCCTACAGCCAGCCTTCCCCGGGTATAATAGACAGGAATAAGCGAAAGGGCTGTAATCCAAATAACATTCAGCAAAAAATAGCGGCGAAATATTTTCTTCATACGATAGGAGATCCTTCTCACAAGTTTCGCGCTTCCCGTCATTGCGAGCCCCGCCGTAGGCAGGGCGTGGCAATCTCATAGGGATTGCTTCGTCTCCCGACGTTACGTCGGGGTCCTCGAAATGACAGCTGTCTGTAAAAATCTGAAACTGTGAAACTCGTACTTCTATTCACTTAGATGCTTGTTTAATTTTACTCTTTACGCTTTTTTCTGACAGAGACAAATAATACTCTGACCTATTGTGGGAAAGATTTTCGGAATCCGTAATGATTTTATCTTTCCGTCGGCGGACAGATTGAGCACATCAGACCTTGTCTGTAATACTTTCAATCCGTGCTTCTCCAACAATCCCTCCAGTGTCTTAAAGGTAAAATAACGGATATGCCCCGGACTATCTATTTCATTGGGAGAAATTTCAATAATCGGATTTATTCCGAGTAATAATAATATTCTCCTTCCAAGCGAAGCAATGTTAGGCGTGGATATAAGTAAATATCCCTTAGGTTTCAGTATCCTTTTAATCTCCCGCAGGAAAAAATCGGTATCATAGATATGCTCGATTATCTCACCGGCAGTGACGAGATCAAAAAACTTATCCTCAAACGGTATTTTGGCCACATCGTCAAAGAAAAACTGGGTAACCTTTATTCCCTTCTTTCTACACGATTTCACCGCGTAATCGCTCGCATCGATACCGTAAAATTGATTATCCCTGTTTTTAATAAGAGATAAAAAGGTTCCGTCAAAACAACCGATATCCAAAATTTTTTTGCGTTTTATATCCAGATTATTAATTATATTTAGCATTACCTTAATCCTTGAATTATCCATCAGATCAGGCCTGCCTTTTACTTCATACATCCTCTTATAAATATTTTTCTTCATATTAATTTGGAAATAATGTCTTGTATTCAATCTCTGCTATATCATCCCAACTCCAACAGAGCTTCTCAAACAATAATTTCCCTCTTTGATTCTCAAATTCCTTTTTATTAAAAACTTCTGTCACCTTTTCTGCTACAGCCTTATAATCTCTTTTTTTGACGATTGTAAGCTCCTGATTTTTATATATATTATATGCTTCCAAATCGTAAACAAATGTTTTTAGTCCGCAACATACCGCCTCCATGGGGGCTAATGGGTAACTCTCCGTATGGCTTAGAAACCAAAAACATTTACTGCTTTTTATTATGTTGAATTTCTCTAATCCGATTTTATATCCGAGAAACTGTATATTTTTCGATAATCCTGCAATTTTAATCTTTTCTTTGTATCTTTTCATAACCCTTTCGTCACCTTCACCCATAATGGCTAGTTGAAAGTCCGGATAATTCTTTTTGACGATTGATAATACTTCCAGCATATCGTATATTCCCTTAGCTTCATTGATCCGGCCAACATAAAGCGCGTCTATACGGTAGTTGTCATCTTTTTGAGCGGTTTTGACATTACCGATCTCAATAGTGCTTCCTGTTATAACCAGCTGGTCCTTCTTAAAACCCCTTTTTAGTAAATACTCTTTTGATTCTGATCTGGTTACATAAATATAATCAGCGTCTCTTAGAAAAATCAGGCTGACTTGGTAGAAAAACCAGCCTAAGGAATTGATAAGTATATCTCCCGTAAATAAAAATGGCACGGTGTTATCAAACACTGAGACACGCATTATTTTATTATCTACTTTTTTTAGGATATATGGAAAAAGTAACAAATCTAAGACTGAGGAGATCGAATATATAACATCAAATTTATGCTTCAATTTATTCAGGTAAAACAAGGCTTTTAAATTTCTTTTTAAGCCTTCAAATATAAGATGTATTCTGTTTTTTATTCTATTAGTATCCTTAATTATTATATAGTTATATTTTTTAATAATATTAAGAGAGTCTATCTGCCGTTTTAATATTTCATTACCGAAAATAGTGACGTTGACTCCCTTATTCTGCCAATATTTTATTTTCGACAGAAGAGGTATAATATTGGCTCCCTCCAGAGTGATACCGTTGATTAATATTTCCTTGGTCGCCCTACTTGTCAGATAAAGGTTTTTTATCAGACGTGTGAAATTAACATATTCTATTTCTGCTATACGTTTCCAACTAAACTTATCTATCAGTTTTCTACCCCTGGTATTATCAAACTTCTCTGTAGTAAACACTTCAATAACTTTTTGCGCAATTCCCTTGTAATCATGAACATCAAAAAAAAATACTTCATTGTTTTTATAATAACTAAATGCCGGGATATTATAGGCAAATGCGGGTTTCCCGCAGCATACAGCCTCCAAAAGTGCCACACCAAAACTTTCCGACTGACTTGTGCTTAAAAACCAAAAAACCTTACTACTTTTGATAATTTTAAATTTATCTTCCTCAGACTGATATCCCAAAAAAACCACATTTTTGCTTAATTGCATTTCTTTAATTTTTTCCCTATATCGCTTTAATGTCTTGTCGTCCCCTACACCTAACAAGGCGAGCTGAAAATCGGGATATTTTTGTTTAACAAGTTGCAATACTTCCAACATATCGTAAATTCCCTTCGTCTCGTTTATTCTCCCTACAAATAAAGCGTCTATAGTATATTTTGGATCTTTCCTGGCAATTTTAATAAGCGCATTCCTGACTGCCTGTCCTCTCTCAATAACTTTTTCCTTCTTCATCCCACTTCCAATCAGGAACTTCTCTAATTCCTGTGAACCGGTATATATCTGGTCGGCGTTTTTTAAAAGAAGAAGTGAGATACGGAAAAAAATCCAGGCTAAAAATCTGATTATTTTATTGCCGGGATCGGTAATGGGCACTATATTGTCAAATACGGCTAGACGTAGTATCTTCTTATCAATTTTTTTCAAAATAAAAGGAAAAATTAAAAGATCCAAGACTGACGAGATAGAATAAACGATGTCATATTTATTTTTAAAGCTATTTATGTATGTTAAGGCCTGTATATTTCTTTTAATTCCTTCTGTGATCAGTTGAATTCTTCCTTTCATCTCTCTCGTGTTTTTCAGTTCGATAAAGTTATATTTTCGGAGTATTTGCAAAGAATTTATCTGCTCTTTTAATAATTTATTCCCAAAAAAAGTAACCTCAATACCTTTCTCCTGCCAACACTTTACTTTTATTAGCAGTGGAACAATATTGGCTCTCTCAAGGGTGATACCGTTAACTAAGATTTTTGTTGACATATGAAAATTAAATTATATCCAAATAAAGGTCCTAAAAAAGGAAGTGTTTTAATAATTTTACCGAAAAAATTTGAGCTATACTTTACTTTTATAATTTTTAAATTGCATCTTTCTATCAACTCTTTGGCAGATTTTATTGTATATAAATGTAAATGGGTCCGATCTAATATCCCACAATCAGTGTAATCAAAATTTCCGATCAATAAATTAAATCTTATATAAAAATTGGCTACATTGGGTAAAGATATAATTATTTTTCCAGTTCTTTTTAAGTAATTATTGACAAAATATGGCAAAACCTTATCAGGATAAAGAAGATGTTCTAGGATATCCGCAAAAACTATGATGTCAAATTTATTGGTTGCTATAAATGACTTATAATTATTCAAGTCCAGTTTGTATACCTTTTTATACCCTAGCTTTTTTGCGTGAGTTAAATCTTTACTGTTTATATCTATCCCGTAGAAATAATTATCATTAGCCAACGTCTTTAAATAACCCTTATTACAACCTACGTCCAATATGTTATGGCCTGAACCTAATTCTTGGGCAATAAGTCTATGCGTACCGAATCTGGCTTTATTTAAACTATAAATGGGTACCATTTCTTTAGAAACCTATTCCTTTATAATAAATTCCCGCTTGACTTAGAGATTTACTATCCAAACAGTTTCTCCCGTCAATGAGAATCTTAGTTTTATATTCAGTTAATTTTTCAGAGGTAAGATTCGTTACAAAACTTTTATGCGCAGTACAGAGAATTATCGCCTTACATTGTTTAAGGATTTCTTCGAGGTTTTTTACTGTTGAGATGCTTTGTATAAAGGGATCAAATATTTCAACATTTATTCCTTTGTCTTTTAGAATCTCTAATACAGTGATTGCGGGACTTTCTCTTGTATCGGCAACATCAGGTTTGTATGTTACCCCAAGTATTCCTACTTTTATATCTTTTAAATTTATATGTGATTTACCCAAAGCCTTTAATAATAAATTGACTGTATATTTAGGCATATTATTATTTATTTGACGTGCTGTCTTCATCAGTTTCTGCTCAAAACCAATTTCTTTTGCTTTTTGGATAAGATAATACGGATCTACCGGTATGCAGTGACCTCCTACTCCGCAGCCTGGATAATGGACCATGAAGGCAAAGGGTTTGTTGGCGGCTCCTTTGATTACATTGAGAAGGTTAATGCCCATTTTATCAAATGATTGTGCTAATTCATTTACTAAGGCAATATTGACATCACGAAAAGTATTTTCAAGTATTTTGGTACTTTCAGCTTCCTTGAGATTACCCATCTCATATACCCGTGCCTTAAGAAAACTCCGGTAAAAATTCGCCGTAATTCCATTGCCTTTCTTTGTCAAAGATCCCACGTTTCGCGCAATATTATAGACATTCCATTTCGGATCCCCGGGGTTTATCCTCTCCGGACAATGAGATAGTTCAAAATCAATTCCGCCGGCAAGACCGCTTGTTTCAAGTATCGGTAAAATTACTTCTTCACAAACTCCGGGATTCACAGAAGACTCTAAAATAATTACCTGGTTTGGTCTTAAAAATTTGGCGATAAGTTTTGAGGTCGTCACTATTGGGAATAAATCAGGAGTATGATCTTTATTTACAGGTGTAGGTACGCATATAACGATAAAATCTGAAATGGGAAGACATTCTTGGGCTTTGGATGTAACTGTCAAATCTAGTTTGTCTATATCTAACGAGGCAGTTATATTATCAATAGGCGCTAGTTTGTTTTTAATTGAATGAATGTTCTTACTATTCCTGGTCAAACCGAATACTTTATATTTCCCGGATTTGGCAATTGCTAAGGAGAGCGGAAAGCCTACATAGCCAAGGCCAATAACGGTGACAGTTTGTTTCATATAGAATTTTTCATCCTTTCAATAATTGCATCAAGATTGAATTTTGACTGAAAACCGATTAGTTTATTAATTTTATCGATATCTGGTATTCTTTTCATCGTCTCCTCAAATCCTTCACCATAAGCTTCTTCATATGGAATATATATTTTTTTTGATTTGCTGGAGGTTAATTTTACCACTCTATCTGCCAATTCGTTTATAGTAACATTTTCACAGTTTCCGATATTATATATTTCACCCACTGCTTCTTCCCTATCCATCAGTTTTTTTAACGCCCAAACTACGTCCCCTACGTAACAGAAACATCTTGATTGCTTGCCGTTACCATATATGGTGATATTTTCATCGTTTAAGGCCTGCTTTATAAATCTTGGCATTACCATTCCATATCTTCCGCTTTGTCCTTCCCCAACAGTATTGAATAATCGTACAATCACAACCGGAAGTTTTTTTTCTTTAAAATAAGCAAGAGCCAGATGCTCATCAACTATTTTTGAGCAGGCATAGCTCCATCTGCTTTTGCTAGTTGGACCTATTATCAGATCATCGTTTTCAGAAAATTTGTCTTTGCAGCTTTTGCCGTAAACTTCCGATGTGGAGGTAAGTAAAACTTTTTTCCTTTTTTTATTTGCGATTTTTAATACATTTTCCGTTCCTTTGACATTATTTTCCATTGTTTTTAATGGATGTTTTACTACCAATTGTACTCCCACTACTGCTGCTAGATGATAAATTACATCCACAGAATCAATAATTTTTTCCAAAACTCGTTCATCCAGTATGGAACCTTTTTGAAAATGCAGTAAAGAACTGTGAATTTTTGCTATATTATTTAAGCTGCCGGAAGACAAATCATCCAGTATAAATACCTGGTGGTTGTTCTTTACTAAATATTGGGCCAGATGTGATCCTATAAATCCGGCGCCGCCTGTAATTAGTATTTTCATAATAGTATCATTCTTTAAAACTTGGTAATCCAATCGTCAATAAAGCTCTCAATTTATTGGATCCGCCGCTCATCATCGATAAAATTATATCATCTGTTACTTTTCTTTTACTTTGGATAACTTTTCTTCTTTGCCGGGTATCGGTGAAATTTATCACGTTCCAAAGAAATGCCTTCCAGACAGCTAAAAAAGCGGAGAAATTTCCGCTTGTAAGATACAAAAGAGATTCGATAAAGCTTTGTAATAAAAAAAAAGGAATTACCCATAATAAATTTATAAAATTATAATTTTTCAATATATTTCGAAGGTTATTTTTTTCCACCTCATACCTTCTGATTAAAGGTATTACCCTTGTAACATTCTTCTCATATTGAGTATATCCCCCTGTACCGCCGCCAAAATGTCTGACAGTCACATCCCCACAGATTTCTACCTGCAAACCGTACAAATGCGCACGCCAGCAAAGATCAATATCTTCGCTGTACATGAAATATTTTTCATCAAATCCTCCCAGATCGAAAAAGTCCTTTTTATCAATCATCAAAGCACAACCATCGATAAAAAAAGTCTTTTTCCCGTAGCCTAGATACCCTGTGTAATCAATTGAGCACTTTCCCCTCTTGTGAATATCTTTTCCTTCGTAGTCTAATATTTTGGGTCCTACGATATTCAGGTTATTATTTTTTTTATAAATAAGCAGCTTTTCCAAGGTGTTTTTTTCTAAAACGGTGTCATTATTCAGAAAAAAAATAAGTTCGCCTCTTACTTTTTTTACCCCTAAATTATTTGCCCTACCAAATCCCAGATTTTCTTTATTTCTGATAATAATAACCTTGGGATAATTCCGCAAGATGTAATTAACGCTCTTATCAATTGAAGCATTGTCTACGATTATTATTTCGAAATTTTGATAAGTCTGGGAGTAAATTGAGTCAAAACAGTCCTTCAGCCACATTTGACCATTATGATTGACGATTATGATGGAAACCAATTTATTTATGGATGAGATCATTGAGCTTTTAGAATAGGATTATTATATAATACTACCATGAAAGTGATTATACTCTGCGGCGGCGCCGGTACCAGACTGAAAGAAGAAACGGAATTCAAGCCTAAACCCATGGTTTACATCGGCAACAAACCGATTATCTGGCATCTGATGAAAATTTATGCATACAGCGGGTTTAATGAATTTATTTTAGCTCTTGGATATAAGGCTGACTACATCAAAGACTTTTTTCTTAACCAAAAGGCGTTTACCGCCGACTTTACCCTCAACACCAAAAATCATAAGTCAAAATTTTATTTGGATGAAAGAGAAGACGTGGATAACTTCAAAATTACATTTGTCGATACGGGTCTTGAGACTTTGCCGGGAGAAAGAATTTTACGCTGTCAGAAATATATCCCCAAACGCGATAAATATTTTATGGTCACTTACGGTGACGGACTTATAAATTTGGACATCAGAGAACTTTTAAGATTTCATAAAAAACAAAAAACCATAGGTACCATTACCGGAGTTCATCCGCGGACAAAATTTGGTTTAGTCCAAATAGATCGAGAAAATAAAGTCTGTGAATTTACCGAAAAACCTGTTCTGTCAGATTGGGTAAATGGGGGTTTTATGGTCTTTGACAAACGATTTTTTTCCTACTTAAAACCTGAGGAAGCAGAACATCCTGCATTGAGAATACTGGCAAAAGAAAATCAACTCTCTCTTTATAAACATGATGGTTTCTGGCATGTCATGGATACTAATAAAGAACTGGAAGAACTAAACAAACTTTGGAATAGTAAAAACCCTCCATGGAAAATGTGGCAGTAAAGCGTTAAAAACACTGGAGGAATCAGAAAATGATGAATCTTAAAAATTCCAATATTTTAGTTACTGGCGGTACCGGTTTTGTAGGTTCGCATTTGGTTGAAGAATTGGTGGGTCAAGATGCAAATGTTGTCACGACTTTTCTTACGACTAATCCTCTATCTTATTTCTTCACCCAGAAACTTAATAAAAAAGTCAGTATGGCGCATATTGATGTTTGTGATTTTGACGCGGTCTTTGATTTGATTACAAAATCCCGTATAGACTATATTTTCCATCTGGCCGCCCAACCTTTGGTGGAAACCGCATTTTATAACCCGAAGCAAACACTTTATACCAATATTATTGGTATCATCAATGTATTAGAAAGCGCTCGTCTCTTTCCTAAAGTTATGGGAGTCATCGTAGCTTCATCCGATAAAGCTTACGGGAAATTACAAAATAAGAAATATCTCGAAACTGATCCGTTAAAAGGTAATCATCCATATGAAGTATCTAAATCCTCTGCTGATTTAATTGCTTACTCCTACTATAAAACTTATAACCTGCCGGTTGTTATCACCCGCTTCGGCAATATCTATGGTGAAGGAGATCTGAATTTTTCACGGATCATCCCGGGAATTATGAAGTCGTTAATTACTCACGAAGCTCTGGAAATAAGAAGCAATGGGAAATATATTCGTGACTATCTTTACGTTAAGGATGTGGTTAATGGATATATATTATTAGCCCAACATTTTGAAAAAATTAAAGGGGAAGCGTTTAATTTTGGATCCACTGATACTCTGTCAGTTTTGGAAGTAATTAAATTATTCGAAAAAAAGTTAAACAAAAAAATTAGTTTTAAAGTTTTGAACACCGCCAAAAATGAAATACCTTATCAATCCCTCAATTATTCTAAAATTATGCGATTAGGCTGGAAACCTAAACATACGTTCAACTCAACAATTCTAAATATATATAAATGGTATAAAAAATATTATAGTTAAAGATTAAGTTATATGATTGTAATGAAATTTGGCGGAGCTTCCCTTTCAAATTCCCAGGGAATAATCAAAGCCTGCCGAATTATAAAAAATTATTCCGGAAAAAACAAGGTAATTCTTGTCGTTTCCGCAATGAAAGGAATTACAGACAAATTATACCAAGTGGTAGAACTGCTTAAGAGAAAACAACTGAAAAAAGCACTCGCAATATATAAAGAAATTAAGTCGAGCCACTTCCAGGCATTATCGGTTATAAAATCATCTGCCGAACGTGTCAAGCTTGAGTCGGAACTTATCAACATCACGAGTCGGCTGGAAAACTTCGTCAAAAACGTTGTTCACAAAGAAATTACTCCTGCCAGATGTGATTTTATTGTTTCTTTTGGTGAAAGATTAAGTTGTCCGATTATTGCAACTGCTTTGGAAAGTACCGGCTTGTTGGCCTATCCTATTGATGCCTCCCTCATCATTGCTACCAATCATGCCTTCGGCAATGCGGTGCCTTTGTACAAAAAAAGTCAGAGTCATATCACTAAAATCATATTTCCTCTGATAAATAATGGCGTCATCCCTGTTATCACCGGTTTTATCGGATTTGCCAAGGATGGTTGTACAACAACTTTAGGACGGGGCGGTTCGGATCTGACGGCTAGTTATCTCGCCAATCTTCTTAATGCTAAAGCATTATATTTATGGAAAGATGTTGATGGCTTCTACACAAACGACCCTCATAAAGATAAAAATGCTAAGCTTATGCAGCACCTGTCGTATAAACAGGCTGAAAAAATGGCCAAAGATGGTGCTAAAATTATCTATTATAAAGCTATACGTCCTGTTGAAAAAAAACTAATTCCCATATATGTCAAAAGTTTTATTAACCCCTCATTACAGGGTACCACTGTTTCTAAAATAATATGAAATCCAAAAAACTATCGATCTTCCTTCTTGGACCGGGAAATGTGGGTAAAGAATTATTAAAACTGATCATAGAAAATAAATTAACCCTTGAGCAAAATTATGACCTGGATATCCGGATAACAGGCATTTTCAATTCAAAATACGGCATTAATAATAAAGAAGGTATTCATCCGGATCAGGTGAATAATATATGCAGCGGTCTGACACTAACCTCTGATACAATCACTTCGGACAACCTACCCAATCTGATTAGCCATAACCCCAAACCATCTATTCTAATAGATACTACCTCCTCTCCTGTCTCATTCGATATTTTATTAACGGCATTAAAATCAGGATCTTTTGTGGTTTTATCCAATAAAAGACCGCTGGCCTCATCATACTCTGTATTCCATAAATTACATTCATACGGTTTAAACAGGATATTTTATGAGACGACTGTTGGAGCCGGTCTTCCGGTCATACGCACTGTTAATACTTTCATGGAAACCGGAGATGAAATCCTCGAAATAAAAGGGTGTTTTAGCGGTACTTTGGGATTTATTTTTTCTTCTCTCGAGGATGGTATGCCTTTCTCAAAATGTGTTGAACAAGCCAAAAAAATGGGTTATACGGAATCTGATCCGCGAGAGGATCTTTCAGGTCAGGATGTTGCCCGCAAAATCATTATTCTTTCCCGAATGATCGGGATGGAAATTGAGATGGAAGATATCGAAGTCCAAAAATTATATCCATCATCTTTTGATAAATATACCGTTAAAGAGTTTATGGGCGTTATCAGCAAATTAGACAAAAAATATCAAGAGAAATTTCAGAAAGCAAATAAAAGAAATAACACTTTTCGCTATGTGGCCAAAGTATCAAAAAAGGGGTGCACTATAAAAATGACTGAAGCGGCAAAAAATAGCGATTTAGGAAATTTGAGTGGACCGGACAATATTATTATTTTCAAAACTAAGAGATATTTTGACAGACCCTTAGTCATCAAAGGACCGGGCGCAGGTCCAATAGTCACTGCCGCCGGAGTATTTGATGATATCATAAGTATTATTAAAATTATTCATGGAGTTTAACCTATGAGAAAAATTAGAACCGGTATTCTCGGCGCCACAGGAATGGTCGGACAAAGATTTATAACTTTACTTGCTAACCACCCATGGTTTGAGGTGGTTGTTGTGGCTGCCTCACCCACATCTTCCGGAAAATCATACCAGGAAGCAGTTAAAGGCCGATGGTATATGAATTCCCCTATTCCTGAGAAAATTAAAAAATTAAAAGTCCGGGCTGTAGAAAATGATTTTACGCAAGTTGTGAAAGAAGTTGATATGGTCTTTTCCGCCTTAGATTTAGATAAAGAAAAAATAAAACAAATTGAAATTGCCTATGCCAGAGAAGGTGTTGCCGTGGTGTCCAACAATTCTGCTCATAGATGGACCGAAGATGTGCCTATGATTATGCCGGAAATAAATCCGCATCACATAAAATTAGTAGACTTACAAAGAAAAAATCGCGGATGGGATAAAGGCCTGATCGCTGTCAAACCCAACTGTTCTATTCAGTCTTATGTCACTATACTTACGGCTTTAAAAAAATACAAACCGCATAAAGTTAGCGTCACCAGCCTTCAATCTATTTCAGGCGCCGGCAAAACTTTTCAAACTTGGCCCGAAATGGTAGATAATGTTATTCCTTTCATAGGCGGTGAGGAAGAAAAATCAGAAAAAGAGCCTCTCAAAATCTGGGGGGAGATTTTTGGCAATAAAATCAAACTTTCCGCTAAACCAAAAATATCTGCAAGGTGTATTCGCGTCCCGACCACCAACGGCCATATGGCTGTAGTCTCAGTAAAATTTTCTAAGATTCCCAGCAAAGAACAAATTATTCATTCTGTTTCAAATTTTAATCCTTTGAAAAATTTGAATCTTCCATCTTCACCCGTTAAACTGATAAAATACTTTGAAGAAGATAACCGCCCGCAAACCGGACTGGACAGGTATCTGGGTAAAGGAATGTCAATTTCTATGGGACGTTTAAGCGAAGACCTGTTCTTTGACTGGAAATTTATAGCTCTTTCTCATAATACCATCCGGGGCGCTGCAGGCGGAGCTATACTTTTAGCAGAACTTTTGTGTAAGAAAGAATATATCATCTGAAAGTTCTGACCCTGCCGCGATAAATCTGTTTATTTTCTCTAAACCAATTTATTGTTTCTGTAAGACCTTCCTCAAATGAATATCTTGGCTTCCAAGACAAGCACTTTTTGGTTTTAGAAAGATCAGCTTCCCATACATAAGATTCGAAATGTCTCGGTTCCAGTTTTCCCCATTTAATTTTGCTTTTGGAAGCGGATAGCTTTAAAATAGCCTTCACCGTTTTTCCGATTGAAATCTGACGACCGCTGCCGATATTAAATATTTCACCCTGGTATTTTTGGGCTTTATCAATAGCCTTTATATACGCATCAACCACATCCTCCATATAAAGATAATCTCTAACCAGATTAGAATTGGATAAAAAAATTTGTTTATTATCTAAAGCATTATAAATTGTCTCCGTCACCAGTCTCTTTGGATCATCAAAAGCACCAAATGGAGAAAATAGCCTAAAGGTAATTATGGGTTTCCGGTCAATTTTTCCGATATATGAGGCGTAATTCGTTGCTGCTAATTTGGTTATCGCGTATAAACTTAAAGGTTGACAATAATTATCCTCTCTCATGGGTTTATTTTTTAATCCATATTCTGCTGAGCTGCCGGTGTTGACAAAGCACTGATAATCGAGATCTTTGCAAGATGCGATCATGTTGATCGTTCCCAGTAAGTTCGCATCTAGATACGATTTAACCAAGGCGGGTCTTCCCTGATATAAAGGAGCGTTTGCTAAGTGAAAAATTACTTGGGGTTTTATTTTCCTTACCGTCCTATTCAATAATTCATTCTCTGTCAGATCAACCTTATAAAGCGTAATTTTAGAGACTAAATCCTTTATCCGCCATAGATTAGAAGTTTTTCGGATAAATACATGGGGAGAATAATTCTTTTTTACTAAATATCTAAGAATATTAGATCCGACGAATCCAGTTGCACCGGTAATCAAAAACCTCATTTTAGACACTCGGGGAAACCTCCAAACTTTCCGCGAGCGGTGGTATGATCATATTGGCCTTAAATTCCTCTCTTGATAGATGGGGAGATAAATCCTCAAGCGGATTACCGAATTCAAGTTTCGGAATCAGCCTTTGTTTAGGATTAATTTTTACCTCACAGAAGACCGGACCTTTCGCCTTTAATACTTTCCGGATTTTCCGTCTTAATTCCTGATGATTCCTGATAAGAACTGTTTTTAATCCATAAGCTTTTGCTACTTTTATAAGGTCCGGGTTGGAAAGTCCCTGGTTAAAAGAAGCAGCCACGAACCTACCGCCAAGCCAAGTTTCTTGAAACTGCTGCAGAATTGCATAGCCATCATTATTTAAAACAAATATTTTTAAAGGAAGTTTATGGTGCACAACCGTCTGAAAATCTTGAATATTCATTTGGATACTTCCATCACCGTCAATACAAATCACCTCTTTCTTACCCAGGGCAAAACTTGCTCCGATTGACGCCGGAAAAGAATATCCCATCGGACTGTTTCCAAAAGCAGAAAAAAGTTTTTGCCCTTTTTTAACCTCAAAAGCCTGCATAGTCCATGTCAGATGTCCGCCATCATCGGAAATAATAATGGATTTTGAATCAAGTTCCTCGGAAAGAGTTTTGATAAATACATAACCGTTCACAAATTTTTTTTCCTGATAATATTGAGGTAATACGGCCGGATATCTTATTTTCCAGTCGGCACATTTTTCAAGCCAATTATCAATCTTCTGTTTTTTATAATGTTGAATTTTCTTGAGCAACTTACCGATAAATACGGCAGCGTCGCAATTAATCTCTATATCAGGAATTAATCCCCTTCTTTTAGAAAGCTCGTCTTTGTCTATATCCACGACGATTTTTTTAGCAGCTCTCCCAAAATGAGACGGCTTTCCACCGGTAAAACGTGTATCTAGCCTTGAACCAATAGACAATATTAGATCTGAATTTTGGATAGCAAAATTAGCACCCCGGTTCCCGTAGACCCCGGCTGATCCCACCAATAACGGATGAGTTTTTTCTAGAAGATCGTAGGCTCCCCAGGTGAGAATTACCGGAATGCCGATTTTTTTTATTAAGATTTTTGCCTGGCTTGCAGCTGCTGCCAATTTTACTCCTGTGCCAAATACTAATACCGGCCTTTGGGCAGAGGTTAAAAGTTTTAATGTTTGATTAATTTTTCCAGACAGTGATGTTCCGTAATCTGCATATAATTTCTTTTTGGGTGGTATAAATCTTGGTAATTTTTTAGGATCAATTTTCACTCTTTGAAAATTTTGGGGGAGGTCAAAAAGAACCGGTCCGGGACGTCCGGATTTAGCAAGAAAAACTGCCTTTTCTAAAACCAGACGGATATTTTCCGGCTTATCAAGTTGAACTGCCCACTTGGTAACCGGTTTGACTATACTCACCACATCCGTTTCCTGAAAACCAATTTGACGGCTCCCTTTCGTTCCCGGATCCGCACCCCGCTGTTCATAAGTGTTTACCTGACCCGTAATATAAAGAGCGGGAATAGAATCAAACCAGGCACAGCAGATTCCAGTAATAAGATTTGTAGCACCCGGACCGGAGGTAGCAATTGCACAACCAAGTCCCGGACCGACCCGGCTGTAGGCTTCAGCAGCCATTGCTGCTACTTGTTCATGAGCGACACATATGTATTCAATGTCTTTTCGACCGTGAAGTGCATCCAACGCAAACGCGATAGCCCCGCCCGTTATTAAAAAAACGTGTTTTATTCCCTGACTCACTAAAAAATCAAAAAGATAGTCAGAAACAGTCATAGTAATACTAACGCTTTTTTCATTTTTCGTATACCTTCTGCTATATTTTCCATCGAAGTCGCATAGGAAATTCGCAAATAACCCTCGCCAAATTTTCCGAAACTTGTCCCGTCCAGAAGCGCAACTCCTGCTTTTTCCAGAATATAATCAGCCAGCCATTTTGAACTTTTAGCAAAACTTTTTATGTTGGGAAATATATAAAATGCACCTTGGGGATTTTGACACCGGACTCCCTTTATTTTATTCATCTCTGAAACGATAAAATTTCTTCTTTTCTCAAATTCTCTTACCATTTTATGAATTGAATCCTGCGGTCCGTTTAATCCTTCGAGTACCGCATATTGGGTAAAAGTTGCTGTACATCCGACAAGATGAGTCAATAGATAATCAATTTTATCTATGATCCTCTCCGGTACTGACAAATATCCTATTCTCCAACCCGTCATGGAAAAAGTTTTTGAAAACCCGTCAACTAATATAGTTTTATCATGGATTTTTTTAAAGGCATAAAAGCTGGGGTATTTAAGATTGTCGTAAAGGGTACTGGAATACATCTCATCCGTCATCACCCAACAATCAGAATTTTTTACCGCTTCTGCGATCTCCAATAAATCTTTTTGAGGCATAACTCCGCCGGTTGGATTACTGGGTGAATTTAAGATTATCATTTTCGTTCTTTTTGAAAATAATTTACGAAAGATTTTCATATTAAAACTAAAACTGTTCTCTTCAAGCAGCGGTACAGGTTTTAAAACGCAGCCAAAAAAACCGGCTACGGTCTCATAAGTGGGAAATCCGGGGTTGGGATAAATAACTTCATCCCCTTTTTCAAGAATTGAAGCCATCGCGGTAAAAATGGCAG
>MFJN01000029.1:7466-9776 GCA_001779235.1 Candidatus Gottesmanbacteria bacterium RIFCSPHIGHO2_02_FULL_40_13 | reverse complement strand
CTTTTTTAACCTGAAGATAATCAGAGATTAATTTGGAATAATGCTTGATAATCAGGTTCTGAATTTCTTGTGTCATATGGTAACGATTATCTCAAATCGTTACCGAATTAGTGAACATTTACAACCGTCCCCAAGTCGTCCCCAAGTCCACCACCAAGTCCAATTTCTCGCAGAAAGTTTATAAAATCATCAAGACGGTCGCCATACTTCATGCTCAATCTATCAATCAGCGCAACTTCCCTTTTTAATATGTCAATCATTTCTCTTGATCCTACTCTGGCTACACCCCATTTTTGCAAATCCCGGGCAAAATTACTTAATAAATTTAGCTGAACAACCTTATCTACTGAGCCGATGTTTCCCTTTTCTATTACCTCATTAAATCTATCACGTATTGCACTTATAATCGGATCTAAAATATCCCTAATATCATCATTCCTAATCCACTCCCGGTGATCTCCGGTTCTCCATTTAAATTCAGAAACCTCCCCTAAAATCCCCATTCTGTTTAAGGTTTTACCCATCACCTGCCGTAATTCTGTTACCGTCTCTAATAATCGTTCAGAGTTTTGAGAATTTTCTATTATTGTTTTTACTTTTTTGGTTAAATCTCTGGCTTCATGCAGGGAAATCTTTTCCGCCGTTATTGTTAATCCCTGATCATTAAGTTCCAAAAAAGAGCCTGCGCTGGATTTAAATTGGTGCAATATAGTTTCAGGATCATCATGAATAATTATTATCATCCCTGTTCTTTTGGCCATCATTCTTAATATCCTGACCATATGCTGATAATCGCTGGTTTCTACCTCACTATACTGCAAAGCTCTCAGCGGTTCATCAATTACCATCAGGTCTGTCTTTGACATATATGCCAAAGCCAGTTTTAACCTGGCTAGCTGACCGGACGAACAAGTTTCTAAGCCTCTGTTTAATATCTCGGAAATCTTTTCATCCTTTCTAAAAAAACTGCAACTTTTTAACAATACTTCTTTTCCATATTCAGTACTAAAAATCGTATTGTTAAAATATCTATTGGAACCTGATATACCATCCGCCCTCTTTTTGCCAAAATCAGCTTCCAGCTGATGCGTCAAACCCGATCGAATTTTATTCCAAATATTTTGCAATTCCTTACTATTCCGGCTCGACTTTTCTTTCTCAGCTGCATTTAATCTTAAAAATTGTTCCAGCTTTTCCGTGCTGACTCCTGAATTTATTGCAGCCTTTTCCAGTTTATGCTGCCGATCTAAATTATAGTCATCATTTAACAAATTCAGCTGAATTTGAAAACCGTTTTCGCCGGTTAAAAATAAATCAATCGCCGGCATCTTTCCTTCACTTGGCAAAACCTCATCACATTCTATTCCCATCAACCGCATATCTCTTTCTACTTTGGAATAGTTTTTTATTGATCGTACTTTTTCTGACGAATGAGGATATAAACCTATTTCACCTAAATAACGTAATCTCCCTATCAATGCCTTCATTAAGGTGCTTTTACCCGCACCTGAGGGGCTGCGGATAAAAGCAATGCCGTCTTCCAAATTTAAACGTAAACTACATCTTCGGAAAAAAAGCATTTTGTTATTATCCAGTCTGGCTGGATTAAAATTCTCAAGCACTAAAAACCTTTTATATTTTCCCCAAGCAGGAATCTCTGCAAGTATTTCGTCATTCCTTTCACGAAAAACGTTCCAATCTGACTCACTGCTTAAAAATGTTAATGGATTAGGAATATTTTGAACTAACTGAGTAAAATATTCCCTGGCCAACTGGCCCTTCATTCTCAACCAATTCATTCCCACCACTCCGTCCATCAACTGGCCAATTGATTCTCGACTGCTTAATGCAGCCATTAGAGGATCTACTAAAGCTGGTAACAAAGCTGTACTATTTCCTCTTACCACCGATTGAAACAACGCCTGGAATAATGGCAGGTTCGTTGTTAGTCTCGAAATGCCTATAACAAGATTTGTCGCCTGCAATACTCTCTTCCTTTGATCTTTCATCTCATTGTTTAAGGTTGGGTCACTTCTGCCAAAAAAAGATAAATCTCTGACTCTGGTTCTTATATCCTGGTATAATTTTTCCTGATTTGCAAAAATTTTATGAAAAAGGTTAATTTGACCCAAACCTAATATGGAAGCTGTGATAATGGATGGCCATATTTCAGGAGCTACGGAAAATAAAACTCCACTCTGTAATAACAGATTAGCATTCAACTCTCGTTTAGAACTCCCCACGGCTCTTTCAGCGTACGCTAAATCAGGTATTGCCCGAATCAAAGTCTCAAGCCCGGAACTAATTTCC
>MFJN01000029.1:0-7417 GCA_001779235.1 Candidatus Gottesmanbacteria bacterium RIFCSPHIGHO2_02_FULL_40_13 | reverse complement strand
CCATAACTGCCTCGATTCGACGCTGATTATCATTAAAGTAACTAAATGCAGCCACAGTAGTAGCGGCTGCAACCACCAACATCGGTAAAGCTAATGGTTTTAAATCTTCAGACCCCATTAATCCTGTTGAAATAGCCGCGGCAAATCGACTTACCCACAATAATGCCTGACCTTTTCTTCTGCCCATTTCAACATCAGACATAGTATCAGTTATCCCTATAATTGCCCCTGAGTCGGGAAGCACTGATGGTAATATCGGTTCAAGTAAAGTATTTGTTACTAAAAATTGAGAACTGTCTTCTCGCTCAATCATACAAAGATTAAATTACTAAACCTATAGTATATAATATTTCCACTGAATTGCAAAATCGCGAATCACGTTTTATAACGAAGAATTTATGATATAATTTCATTATAGGATATGTCACCGATGTCTTTTGAGTCACGAACGGTACTGCCCTTTGTGCCTTCGAAGCGTGGTCACCAAAAAGATCTAGGCGCACCAGACGCGGATCCACTTATGTTCAGCCAAAGTTTGGATTGGATCCCTATAGGATGTTTCAAATAAAGCGGGGAGGCCCATACAACAGGTGATTCGTAAATAGGGAAAGATATCCTGGTACTACTGTTAAGAAAAAACAATAAGACACGAATTTCGCAGTTGTCATTGCGAGGACCCCGACGTTACGTCGGGGGACGTGGCAATCTGATGAAAGATTCCCACGCTCGGTCTTCGACCTCGCTCGGAATGACAGAGGTGCGAAACTCGAATAAGAGTAAAGTAAAATGGTAAAAACTGAACAAATAATTCCTTATCAAATAACTGTCCCTGCCGGTACAGAATTAAATTATGGATATCACGAAGACAGTGATTCGGTGATAACTAATATTCCAACAGATATTTTGGTTATTGGAGTGCTGAAAAACGGAGCTTTACCGGTAAAGTTACTTCAAAATGGAATCCCTGGCGAAGAAACTTTATTTTTTCATCAACCTGAACCTAAACCACAAAAAACTTGATTTTACCATTGATCATAATCAACCTGATCAACTCCGGGGGTTGCTAAAGATGGAATACGTTTGTGCAGTTAAAGCAATACTGGTGATAAAAATCCATCTTTTTCCTGAAATTTCTTTGAGATTACGAAGGATTGAGATATTCCAAGTTCAGAGGACAAAGCAGATAACTTGGAGATGTCCTTTTCTGTACCAGTCAGCTTTACCTCAAAAGCTGTCTGATTATCCAAGATCGCATCAATTTCAGCAGTATTGCGCTTGTTATAGAAGCTGACCTTGCCGTATCGCGCCAGTTGATTAATAATTGCATTTTCAAAGATTTGTGCTTCACTTACTTTTCCAATTACATTTAAAAGTCCGGTATCAGTAAAATAGACTTTTTTTCCTCCCGCAACTGACCGGTCTATGCTTTTACTATATTTTGGTAGAAGTCTAATGAAAAATGTTCCTTGCAGAAATTCCAGGAATCGATATATTTTCACTCTATCTATAGAGAGTTCACTTGATAAACGGGATACATCAAGCATAGAACATACTCGAGGTACCAGAAGTAATATCATATCTCGAAGCTCCCGTATATCAGAATAGTCTGATAATATTTTAATACCCTTTTCAAAAAAAGAGGCAAAAATATTTTTAAGTACCATTACTTTGGTTTCTTTATCTTCTGTAATAACGACTTCAGGAAAGCCGCCATACATAAGAAAATCATCATATTCTGCTGCTCGAGCTTTATGAGCAAAAATACTATTTTTCTTATACGCACCTTGCAAAGTAAAGTTCTGTATCTCTTTCAATGAATCTACATCCTTAAAATAGAGATATTCCTGAAAGCTCAAAGGAGGAAGTTCGTACAGGAATTTACGGCCGGATAATGACTCGGGAAACAGGTTTTTGAGATAAAAGTTCGAAGAACCTGTTAGATAAAATTTAACGCCGTGATGGTCAATAAGATATTTAATCACTTTGGTTATTTCAGGAAAGTTTTGAATCTCATCGATAAATACTGAGAGCTTGCCCGCTTTTTTCTCCATATCGACTAGTCTTTTATAGATTACCTTATAATCGTTATCTTCAAAAACTTTTTGATCAAGCGGGTTATCAAAGTCAAACCAAAGTTTAGGATTTTTTACTACATCGTATATTTGACGCATGAGCGTAGTTTTTCCAACTTGCCGCATTCCGGTAATCAGAAGCGCATTTTTGTGATTAAGGTACTTTACCAGCTCGTAATACAAAAGCCTTTTTTTCATAGTGTAAATATATTATTACACATATACGCAAATATGTAAAACTACCAATAACCATAGAGGATGGTTCTCAAATAGTTTCATGATTGGTGATTTGAAGCCCATACAACAGGTGATTCGTAATAGGGAACGGTTTCCTGGTACACTATAGAAATCCTATACCCCTGTAAAATTTGGATCCCAATTAGTTGGTTCATGAGGGACGAACATCGCAACTCGGGCAGCTTCATCACTCACTGGAATTAAAATAAAATTAAGAAAATGTTTAAAGTTACTTGCAAGAGGAATTCTTCTGTTTAGAAGCCAATTAACGGGCGTACCGTTTGTTAAGCTTTGGATATATATCTTACTGGCGTCCCTCATTGCTAAAAGTGCAACCTTTTTCCGCATTTGATTAAAAGAAGGCGGATATAAAATAGCATTGGTTTTTAATTGATCCCTATTTGATCTAAAGATATTAGTTGAACTGGTTTTTACACCGCCAAAGGTATCTTCGATTAATCTAATATTTCTGACATCATCGGCGATTATTTTTTTAGCCATATCATCTCTATTATTTCTCTCTCTTTTATCATAAATATAACCTTTAGCATTTTGCATAACAGGTCGTTCTTTAACTATTTTATCATTAGCCTTTGACAATAAAAATCGAACCTCAAAACCTGTACCAGGATATAATTGAGACAATCTGTGCGGAATTTCACCCTCAAAACCTATATCGATAATCCAGTGTTTTCCAGGTTTATAAAAATCAAATTGTTTTAAAAATTCAAGTAATTGTGGTTTTTTTCCGGGGTCATCCATCTGTCTTAATAACATGTTACTTACAGTTACATAATTCATTTTTGGAACAGGCACAATTCCTGTTTTTTTCAGATGAGAAGCGAAAATTAGTTCAGGTAGGGCATCTCTAGCCATTAAGTGAAGAGTATCTTCAGGCCCTGCCTCTTTAAGAATTGATAAGATATGAAGTATTCTTAAGGGCATATAAAAATCTCTTGTAAAAAAATATAGAGCAAATAAAGCGCTCGCAGAATTTTCCTTATATTTTTTCTGAATAATAGGCATATAATCCTGAAACCATTTGTCAAAAAATCTGTTATCTAACTCACTAATTATTCCTAAACCTTTTGAAGGATATAAAGCTGATCTAAATAAATTTTCTAAAACATCACCGACTCCTGTGGGACTTGTTGACGCAAATTCGAAGGCCTTTTCGCGCGATCCTTTTATTTTCAAAATGGAAGCTGGGGGATAAGATAACCTTTGTAACCATAATTGTTCTGACTTACCTGCTAATTTTACAGCAATTTCATCCCATGATAATCTGGGTGTTTTGAATTTATTATCCATGTTATTTTGGCATAAAATAGCTTCAATATCAGAACCGCACTCTTTTGATATTCTCTCAATATTTCCTTCATAATCATCTATATATACTAATATCATTTTTTCATAACCCCGATTATCAAGCTCTTGACGCAATCTTTTAATTGCTTCTACTTTGTAATCAGTTCCCTTATCGTACCCGAATTCTTTTGGTTGAAGTAATAACGGAGCGTTTAAAAAACCGGATTTTATTAATTCTAATTTAGTGATATCTGTCAGATGAGTAGGTCTGCCGCTTAAATATCCGCCCCACATCACGTTGTCAGATAATACTTTGTTCAGAGCGTGTGGGTTTATTAGCAAAGGTAAATCAACATAAAAATTAGGATCGTTGACAAATGCGTCTCGATAACTATTATAATTTAGCCCAAATTCGGTGAAAACCGGTTCGAAGGCTGCTCGTTGTCCTCTTGATTGAAACTTCCTTACATCAGGGATCATTAAACGCGGGACGCCATTTTCTTCACAGGTTGTTTTTAATCTTTCATGCCACCTCAAAGAAGTGTCCAAAAGAGTATCGTCTATATCTGACAGAAGTAAAACATTGGTACCAGCGGTTTTATTGGCTTCAACATTTATTATAATTTCTGATACCCACTGATTGATTGGGTCACCTATTGTCTGTTCAGGATGATCCCTTGGTGCCTCATCAATCAATGGTTTGGTTTCTTTTTCTAAAACCATAGAATAATTCAACTTCCCGCGAGCTTACGTTCGGGGAGTGATTTTAACCTCCAGAGTTGATAATGTTATCACAATTGAGCACGAGTTTCGCGTTAACGAAACATATGTCATTCCGAGCGGAGCGAAGCGCAGTCGAGGAATCTACCAAGTTCTATCGTGGAAGATCCCTCCACTCACCAGTCTGACTGGTTCGGTCGGGATGACGAATAACGCGAAACTCGTGTTTAGCAACATTTTTAAACGAAAAAGTTGTAAAATCGAATAAGAAAGGTATATATTATAATAATACTATGCACGTAAGACGCATGCTTATATTCGTATTTTTAGTCAGTCTTTCGGGAACTATGCTGATCGTATCTTCATCAAGAGCAGGCGCAGAAGAGATAAAGACCATCAAACTTGGTATCCTTACTCCGCCACCGACAAGAATACCCCCGGCCACGATTATTCCGACCGTTGAGGAAGAAGATAACCCGCAAGATATGCCGGATCAAAACGATCCCGATTATCAGACTTGTTCTGACCGGGGAGCGGGTCTTTACACACCCCAACCTTCACTTCTTGAGCGGGAGTTTTGCAGTGATAAAAGGGTTGCCTTTGCTTATGGGGCGACCTGGACTCCGCCTAAGCTTGTTAACGCCAAGAACAAGTTGGGGGCAGGCGATTATTGGGTTTGGCAGCCGGAGATAAAGGTGCGGGAAGAAATTATTGATCCACTTCGCGATCTTCTGAAGGCGGTCGACAAATCCGGCTGTACTGCCATGCTTGCTTACGGATTTCGGAGTTTTGAGACTCAACAGGAAATCTGGGAGAACAAAGGATGTGCTCAAAATCCGGACAGCTGCGGAGTGGAAACTCCCGGGTGGAGTACTCACCAGTCCGGATCAGCTGTGGATCTGTATTGCGCGGTATTGACTGATGGCAACCTCGTGGATTTTTTTGAGGTGCCCCAAACTGTCATCAGCAATGCCCAAAAATACGGTTTTATTCATGCCTATTCCTGGGACACACCGCATTTTATAGCGCTGTAATATGAAGAAAAAGATACTTATAGTAATTCTCTTTGCAATAATAGTTTTTCTGGTGCTGCTGTTTTTTGTACAGAAGAAAAAATCTGCGCCTTTACCCGGTGAGAAATCCGCAAATGCGCTGGAGGAGATTGAGGCGCGGCCCAAAGCGGGATATACCTACACGCTTTCAACTGGCGAAACAATCACCATTTATCTTCCGGAGGGTATCGATCCTCCGCCTCAAAACGTGGTGGAGAAGATGTATCGGGAGAAGAAAACCTAGGGACGGGGGTAGAACTGCCCGTCAGAACGTCATTAATGAGTCATTTATTTATGAGTTGAAAAATACAGCCTCTCCAAACCTTCGAAGTGTCACTGGTGTGGTCGTCGAAGACACTCTCCAAGCCTGAAATAAAAAAATCAAAAAAGACCTCTCGCAAAAAACTGTCAGATTAATTTTCAGCCAAATCAAGGTTTTACCCCAAGATATCGGATATCTAAATTTTTGATTTGATCTTGGGCCAATCCCAGAGAAAGCAGCCAATTATTCATCTCTGTTTTGCCGTTCGCAACTGGCATTGTTTTTATCGAAGCTGTGAAGGCAAAATGCCCTGCAGGAACATCTGTAAAATATGAATCTATCCGGAAAAATTCATTTTCGAAAGGCGTCTGATTGGATAAAAAGACATCAGGGTGAGAGGATTTTTGGAAATCGTCAAGATTTTTTTGCCCCTCAAGGTCTTGGGTATCAGGTAAAAAGACGGTTGTTAGCCCTGTCGTTTGAAAATTATGGGTATTGGGAGGCTTGGCAAATGATTTTGATTTGACAAGATAAGTATAAAGGGTACCGGGCTGGTAGGATGATACGGGCGTAAAAATCAACAGGTTATTCCTGATATCTATCTTTAATTCAACCCGCGGCATGATCGATAGTTCAATCTCTTCCTTTTTTATATTTCTGTTGAAAGTGACAGTGACGGCTTGATTGATGCCTGCATCTTGAGTATTATCTATGGGTGACAGATTGACGATTGTCAGCTCCGAATCTATTTTTGCTGGGGGAAAATTATTTTCAGATTTTTCGCCAGGTTTCGTATTTTCAGTTGCGCTTTTCTTATCACCCTCGGATTTAGAAGCTGTCAGGGCCAGTATGGAAACAGTAAAAAGCAGAAAAAAGATAAAAATACCGATGAGAACTTTTGGATTGTGCAATTTCAGGACGACTGCATCTTTCCATGATCTTTTCTCAAACTGATTGATATCATTGCTGTTTGCATCCATCATATGATACTTATTTTTTTCTAAGCCAACCCATCAGCCTGGGGTCATCTACGGTATAATTATAGGTGCGTACTAAACCGGAAATCCCAAAATTAGCCTCGGCAACTTGAAAGTTTTTGTTGTCATATTTTTTGACGACATAGGCTATATGCCCGTAAGTTCCTGTATCCCAGACCGGTATGTCATTCACTTTGATGACGCCGGTATAATTTTCCATAAAAATATAGTTTTTCAGCTCCGGGCAATTGGCATAATCCCGGGCGTTTCCGCAGTCATACAGGTTGTCTTTCAGAGATAATAATACAGCTCCGTTGACAAATCCTACGCACTGCAGGTAATTATAGCTAAGGGTCGAAAAATAAAGTTTATCAATGACGTCTTTGATATTGGCCGCTTCGGTCTTGATATTTAAAAGGCAGTCTTTATTGGAAAAGTTGACAATGCCCGGCGGACAGGCTTGCCTGATATCAGCCGCAAAATTTATTATTTTATTGCCGGGAATTCCTGTATTTTCTTGAGTTTTTGTCGGACTGGGATCGTTGAGCAGAGGATTTTCAACGTTTATTGGTGTGGCAGTAGGTTGACCGGGCGGCGGGGTATAGTTATACGGAATTTGGGTTGGGGGAGGAGTGAGAATACCCAGTTTTATCTGTGCGTAGACAGGAGATTTTGGCAGATAATGAATATTTGCTAAAATCAAAAAAAGAATGAAGATGAGCGGTATTTGCTTTTTGGTCATATAAAATTATTGCATCGTGACATCCGTACAGGATTTGCCGATGAGAG
>MFJN01000028.1:34479-34761 GCA_001779235.1 Candidatus Gottesmanbacteria bacterium RIFCSPHIGHO2_02_FULL_40_13 | reverse complement strand
AAATCCAGATAGTAATACGAAGTTGCACCTCGTTTCAAACCTCGTTTCAACTCTTATCAAAACCCTCCCACCACGGTAATTTCTCCTTTAATCGGGGGATATGGATCATAACCTTCAACAGTAAAATCCTCAAATTTAAAATCATCTATTTTTTCCACTCTTGGATTGAGTTTCATAGTCGGAAATGGTTTTGGTGTCCGGCTCAACTGCTCTTTCACCTGCTCAAAATGATTTTCATAAATATGGGCATCGCCAAAAGTGTGGATAAAATCTTCCGGCTTG
>MFJN01000028.1:0-34394 GCA_001779235.1 Candidatus Gottesmanbacteria bacterium RIFCSPHIGHO2_02_FULL_40_13 | reverse complement strand
TTTGATAAAGCAGAAGCGATAATTTATCTCCGGTGATATTGATGTGGAAAAGAGTGTGGCAGGGAGCTATTACCATCGAAGCCGCGTGACTGCCGGACATCTCGTAAATACAGCCGGCATTCCAGGCGGAAATGATGTAGTGTTTTTTTTGGGGATATTTTTTGATTTTTTCAATAGCCCAACCCAGCTGGTCGACAGTTTTTACGCCACCTTTGGGTTTACCCGCCGTAACCCCGACGTACGTCGGGGCGAAGGCGGGCCAATTACGCCATTGCACCCCGTAAACCGGTCCGAGTTCACCCCATTTTTTGAGAAACTTTTTGTCGGTTTGTATACAACTTATAAAATCATCGTAATTTATTTTCTTAGCTTTTTTAGCCTCAACCGCCCACAAATATTTCTTATATGCCCACTCGTCCCAGATATGGACGTTATTGTCAATTAAATATTTAATATTGGAGCTTCCCGATAAAAACCAGATAAGCTCATGAATAATTCCCCGCACAAAAACTTTTTTGGTAGTCAGAAGCGGAAATCCGCGGGAGAGGTCAAAGCGGATTTGCCTGCCGAAAACGCTTTTGAGTTTGACTCCTGTCGAATGGCTTATTTTCCAACTGCCGTTTTCCAGAATATCCTCCAACAGGTTTAAATACTGGTATTCGGTATGCAGATTATCTTTCTTTGGCATAAGTAAATATTAATTTAATTTTACTAGTTTGGCATTTTTTAAAGCTTCTGTAAACATCCGATTCATAAAAAGAAGGGATAACACGATATAGATCAAATTTAATGATAGGCTTATCAAGATGTATTGAATTGAGAAAGTTCCTGTAAATAAGATGCTTCTCATATTTTCGAAAATATAACTTGTTGGAAGAAATGCTGAGATAAATCTTGCCCAACCAGGTAAAGCACTCACCGGATATATTACTGCGGAGAATGGATAAATAACAAAGATAAAGGCCCAGGCAAATGATTCTATCCGATAGCCGAATCGAAGTATCAGTCCGTTGATCAAAAATCCGATCCACCAGCCAACCAGTATGAGATTAATAACTGCAGGTATGAGATAGAAACCGAAAATAAAAATATTAAACTGATAGAGCAAATATGCAATCACTGCCAAGAATATCACCGTGAGGGTTAATTTGAAAAGCCCCAAGATAATTGTTCCCAGGATAAACTCTCGCAGTCTTATGGGAGTAGTAAAAAGATTGATAAGATTTCTATTCCAAGCATCGTTTAAAAGCGGCATATTAATATCTCTTTGAGAGTTTTGGACAATCACCCAAAGTAATATCCCGCCTATGAATAAATAAACTATTTGCGGATTAGTCGTTCCGGTTTGTTTTAGATAATTAGCTGTCAACCCCCAAAAGACAATATCAATCGTAGCCCACCAGAAAGAATCAACCACGCGGTCTAAATTCCTCCTCCATTCATAAATATGACGCATGACGATTCCTCTTACCCGTGTAAAGTTAATAAAATTATTCATTTATTTGTTTGGCTGTAGTGATAAAAAAATCTTCCAGCGTTGGTTTGTCGATGCTGATTTGACTGTATTTAATACCTGTTTCTGTCAAAGAATTTAAAAATAAAGGAATTTTTTCCTCATCCAGTTCAACCGTAGAAAATCTTTCTGTGATTAATACTTTCCAATTATTTTTTTCAGCTATCGATTTTAGCCGCTCTCTTCCGTCTTCTATCATCAGGGATATACGACAGGTTTTGATGGTATTTGCCAATCCGTAAGGCGTATCTACAGCAAAAATTTTTCCTTTGTTGAGAAATATCACCCTGTCACAGATTTCTTCAACCTCTGCCATATTATGCGAAGTCCATAAAATTGAGGCACCGTTTTCTTTCTTAAATTTTAGTATTTCGCGCCTTACCTCCATTGCCCCTTCAGGATCAAGACTGGCGGTTGGTTCATCCAGAAGCATTAATTTCGGCATGTTCAAAAATGTTCTTGCCAAATTTACTTTGGTTATCCACCCTGATGAAAGTTCATTAATTGTTTTATTTTTTACCTCCGAAAGCCCCATTATCTTTATAACTCTAGCTACTTGATCCTTAGGGCTTTCAACAGAGTATAAAAGAGCTACTACATACAGATTTTCCCAGACTGTTAATCTCCAGGGAAGATGAGTATAGCTTGAGGAAAAGTTTGTTAAGCCAAGAATTTCCTCTTTTTGAGCTTTTAGATCTTTACCCATGATTTTTATATCACCAAAACTGGGAGTGATAAGTCCCAGAAGCATCTGAATTGTTGTCGTTTTCCCGGCGCCGTTTGGGCCCAGAAGACCAATAATTTCTCCTTCCTCGACAGAAAAAGAAATATCGTCAACGGCTGTAAAAGAGCCGAATTTCTTCGTCAGATTTTTTACTTCAATTACCGTATCGCTCATATTTGTCATTTTAGTTTATCATAAAGACTTAAACAATTACCGCCTCTTGACACTTGCTCTTAAATACTATAGGATATTTTAGATGGTTCTTCCTAGTGGCAATTGATATTGATATAATAGAATACTGCTCTTATGTCTAGAAGATACAGAAAAAAAATATTCAGGCGCTATAAAATAAAAGACCAAACCCTTTATACTGTTTTGTCTATTCTTCTTATCAGCCTTTCCATATTAATCTGGCTTTCTTTCTTACAACAGGGAAGCATTTTAGACTCGCTCAATAAGATTTCTCTCAACCTTTTTGGCTGGGGATCTCTGGTGTTGCCCATAGTATTAATTACCTTTTCCCTGTTGTTTCTGAAGATCAAAACTCCGTTTTCCAAAGCCAACATATCATTTGGCATGCTGCTGAGTTTCATCTGTCTTCTGGCTTTAACCCAAAGCGGGTTTATCGGTGAGCAAATCTGGGGAAATTTTGTCTCCCTGATTTCAGCGGTTGGCGCATTTATCGTGCTTTTGGGCATGTTTTTTATCGGAATTATAGTCCTTTTCAATACTTCGCTTGATGAAATTCTAAATATGATTTTGTTTCTTTATAAGAAAATTCGCAAAATTATCGAAAGCGTTTTTCTTAAAAAATCAAAATCTTTGTTTCTCGAAAAACTGCCTATAAAACCGCCTACCGAATATAAAAAATCTGAAACTGCCAATGAAGATAAAATGATCCAACCTATTTTAGCGAAAAAACTGGAAATGTCACAAATTTCTATGCTGGGAACAGATGTGCTGTCTAATAAACCTGAAAATAATGCTGTTTGGGAATACCCGCCTTTGGCATTACTGAGGACATCATCCGGACAAACAGCTGATAGAGGCGATATGAAAAAAAACGCCCATGTTATCGAAAAAACTCTCGAAAGTTTCGGCATTTCTGCTAAAGTAGTTGAGGTGAATCTTGGTCCGGCCGTGACGCAATATGCTCTGGAAATAGCCTTAGGCACTAAACTCTCCAAGATCACTTCCCTCTCCAATGATCTGGCTCTTGCTCTGGCTGCTCCCACGGGACAAATTAGAATTGATGCACCGATCCCGGGCAGAAGTTTAGTCGGAATCGAAATTCCCAACAGATCTTTGGAATTTGTCACTCTCAGAGAAATGCTATCGTCTGACATCTTGAAAAAGAATAAAAATAAATTATCGGTTGCTTTAGGACTCGACGTTTCAGGTCAACCCGTGATTGACAATATTTCCAAAATGCCCCATGTGCTCATCGCCGGAACAACAGGTTCGGGTAAATCAGTTTTGATTAACTCATGGATCGCATCTTTACTTTTCCGCACCACACCTGCCGAAGTCAGACTGATACTGGTTGATCCGAAAAGAGTGGAGTTAACCGGCTATAACGGCATTCCGCATCTTTTGACCCCCGTCATAGTCGAACCTGAAAAAATTCTTTCAGCTCTAAAATGGGCAATTCAGGAAATGGAAAAAAGATATAAAGTTTTTGCTGAGGTAGGAGTCCGTAATATTGACGGTTATAATGAGCTATCAGGTTTTCAGGCACTTCCCTATATAGTCATCTTTATAGATGAACTGGCAGACCTGATGGCTTTTTCAGCTGTGGATGTAGAAGATACTATCTGCCGGCTGGCACAGATGGCAAGAGCCACCGGTATCCACCTGGTCGTAGCTACACAACGGCCGTCTGTTGATGTTATTACAGGACTTATCAAAGCCAATATTCCTTCACGGATTGCTTTTAATGTTTCCTCGATGATCGACTCAAGAGTGATTATTGATATGCCCGGGGCGGAAAAATTAATCGGTAAAGGAGATATGCTGTATATTCCGCCTGAACAGGCAAAACCGACCAGAATTCAGGGAACTTTTGTTTCTGAAAATGAAGTCAGACAGTTGGTAGATTTTTTCAAAGCTAAAAAACAGCCTGTGGAGTATACCAAGGAAGTCACTTCTATTCCTGTTAGTGTTGGCAGGTCGTCAACAGGGGCCCAAATTGGGGCTGATGGAAAAGACGATAAATTTAACGAGGCGGTAAGTATAGTCTGCCAGTATGACCGCGCTTCAGCCTCACTTCTACAACGCAGGCTTTCGATCGGATACGCCAGGGCAGCCCGAATTTTGGATCAGCTGGAAGCTGAAGGAATTGTCGGAGCCGGCGAAGGTAGTAAACCACGCGAGGTCAGGGTCAAAAGTGGAGATGAATACTTTGCCAATCAAGCAAATCCTGCTGAAAGCTAAGGGCTGAATTGACTTTTTTATGCTTACAATTGGAGAAATTCTCAAAAGGGTCAGGCTGGAGAAAAAATTAACTTTTGAGGAAATTGAGATTCATTTAAGAATCAGGAAAAAATTTCTGGTGGCTCTTGAGGAAAATTCCTGGGAAAAACTTCCCTCTCTTCCTTATATCAAAGGTTTTTTAAAAAACTACAGCTCATTTTTGGGGTTAAAACCTGACGAAATGTTGGCTATTTTCCGCAGGCAATTCCGCCAGCAGGAACGTCAGGGACTGCTCCCCGAGGGTGTCACAGAACCTTTAAATCAGTCTATTTTCCGATATACTCCAAAAACGATTTCCGTACTTATTATAGTTTTCTTTTTCCTGTTTTTCTTCGGCTATCTTTTTTACCAATACAGAAACATTACCAGTCCGCCGCCGCTTAATATTACTTCTCCAAAAGAAGGCGAGATTTTTTCCTCGGAACGGATTATGGTTACAGGAATTACCAATACCGATGCTGTAATCCTGGTTAACAATCAGAAAATAGCCGTTGACGAAAGCGGACACTTTTTCACCACATTAACTCTTTCACCGGGAACTAATATTATAATGATCGAATCAGTCAGTAAATATAACAGAAAAAATACCATCAAACGGACCATCCGGATTCAAGGAGATTGAGACTGAAATCAAGTATAAGTTAATATTGACTGTTGGAATTTCAAAGGTTAGAATAGAATACTACCTGCTCTTATGAATGAGTCAACTCAAATTCTTCTTTTTGCGGTCATCAGCGTTTTGACGATTGTCATGGTCGTAATCGGATATCAGGTTTTCATGATACTGGGCGAAATCAGGAAAATGCTGCAAAAATTTAATAAGGTGGTTGATTCCACCGTAAATGTATCAACTTCAATCTCCAAATCTCTGACCAATATCAACGGTTTTACCGAAGGAGTAAAAACTGTAATGGGAATTTTTAATGTTTTCAGAAAAAAAGATAAAAACGGGGAGGATAAGACTCATGAATGATAACTCTCATAAAAGCGGTAATTTCTGGCTGGGGTTTTTCCTGGGAGGATTAATTGGCGCTTTTATCATCTTTGTCTTAGGAACGAAAGAAGGCAAAAAAATCTCCCGGTTTCTGGAGGATGAAGAAAAAGACGTCAAGAATAAAATTGACGATAAAATTCACACTCTGAAAACCAGGAGTGAAAAATACCTCGAAGAAGCAGGTGACTTGCAAAAAAAAGTTAAACAGGAAGTTGCAGCAGGCGCGCAAAAAGTCAGCCAAACTTTAGTTGACAGACTTGATGATTCCTTGGGACAACTGCAGGAAGTGCAGAAAAAAGGCGTGGAACTGACGGAGGCGGTCCGTAACCGTTTTTTTAAAAAAAATGGTAAACATTTGTCTTCATGATTACTTGCTTATATTGCTCTCTTCACCTGAAATACAGTGATGAGTTATAATAGCCGCAAATGACTCATCGGGAACTTCGCAAAAAATATCTGGATTTTTTTCTGGAATCGCCAAGAAATCACCAGGTAATTCCTTCTGCTCCCATAATTCCTGAAAACGATCCGACTACCCTTTTTACCAGCTCTGGCATGCAGCCTTTAATTCCGTTTTTACTCGGGGAAAAACACCCCCTAGGCCAAAGGCTTACTGACAGCCAAAAATCATTCCGCGCTCAGGATATAAATGAGGTCGGTGACAACCGGCATAGTACTTTTTTTGAAATGCTCGGCAACTGGTCTCTGGGAGATTATTTTAAAAATGACCAGCTGAGATGGTTTTTTACGTTTCTGACTAAAGTATTAAAGCTTGATCCCAATAAACTTTATGTCACGGTTTATGAAGGTGATCAGATTGTCCCTAAAGATACCGAGTCTGTTGAGATATGGAAAGAGATTTACGCAAGCGTAGGGATTGATGCAAAAGTTGTCGACTCGCCTTCGTCCAATAGTGGAACTTCGGCGAAGCAAGGACGGATTTTCCTCTACCCTGCTTCTAAAAATTGGTGGAGCAGGTCCGGGGAACCGGAAAAAATGCCACCAGGGGAACCCGGTGGGCCGGACAGTGAGGTTTTTTTTGAATTTACTCAAATTCCCCATGACCCAAAGTTTGGAAAACAGTGTCACCCAAACTGTGAATGCGGACATTTTCTGGAAATTGGCAACAGCGTTTTTATGCAGTATCAAAAACAGGCTGACGGCACTCTCACAGAACTCCCAAATAAAAATGTGGACTTCGGGGGTGGGCTGGAACGGCTTATTGCTGCAACCGAAAATAATCCCGATATCTTCCAATCAGATTTATTTTTTCCGGTCATTGAATTACTATCCAGGCTTTCGGGTAAAAAATATTCCGATCCGATCAATCAGCCACCCATGCGTATCATCACAGATCACCTGAAGGCAGCCACCTTCATGCTTGCAGAAGGACTGCAACCCGGCAACAAACAACAGGGTTATATTTTGCGCCGTCTTATCAGACGATCTGTTGTGAAAATGCATAAACTCCATCTGCAATGTTCCACAATTGAAGCCGGAATACAAATTTGTCAGGTCATCGGTCAAATATATAGCAATGTCTATCTTTATCCTGAGACGAAGGAATTCTCCAACATTACCTCTACCCTGAGTGAAGAAATAAAAAGGTTTGAACAGGTATTAAATAAAGGAATAAAACTACTGGAAAAACAACCTGTCGTTGACGGAAAATTAGCCTTCGATCTGCTGCAAACATACGGCTTTCCCTGGGAGTTAACAGCAGAATTAGCTCTGGAACGAGGACAAAAGATTGACTTTGGAGAGTTTCAGAAAGAATTTCAGAAACATCAGGAATTATCCAGAAATACCAGTAAGGGAATGTTCAAAGGCGGACTGCAGAATCATTCAGAGGTTATCACCCGTCTGCATACCGCAACGCACCTTCTGCAACAAACTCTGCGGGACATCCTGGGTGATCATGTCCGGCAAAAAGGGAGCAATATTACCGTACAGCGTCTGCGTTTTGATTTTACCCACCCAAAAAAACTGACCGATCAGGAAATACTCGATATCGAGAAAATTGTGAATCTTAAGATTAAGGAGAATTTGCGTGTAAATATGTCGATTACAGAATTGGAACAGGCTTTGAAAAATAGCGCTCTAACCGTCCCCGGAGTAAAATATCCGGCAAAAGTAAAAGTCTATTCTATCGGCAATTTTTCCAAAGAGGTCTGCGGCGGACCCCACGTCGACTTTACAGGACTCTTGGGAAAGTTTAAGATAATAAAAGAGGAGGCTGCCGGTAGCAATAGCCGAAGAATTTACGCCACCCTAATTTAATTCATGTCCATATTTTCAAAATTTCTTCCGAAAAAAGATAAATCTGAATATTTTCTGACTCTGGCTGTGGAAGATAGAAAAATCAGAGCCGCGATTACCTTAATTCACGGCAATCAACTCACGCTGATCGGAACAGGCGAAAGCGACTACTCTCAGGGAGAAAATGAGTCTGAAGCAGCAGATATTGCCATAAGCTGTGCCGAAAAAAATGTCCCTGAAAATTATCTGGTGGAAAAAGTCGTTTTTGCGCTTCCTTTTGCATACCTCGAAGGCGACAAAGTAAAACCGGAATATCTGGAAAGATTAAAAAAAATTACCAAAGATTTAGCTCTTGAACCTCAAGGTTTTGTAGAATATCCGGATGCCATCACTTATTATCTCCAAAAAGAAGAAGGATCGCCTCCTACCAGCCTTATTCTATGCCTAACCAAAGAAACTCTGACTTTAACTTTAGTCAGGGTTGGAAAAATACAGCATAATTTTCTTATTCCCAGAACTTCGTCCGTCATCTCGGACATCGAGGCAATCATTCCTGATCTGAAGGCTGATATCTTACCTTCAAGAATAATAATTTATGATGAAGGGGAAAATTTAGAGGAGATCAGAGAAAATTTACTTCGTCTTCCCTGGAATAAGCATCCTGAATTTTTGCATACACCAAAAATTGAAATCTTATCGTCAGGTGATATCATGACGGCTTTAATTGAAGCTGCAGGCACTTCTTTTATGAAAACTCATGAAGTTAATTTACTGCAGGCTGATTTTGGACCACCCGATCTTGCCGCACCTCACCAGAAAGAGCCTAAAGAGTCTTCAGATATCCAAGAAATAATATCTGTAAAAGATAAAAAAAATCAGGTAAGTATTGATGAAGAAATCACAGATAACGAAGAGGAAGAGGAAACATTTGGATTTACTAAAGACAACGAAATAGCAGAGAAAATATCCGTCCATCAAAATATTACACTTCCCGCAACCCCGGCTCCTTTTATGATCGACGAAACGGTTGCAGAAGAAATTAAAGAAGATAAACCCAAAAAAAAAGTTTTAAGCGGTGTGAAAATTCCGGATTTTTTCAACTCCCTTTTACTGCCGGTCATCTTATTATTAATCATTTTAGGATTATCAGGCTGGTTCTTTTTTACCTATCCCAAGGCGGATGTCTCCATCTTTGTTTATCCTCAAATAAACTCAAAAAATATGGAGATTTCTATCTTTACCCAACAAGATTCACTTCAAAATCTCAAGAACTACCTTATAGCTGAAGAAATCTCCGTCATTGTAGAAGGAGAAAAAAATATTGCATCGACCGGTAAAACCAAGGTCGGGGAAAAAGCCAAAGGAACGATTACTGTCTATAATAAGACATTTAACAGCAAAACGTTGCCCAAGGGAGCGATTTTGCAAAACGGCTCTCTTACTTTTAACCTTGATGAAAATGTCAACATCGCTTCTGCTTCTGATACCGGTGAAGGCCTTGCCTACGGAAAAACTACGGCCAAAGTAACTTCTAATAATATCGGACCGGAAAGTAATTTATCGCCGGGAAGCAACTTTACTTTTAAGGATTTTCCGGAAAATTCACTTTCTGCTAAAAATGAGACAGCCTTGACGGGAGGCACCAGCCGGGAGGCGGCCAGTATTTCCAAAGATGATCGGGATAATTTGGAAGAAGCACTTACCAGCGAACTAATGGCTAAAGCCAAACAGGAATTAAACCAGAAAATTAAAAGCGGTGCAGTTTTGATTGACCAATCATTAACCACAGAAATCAGCAGCAAGAAATTCAGCGCGGAGATGGGCAGTGAAGCAAAAGAAGTGTCTTTAACGTTAAGTCTGAAAGTTACAGGACTGTCTTATAACTCTGAGGAATTAATCAGTTTATCCAAAGAAAATCCTCTGAGTGTTCCCGAAGGATTTTCTGTTGACGAATCAAGAACCGGAGCCCGGATTACCAATATTACCAAGAATAAAAATAATGAAATTCAAGCCACAGCTGTCATTTATTCTTCCTTTATCCCAACCCTCAATCTGGTAATAATCAAAAAAGATATTACCGGTAAAAATTACCAGGAGGTCGTAGATTATCTAAAATCTGTCAATAATATCTCAGGGGTTAAGATTGTGCAAATTAATAAATTCCCTCTGTTATCCAACCGTCTGCCTTTCAACGGAGAAAATATTGCGGTGGACGTTGTTAGTTTTTAATAACTCATCCTGAAAAAATGCTATTTTTTGCTCATAGATCCAAACCTGTTTCTAAACTTTCAATTTTATTGATTTCAAGCGGACTTTTCATTGTGGTTTGGGTTTCTTATCCAATAATCGCTTTTAATATTTTTTATGCCTCGAAGTTTGAGACTATTATCCGTCCGGTGCCGGAAGACAATAAATCTGCATCTGTATTATTACCGGATAATAACCTGATTAATGCTTTGGAGACCATAAAAACAGACTATACCAAGGCAAGCACCTGGTTTCCCAAAGCGGTGAAAAATGTCACCTGGGAACAAAATAAAAGCAATTATTACCGGTTGTCTATACCTAAACTCAAAATTGAAAATGCAAGTGTGTTGTTCGAAGATGAGGATCTCACTAAAGGCCTAATTCAATTCACAGGACCCCCGCCCGGCAACTACGGCAACGTCGTCATCTTCGGACATTCGTCTTTGCCTTTTATATACAATCCCAGGGACTATAAGACCATTTTTACCAAATTGCCAGACCTCAAAGTTGATGATGATATTTTAGTTAACATTGATAATATCACCTATAATTATAAAGTGTCAGAATTAAAAATAACTACGCCCGATGATTTATCGGTCCTGACGCAAGAGTATAACAACGCCTATTTGACCTTGATTACCTGTGTGCCTCCCGGAACTTCTTATAAACGTCTTATCATAAAATCAATATTATCAACAACCTGATTCACACATGCTAAAGATTAAAAAACCTGATCAAACCGCACCAACTTCTAATTCTCTAGAGGCTTTATCTGCTATAAAAAAAAAGCTACTTGGTAAAAAATTATCCTACCATGAAATATTTTCACTGATGGATGAGGTAGCACACGAAACATTAGGTCCTATTCTGACGACTTATTTTGTCGCTGCCGGCTTCAAAGAGGGTTTTTCCGATCAGGAATTGTATTATCTGACCAAAGCCATGGTTAATACCGGTGCTAAATTGCATTTTGACGGTATTGTAGCTGATAAACACTCTACCGGTGGACTAGCCGGTACCAGAACTACCATGATCCTTGTCCCGATTATCGCTGCGGCAGGATTTAAGATACCCAAAAACTCCTCCCGGGCGATCACTACCCCCGCCGGAACTGCTGATACAATGGAAGTTCTGGCTCCAGTAACTTTTTCACCCTCCCAAATTGAAAAAATGGTCGCTAAAACCGGAGGATGTATTGTCTGGGGGGGACATTTAGGACTGGCGCCTGCTGATGATGTCATTATTCAGGTGGAAACTCCTCTCTCTTTTGAGTCTTTTGATAAAGTCATTATTTCCATCATGGCTAAAAAAATAGCCTCCGGAGCGACTCATTTGGTGCTCGATATTCCTGTCGGGCTAACCTTAAAAATCCGGCATTTTAAAGATGCAGAATTAATCTCTAAAAAGTTCCAACTTTTGGCGGATAAATTTCATATCAAGCTGGCAGTTGACATCAATCAGATTCTGGAGCCGGCTGGTCACAGTGTCGGACCTGCTCTTGAAGCAATTGACGTCTTAAAAGTATTGGAACAAAAATCCGACCGTCCTTTAGTTCTGGAAGCAAAAACTTTAAGACTCTCTGGAAAACTTTTGGATTTATGTCTTGATTCCAAAAACAAAGAAAAAATTTCAGGCGAAGATTTAGCAAGACAAATTCTTCAGAGCGGTCAGGCTCTAAAAAAGATGCGGGAGATTATTAAACATCAGGGAGGAGATGCTGATATCTCTATTGCTGATATAGAAATTGGAAAGTTCAAATACGAGTATAAAAGCCGTAAAAAAGGATCAATTACTGCTTTTAATAATAAAGACCTGACAATCATAGCCAAAATACTCGGTTGCCCGTCGGATAAAAAAGCAGGTATTTTTCTGGAGCGCAGAGTAGACGAACATGTGGACAAAAATGATATACTGTGTATACTGTACTCGTCTAATAAATGGTTTTTGGAAGAGGCAAAGGAAACATTAAAAAATATTCCAATTTACAGTATAGAGTAATATGTTTAAAAATATCATCGCTCCTGTCCAAGCCTGGCTTATGTCTCAGGGAAGATGCGTTGGTTGTAGTACATCGCTAAAAGAAGGCGAAAAAATAAAGGAAAAAAATAGTCAGATAAAAATTACCTGCCGGAAATGCGGACGTATTTATTTATTTGATCCTAAAACCAAAAAATACCAACGGGCTCCTCTTACGCGTTCGACATGAAAAAAAAATTCTATATTCTGTTCCTGCTTCTTTTCATAATCGGTATAGTTTGTTATTTATGGTGGAAACAGGCAATATTAGGCATCAATCCTGCTGATAAAACCTTTACCACTTTTGTCATTCGCAGAGGTGAAACAGCCAGAACAGTCGCAGAAAGGCTTCGCAGTCTCAAGTTAATCCGCTCTCCGGTTGCTTTTTTTCTCATCGCCAGGTTTGGAGGTGTCGGTGACAATCTTCAGGTAGGTGAATTTAATATAAGCCCTTCTATGGATCTTCCGCTAATTGCGAAAACTCTAACCCACGGTACTTCAGATACCTGGATTACCATTCCGGAGGGTTGGCGAAATGAAGAAATCGCTTTAGAGTTGACTCAAAAACTTTCGATCCCGGAAAGTGAATTTCTGAAGAAAGCCCAGGAAGGCTATATGTTCCCGGATACATATCTTGTACCCAAAGAAGCTTCTGCCGCCTCCGTTGTGAATATACTTCTTGATAATTTCCACAGTAAAATTGGCCCGGGTATAATTGAACAGGCAGCAAAAAAAGGGCTAAATATCAATCAGTTAATAACCATAGCTTCCCTGGTGGAAAGAGAGGGCAGGCATGATGGGGATCGTCCGGTAATTGCCAGTGTTATCTTAAACCGGCTGAATATTGGCATGAAACTTGATATCGATGCTACGATCCAGTTCGCCTTAGGTTATCAGTCAGCAGAAAAAACATGGTGGAAGAAAAACCTGACTCTAGATGACATTAACCTAAATTCAGCTTACAATACCTATAAAAATCCCGGGCTGCCGCCCGGACCAATCGCCAATCCCGGACTGCAGTCGATCATGGCTGTAATCAACGCTCCTGAAACCGATTATCTGTATTATATTTCCGACAGTCAGGGCGAAATTCATCCGGCCGAAACTATTGAAGAACATAATGCTAATATAGCTAAATATTTGAATAAGTAAGTAGATATGAGTAAAGAACAAATCACGCCATCCCGACCGGATAGTTTGAAAGATACGCTTGTGACGTGGGGTAAAAGACTCGGTTTGGTTGCGATTGGTTTGTTAGGATTATCGTGGTTATTGTAATAATTTAAAATAAAATCTATTTTTATTTTATCTCTAAATCCAAACTTCTCCATAAAATTCTGGCGGCACAAGTCCTGTAGGGAATCCACTTTTTGCTTAATTTTTCGATTTGCTTATCAGTCGGCTTTTTCTTAAAGGCGTATAATTTTTGGATCGCTTTGCGAAGTCCCAGATCACCCAGGGAAAAAATATCCTGACGGGCGAGAGAAAACATCAGAAACATCTCAGCCGTCCACGGACCGATGCCTTTAATTTTTATTAATGAATTTTTAACAAAGTTGTCGTCTTTTTGGGTAAATTCTTCAAGATTAATTTCCTTCTGAATAACTTTTTCGGCTATGTTTTTCAGGTACTTTACTTTTGAGTTTGAGGTTCCGGTCTTTCTAATTTTTTCAGCAGATAATTTGTATAACTCTTCCGGACTAATCTTTTCTTTCGAAAATAATTTTTGGAAACGCCGGAAAATAGTCTCTCCGGCTTTTTCCGACAGTTGTTGATTGATAATCGTTTCGCAAAGATCGGAAAAATAATTTTTCGATTTAGTCAGCGGTTTTATAGAATCAATCTTTGCTAAAACGCTAAATAAAACTGGATCAACTTTTTTGAAATGTTCCAAAACTTTCTTATTCATTATTTATCTCATTATCCAACATATTTTCGCTCGAGCTGAATATTGTTGGATCATATTTTAAATTAAATCGAACTTATGTCTCAGAAACTCATCGTCTTCTATTTTTTCTACTAGAAGATATCGGACGGTAAAAGTCACTCCGTATAGTGCCCGTAAAAATTCTATTTCAGCAAAACATGGATAAGGAGATATATACGCGCTTTCCTGTAATTGATAAAGATCTAATTGAAGTAGTCTCATCCGAAAAACATCTCTGACTCTTTTATATTTATTGGGAATGTCAAAAATAACTACTCGCCATTTTTTATCCCATCTTTTAGGTTTAGACAAAATCATTGTATCAAGTTGATAAGTCAGTGCTTTAGTCATACCATTCTTAGTGATTTTAACTGTTGTTGATCCATCGCCGTTATACTTAATACTAATGTATTTCTGCTTCCGCAATCGAGAAACAACCTGATTTATCCTCCAATCGCTGTAAGTATTTACTCCAAGAATCATTCTAGCTAAAGTTGCTCCAGCTTTAGGCAAGGCAAAAGTGAGACCTATAGCACCTGCTGCTGCTAAGATATGTAAAACTTCATGAGTTGTAGGGAATAATCTTTTCCCGTCCGGGAGACTAAGGGGCTGTTTGAACAATTCTTTTGCTTTTTCCCAATCTATATTTGCATAAAGACTATTTTTTTTCTTGGATTGCTCTTTGATTGTTTTTATCATTTGTTTAATAAATTCCAATCTTTTTACTCTTATAATAAGATAAACTATCTATCCAGCAGAATCAAGCTCGAGCTTTGTTTTGTTGGAAATAAACACTTGTACCAATTATTATCAACCGCATCTATTTCCTCACGTCTTAAATTTTCATTTCTGGTTATTATTCGAGTTAGTCAGCGGTTTTATGGAACCAATCTTTGTCAATACGCAGTAATATATGGGGTTGGCTTATTGAAAGTGATCATATATTTTCTGGAACATCATGTTTAATTATTCTTGTAATCCCTCTATTACAACGTAACTTAACCACATTTCTATTGAAGTCACATAACTCAATTATAAACAATAGATCTGTGACCTGCGGTCATAATTTGAATTGTTTTATCTAGTTTATTTATTTTATAAATAATTCTGTATACTCCAACTCTGTACGAAATTCTTCCTGTTAATTCACGTTTCAGTGGTTTTCCTGATAAGGGATCGCTTTTTATTTCAACAAGCGCTGTAATTATCGCTTCTTGATGTAATCGGGATATTTTCTTGAGTTCCTTCCTGGCTCTATCGGAAATAAGAAGTTTATACACGAAGTTTCAAATCTTTTTTCAATTGTTCAAAGGTAATGAATTTTCCTTTCTTAATATCTTCTTCGCCTTTCCTTATTACTTGCATTAATCCTGGATCAGAAAGTATGTCCAGCGTTTCTTTCCATGATTCGTATTCGGCTGCAGAAATCAGTACGGCTGCGGGTACGCCGTTGACCGTAATCACGTACTCCTGAAGCTGTTTATCAGCCTTTTCTACAAGATTGGTCAATTGTGCTCTGGCTTTGGTAATTGGAAGAGTTATTGTCATATATTTTCTATATTACATAATTCTGTACATAATGTCAATTTCTAAATAAGAATATTTTTATTTTCCACCAATTAGCTGAACCAGGTTATTATCCAAATCGTAAAAAGTGGCAAAGTATTTGTCGAAAGTGGGAGCTTTAAATGGCTTTGCCAGGAATTTTACTCCTCTTTTCTTTAGCTCTTCATAAGACTCTGTTACGGAATCTACGACAAAATTGAACATGTGCCTGTGAATGTCTTTATTTTTTCCTTTCACTTTATCATGCTGTCCTATCCATAAATATACATTTCCAACCTGAAAACCTACCCCTGTATCCTTAGGATGATTTATTTCTTCAACCGGAACAAGCTGCAGTTTTTCCTGATACCAATCAGCCAGTTTTCTATAATTTTCCGACCAGACCAAAATAGCAGAGATATTTTTAAACATAATTTAAAACCAGCCTTTCTTTTTTTGAAACTCGCTCTCAAACTCTGACAAAAGTTCTTTTTGTCTGTTGTTAATATGTTCCGGTACTTTGATTTTAATCTGCAGGTAATGGTCTCCCCGCCCGTTACCCCGCACCATCGGCACACCGCGTCCTTTGAGTTTGACCAGACTTCCGGATTGGGTACCCGGTTTGATTTTTAGTTTTAAAGGTCCCTCTACAGTCGGCACACTAACCACTTCTCCTAAAACAGCCTGGGGAAAGCTTATTTCTACATCGCTTAAAAGATCGTAACCTTCCCTTTTAAAGCGCGAATCACTCTGCACCGAAAGCACCACCTCAAAATTATCAAATCGTATTCTTGATCCTTCATCAACACCTGCCGGAATTTTAATTTTCTGTTGTTTTCCATCAACTACTACTTCTTTTTCCACTCCTTTTACCGCTTCCATAAAGTCGATGGTAAATCTGTAAATTCTTCGCTGTGGTCTGGAACTTCGTCTAAAAGATGATCCACCGAAAAATTGTTCAAATATTTCAAAAGGATCGGAAAATCCTCCGAAATCCACTCCCTCGAAAGGCGAACCTCCTGACGATGAATAAGAATAGGTGAACGGTCCGTAAGAGCCAGTTTGATTTTGACCTCCGCCAAATGGACTACCACCCGGATATCCTGCGCCTTGAGAAAACGCCGCTTCACCAAACTGGTCAAAGGCCTGTTTTTTCTGGGGATCGGATAAAATTTCGTAAGCTTTATTTATTTCTTTAAATCTTTCCGTGGCTTTGGGATCTTTGTTGCGGTCCGGATGCCACTCCAAAGCCAGCTTGCGGTAAGCTTTCTTAATTTCCGTATCGCTGGCTGATTTACTGACTCCCAACACTTCGTAAAAATCTTTTGACATATTATTTAGGCGCGCCTAAACGCGCGCCTTATAATCATAAGTTGCTTAAGTGACTTAAGTCACTTAGATTTCTTAACAGAAAATTTAACTTACAACCTCTCCTTCTTCCGCCTCTTCTTTTTTAGCGGACTTCTGATCTTTCTTTTCTCCGTTTTTTACTTCTTCGTTCTTTTGATCGGGTTTTGGCGTTTCAGTTTTTTGATACATCGCCTGACCGATTTTCTGCAAAGTATCTGATAAATCTTTAGTTTTATTTTCCAACTCGTCTTTACTGCCGCTATCCAGGATAGATTTTAAATCTTTAGTTTTTTCCTCCACTTCTTTCTTGAGATTTTCATCAATCTTGTCTCCAGCGTCTTTAAGTGATTTTTCAGCCACATAAATCATGTTATCGGCTTTATTCCTTGTCTCAATCTTGGATTTTTTCTCCTCATCTTCCTGACGGTGTTTTTCTGCCTCTTCAGTCATTTTTTTAACTTCATCATCAGACAATCCGGTAGAACCGGTAATTCTGATGCTTTGGCTTTTTCCGGTCGCCTTATCTTTAGCTGAAACATTTAAAATACCGTTGGCATCAATATCAAACATTACCTCTACCTGCGGCACACCGCGGGGCGCAGGCGGAATACCGTCAAGAATAAACCGGCCTAATGATTTATTGTCGGAAGCCATAGGACGCTCTCCCTGAAGTATATTAATCTCAACTGATGTTTGATTGTCAGCCGCGGTTGAAAATACCTCAGTTTTGGACGTTGGTACCGACGTATTTCTGGTAATCAAGGGAGTTGATACCGCACCGAGTGTTTCAACCCCAAGCGTCAACGGAGTGACGTCGACAAGTAAAATATCTTTTCCTCCTACGTCTCCAGAAAGTACTCCTGCCTGTATCGCAGCGCCAACAGCTACCACTTCATCCGGGTTGACGGAGCGGTTCGGATCTTTGCCAAAAAATGCTTTAACAATCTCAATAACCTTCGGCATGCGGGTCATACCACCAACCAAAACGACTTCATCTATGTCTTTAGCCGTAACCTTGGCATCGGCAAGACATTTTTTGACGGGCTCGATACTTTTTTTCACAAGAGTTTCAACAAGCGCCTCAAGCTTGGCGCGGTTCAACTTCATCACAAGGTGCAATGGGCCTTCTTTGCCTTGTGTAATAAAGGGCAGGTTAATTTCCGCTTCCATGGATGAAGAAAGCTCAATTTTAGCTTTCTCTGCAGCATCACGAAGCCGTTGCAGCGCCTGTGGGTCTTTGCGTAAATCAACCCCGTGCTCTTTCTTGAACTCATCAGCAAAGTAATCGAGAATTACCTTATCGAAATCATCACCTCCAAGATGAGTGTCGCCGTTGGTCGCCTTTACTTTGTAAACTCCTGACTTTTCATCAAGATCAAGTTCGAGAACAGAAATATCAAAAGTACCGCCGCCGAGGTCATAAACCGCAATGACGTGTGCATTTTTTTTATCTAAACCGTAGGACAGCGCTGCTGCAGTCGGTTCGTTGAGAATCCGCAACACCTCAAGACCGGCAATTTCTCCCGCCTGCTTAGTGGCCTGGCGCTGACTGTCGTCAAAATATGCCGGAACCGTAATGACAGCCTGCTTGACCGGCTCTCCAAGATAATGTTCTGCATCGGTTTTTATTTTAGCCAGAATTTTTGCAGATATTTCCTGCGGAGTAAACTGTCGGCCTTCAACTTCGACAACTGCCATGCCATTTTTTCCGGATTTAATCGTGTAAGGAAGCCATTTACTGTCGGTTTGTACACTTGCATCGGTAAACTTTCTTCCCATTAAGCGTTTAACGGAAAAAATAGTTGATTTGGGATTAATAACCATCTGGCGTTTAGCAACATCACCTACAATATTTTTAATCGGATCGACAACCGAGGGAATGACATTTCTTCCTTCAGCCGAATGAATTACTTTGGGACTGCCTCCCTCCATGACAGCTACACAGCTATTGGTAGTACCTAAATCTATTCCTATTACTTTTCCCATATTTTCCTCCTTTTACCTGCCTAAGCTTTACGCGAAGGAGGGTATAACATTTTCTAACTTCTTTTTTTCTACTTTGACCCGGGCCGTTCTGATAACTTTATCATACATTTTATAACCTGTTCTTAGTTCTTGAACTACCAGATTATCTTTTTCACCAGGTACAACCTCCAGACACTCCATAGTCAGCGGATCAAACTCACGCCCTAACACCTCTATTTTTTGCACATTTTCGCGGGTTAACACTTCGCTAAATTGTTTTAAAGCTAAAATTAATCCCTGATCATTGTTAATTTTCACCACCTGCTCTAAAATATCAAACACAGGTAAAATTTTTAAGATAATCTTTCCTGAAGCATATTTCACTTCGTTTTCTCTGGCTTCTTTTATTCTTTTTTCCAAATTCTGATAATCTGCCAGAATCCTCAGGTATTTATTTTTCCACGTTTCTAACTCTGTCTTCAATTCTTCCGGATTTTTATATATTTGTTTTTTTGACATAACTTTTACCAGCCCGAGGAAACCTCATTAATTAAATCTCCTATATAACGGACAATCGGAATAATCCGGGGATAATTTAGGCGGGTCGGACCGACTACACCGATTGCGCCTTTGTGGGTCGGGGTAGAAAACCGGACGAAAACTCCGCCGCATTCGTTTAGATTGGTCCTGCCTAAATCCGCCCCAAGTAAAACTTCCGGCAGTATATTTTCTTTATCAAATCTGCCGAAAATCTGCCACCAAAAATCATATTCATCGAGAGTATCAAGCAGATGTTTGGTGATATCTATATCATAAAATTCAGGCATATCCAGAATGTATCCCAATCCTGAAGTGAAAAGATTACCTTCATCTGTTGCCGCTAAAGACATGGTTTTAGTATGTTCAGCCAAGGCTTTGGTTGCTTCTCTTAATGATTTGTCCATCTGGCTTCGATAATCCCAAATCTTTTGCTTAACTTTGACTTCATCGGCGACTGATAAATCATTTGGCTTCATAATTTCAGATACATAAAGTTTTAAAGCCAGAGGGGTTGGGGTTCGACCTGCCGAAGTATGAGGCTGATTGAGATAACCCGCCTTGGTCAGGCTCACCATTTCATTTCTGATCGTGGCTGGTGATATACCAAGATTATATTTTTTATCCAACGTATCAGAACCTACCGGTTCGGCTGTTTCGATATACTCATCTATGATAGTTTTTAAAATTTGCGTCTGTCTCCGGGTTAAATTATTCATACTATTAATCTGCCTGCTAAACAATATTAGCACTAAGATAGCATGACTGCTAAAATTTGTCAATAGCGGATGTGGTTAAAACTTAGCAGTATTTATTGATATAATATTTATATTAACTTTCGCTTATGCTGAAAAAGTATTTTTTACTCATTCTCATTCTGATATTTCCGCTAATCTTTTTCGCGGTTAAAGATTCTCAAATTTTGACCGGTAAAGCCAACCCCCGAAAAGCTGATATCGTGATTGATGCAAAAAATATACTTCGTCCTATAAAACCGGTTTGGTCGGGACTTGCTCAAGGAGGAGAAGAACCGCCTCCCATGCTGCATTCAAGCATTTCTTTAATTAAACCTCTCGCTCCTAAATTTATTAGAATCGATCATATTTATGATTATTATTCCGTGGTTACTCTGGTTAATAAAAGAGTGGTTTATGACTTTAGTAAATTAGATGATACCGTAGATGATATTATCGCGACAGGCGCCTTGCCTTTTTTCAGCCTGAGTTACATGCCCGGTGTTTTCACTTCAAGCGGTTCAGTGATCGATTTACCGCAAAACTGGGACTTATGGAAAGATCTAGTCAAAAATACCGTAGAGCATTACAGCGGAAAAAATAACAGAAATTTAACAGGGGTTTATTATGAAGTTTGGAATGAACCTGAGCTTGAGCAGTTTGGCGGATTTAAATTAAGCGGTGACAAAGATTACCGGCTTCTCTATTATTATGCGGCAAAAGGAGCAGCGGAAGCTAAGACAGTCAATAAATTTTTTTTGGGCGGCCCGTCGGTCGGCTCTTATTACTCATCCTGGGTGACTGATTTCCTAAGCTTTGTGGTGCAAAATAAATTACAACTGGATTTTTATTCCTGGCACCGCTACCATACCAATCCTGAAATTTTTGCACAAGACAGTATCAAAATCAGGAATAATTTAAAAAATTTTCCGTCTCTTTCTCAAGTTCCCCTCATGCTGACAGAATGGGGTATCGATTCGGGAAAAAGTGAATTAAATAATCAGGATATCGCCGCGGCCTTTACCATAGCCGCCGTCTCAAGTTTTGAAAACACCATAGAAGGATCATTTGTTTTTGAGATTAAAGACGGTCCTCCGCCTTTTGGAGGCAAATGGGGTCTTTTCACGCATGAATTGGCAAGTCGCCCTTTAACAGCCAAACCACGCTATAAAGCTTTTGAATATTTGAGTAAAATAACAGGTGATAAATTAAGTCTGTTGGGGCAAGGATCATATGTTAGAAGTATGGCGGTAAAAACACCGACAGGTATCAGGGTAATACTCGCCAATTACGATTTTTCCGGCAAAAATATAGAAAATGTTCCGATAACTTTTACCAATCTTGATCCATATTCATACGATTTGACATATGATTATCCGCTGCAGGCTCAATCCGGATTTTTCGAAATTGTGACTTCAAGTGGAGTAATTAACAAATCGTTTATTATGCAACCGAATTCCATTCTATATTTGGAGTTAAATCCCAAAGCTCCAATAGCGCAATTTATCCCGGGAAAATTCGACCGCTCTTTTGATCAGGCTTTGGTTCTCTCATCCGTCAATCCGCTAATTTTCACTTACCCGCAGTTTAGTCTGAAGCCTGTAGGGTCAGTATCCTTTGATATCAAGCCTATGTGGACGAATGATAAGAGCGTATTTTTGATGTATGAAGTTGCCTTTTCCCCATCTGAGAATAATTCAAAATCCTTATACCTCAAAAAAAATGAAGGCCTGCTTGAATTCGGGATTCAGTCTGATGTTGAGGAAACGTACGTTTCAGTTCCAATACAAACTTGGGATAATAATTGGCACCATATCGACACCTCTTGGGATTATACAGGCTTGTCTTTATCGGTTGATAATTCACCTCCGGTCAGGAATAATTTACCCGTTGATATTAGAAACGGAAAAGTATTAACCATTTATCCGTTTCAGGCGGCAATTGACAACCTTAAAATTGTTATCACAAACGAACAGCTTATCGGCAGGTTTTTTGATGGAAAAGTAGATAAATGAAGTTCCACGACGGCTGAGCAAAATCCGCCAAAGCCCCAACATACGTCGGGTCGAAGGTGGATAAATCCGTTGATTAAATGTCAATTCCTGGGGGGTTAATAATTTCCGAGGCTGTATCTATCATCACACCCTGTCTATACTGCTTTGCCTTTATAATGATTTTTGACAACATTTTCATCTGCGGTACTTCCAAAAACCAGGCTAAAAACAGGTAGACTGACAAGCCTAATAAAGTCGAGATTCCCGTCAGCATCAACAGATTTATTGTACGTGTCGTATCAAATACCAACTGATCCAGAAGTTTGACCGGAATATACAAAAATACTCCTGCCACTGCACCGGACAGAAATATTTTCAAAGCCGGCACTATCAGTTTATAGCGATCAAAATAATTTACTTTTCTGTCAAAAAGAATTAGAAGCAAAAACATATTGATAATACTGGCAACAGATGCGGATAACCCCAATGCATAGACCTGCAAGTGTAAAAAAATGATAAAATATACGGACAGGGTGGTGTTTATAATGATGGAAATGACACCAATTATCACCGGTGTCTTAGTATCGTGCAGAGCATAATAACCCCGCGCGATAAGATGAACCAAAGACTGGGCAAATAATGAAATACCGAAATAAGCAAGAGTCTTACCGGTAATAACAGTACTGTCCCAATCAAAAAGTGCGGATGCTCCGAAGACCAGTCTCACCATGGGAATTCTTAAAACAATCAGGATGGCGGATATAGGAATAACCAAAAATAATATCTGGTGAAAAGAAGACAAAAAAATATTTTTAAATTCCTCGAAATTTTTCCTGGCGTTTAAAGATGAAAGAGCCGGTAATGATGCCTGAGCAATGCTTGCACCAAAAAGACCTATTGGAACCTGTTGCAAATTCTGGGCAAAAGTGAATACTGTCACTGATCCTGAACCTAAAAGTGAAGATAAAATCAAATCAATCGTTGTATCAATCTGCGAAACTGCCAAACCCAAAGTCCTTGGCAACATCAGTCGTGCCACACTGCGCGTTCCCGGATGAGAAAAGGTAAGATTCCATTTATGGCGAAAACCCAGCGAATAAGTCAATGGAACCTGAATCAGCATAAACAAAAAAGCTCCGATAACCACACCAATTACAGGCGCGTAAAGCCCCATGGCCGGAGTCAAAAAAACAATACCGATTATTATTCCTAAGTTATAAATAACCGGTGCCAAAGACGGTATAAAAAAATTTCTGAAGGATTGCAGAATGCCCGTAAAAAAATTTCCGACAATTAAAGGAAATACCTGTGCTACAGCAATAATTCTGGTAAATGTACTCATGAGTTCAAGCTGTTCACTGTTAAATCCCGGAGCTATCAGCATCGAAATCTGTTTAGTGAATAAAACTATCGGCAGACAAAGAAGTCCAAATACTAAGAGGCCTATGTTTATCAACGAACTCGCCATGTGAAAAGCTTCCTTTTTCCCTTTACTGTCAAGATAGGAGGTGAAAACCGGAATAAAGGCAGTCGATAATGCTCCCATTACCAACAGCTCAAAAATCATATTGGGAAGCCTGAAAGCTGCATAATAAACCCCTAAATCCTGAGGAGAAAATCTTGCTGCCAGCAATCTGTCGCGAAAAAGTCCCAAGACGCGCGAAACGGCGACGGTGATCATGATAACTGAAGCAGCCGATATAATACTCGTCTGTTGTCGAGTAAATATCTCCACGGTTCTTTTTAACAACTTGACCATAATTGATTACTTTAGTATACTACCAAAGTTATGCCAGTAACTAAATCTGCAGAAAAAAAACTTAGACAGGATATTAAACGAAGAAGGGTTAACCTCTCTGTTAAAAAACAAATCAAGCTCATAACAGGAAAATATAAAAAATCGCCGAGCGCGCCTCTCCTGGCTAAGGTTTATAAAACCCTGGACACTGCTGCTAAAAAGAAAATTTATCACGTCAACAAAACCGCAAGACTTAAATCCCAGTTTGCAAAAATGTTGGTAAAAAAATCTTCAGTAAAACCTCTTATCCCTTCTAAGAAAACGACTAAAAAGACAAGTAAACCCCGTCACGCCTAAATACCGCAACAGAATAAATTTCCGTAGTTATTATTATAAATAAATTGTATAATATTACCCACTATTGAAAATACATGTCTGCCCAAAAAAAACAAGTTAATATAAATCTTATAAAACGGCCTGATGAAAACAGCGGTTTCTTCAATCAATTTCTCTCTTGGGCCTTCTCATACGGAAGATACATCATCATAGTTACCCAAATCATTGTTTTATCCGTTTTTTTCTTAAGATTTAAATTTGACAGGGAACACGCTGATTTAAAAGAATCCGTATCACAAAAACAGGCAATTATTGAATCGGTCAGAGATTTAGAAAATGAGGTAAAAGGACTGCAAAGCAAGCTTTCTGATATTCGAAAAATTGTCACCAGTCAGGAAATCCCTGTTAACGTCTTACGGTTTCTTCAGGAAAATTCCCCAACTGATACCAGCTACTCACATATTAACTACTCCAACGGCAAAATTACTTTTACGGCTTCCACTAATAGTTTAAAAAGTTTTAGTTCTCTTTTGAAAAATATCCAGACGGAAGATAAATTCAGTGAGGTAAATTTGGAAGATATCCAAAGAAGGAAAAACGGCAGGATCGAATTCACAATTTCCTCCAAAATAAATATTATAAAGTTTAGCTGAAAAAAATATGTTATCGTCAGTTTTTCACCGTATAGGAATTAATAAGGCATACAGAAAATTAACTCCTATCATGAAAAATAAAAAAACATCTTCTTATGTGTCGTTAATATTGTCTCTTTTTTCTATATCTTTTTTTGGTATTTTTGCTATCAGACCGACACTAATTACCGCAGTTACTTTAAGTAAAAGTGTGGCCGAACTGAAAAAACTTGACATAGAATATGAGAATAAAATCAGCAATATCATCACTGCACAATCACAATATGAGCAAATCAGAGGAAATATTCCCAATATAGATCAGGCGCTGCCGAAAGATGCTGCATTTAACCAGCTTGCCAATATTCTGGAAAAATTTACCGGACAATCGAACCTTACCATTATACAACTGCAGATTGACGGGTCCCCAATTTCCCGTCTTCCGCCCTCCGGAAAAGTTGAAAATATCCAGTTTTCTATACTTACTAACGGAAATTATTTATCATCTTCAGACTTTATTCAGCATCTTCTTAATTGGAAACGACTTATAACTGTAGAAAGCCTGGAATTATTAAAGGAAGGAGGTACACAAAGCGCTGAATTAAGAATGACGCTCAAAGGAAAAACATATTATGAACCGTAAAGAACTGGTTATTATTGCAATTGTAATCTTTTTGACTATGGTAGCATGGGTAGCTTTTGGCATCTATCATGCCAAAACTTCATCGACTCTACCTGCAAACCAGCTGAAATCTACAACTCCGTTGACACCTAATTTTGATAATGACATAATCAATCAGCTTAAAAATCGCGAAGAATAATGTATCGAAAACAAAAAAGAATTCCGACAATTGTAGCATTACTTATTCTTTTTTCAGGCATAGGTTCTGCAGTTTATTTTGATCAAAGCTCTAAAACTTTTTTTTCCAAAGCTAAACAGACTGCCGATCCTTTGGAGGTACATTTTACCAATATCACTCAGTCTTCCATGACTGTATCCTGGTTGACAGCCAAAGCAGTTACGGGAATCATCGAAGTTACTTCACCCGGGCAGAATAAACATACTTTTTTGGATGACTTGGATTCTGATAATGTATCAAGAGTTCATACCACTCATTACATTAACCTGCAAAATCTAACCGAGAATACACTTTATCAAATTAAAATAATTTCCGGAAACGGTTGTGAAAATTCTATGTCTTGCCCAGTCTATCAACAAAAAACTTCGGTGAAAATGGATGCTGGTTCAGTTTTACCTCCGGCTCACGGCACAATAAAATCCGGGGATGGAAATACTGTAGAAAGAGCAGTTGTTTATCTTCTTGTCGGTAAAAGCCTCCCCTTATCAACCCGAACAGACAGTTTGGGTAATTACGTCATTCCTCTCAATAACCTGCGTTCCCAAGACCTTCTTTCCAGACCGGAGATAGCTGATAATGATATAGTACAAATTAACGCCTTCCTGTCACCTGAAGAAAAAACAGATGCTGTTATTGATGTAAAATCAATCAGGCAAAATCTGACAATCCCTGAAATGAATCTTGGCAATTCTTATAATTTTATCGATTTGATCAGTAAAAAAGACCAGTTGTCAAAATCCAACCAATTAAACATTCTGGGTGTTCAAAATCCGTTAATTCAAGCAACAACCGCTCCTGCCAATATCACACAGGGAGGTATAGATTTTATTTTTCCCAAAAAAGATGAGGACACAACATCTGACAACAGACCAAGAATTAAAGGCACAGCGCCTCCCAACACTCAACTTTTAATCATCGTAAATTCTTATCCGCAAAAAGGACAAATTACGGTCGGACCAAGCGGCAGCTGGACATGGCGCCCTCCCCAAAATCTGCCTCCCGGAGTTCACCATGTCAGTATTCAAGGATATGACCAGAATGGAAATAACATAAATATTATCAGAAGGTTTATTGTACTTAAAAGCGGAGAACAGGTTCTCGGAGAATCTACTCCGTCAGCCTCCCTGACTCCCAACCCGACGGAAACTCCCGTAGTCACGCCGATCGTGTCTCCGACAATATCCCAAGTCTCTCCTACCCCAACACTCGTTTCTCCTTCGTCTACCCCACCTCCAACAGCCGCCTATCCCTCTTCAACTCCCTCTGTCACACCGCCTCCTACAGGCAATACCAACCTTACTTTATATCTGATTGGAGCCAGCGGATTTCTTCTTCTGGTAGGATTGAAGCTTTTGATATGATATAGTTATCTTTTAAGGCATCATCTGACAATTAGCATCATACATCTCACACTTTACAAAACTCTGAATTTCGTTGAAATCACCACTTCTTGGTGCTAAAACCCATTCTCCATTGTACTGCCAAAGAGGAGGATTGATAAGATAGCCTTTTGTATTTTGCTTCTTATCCCCGGTATCGAGCGTAATATGGCGGAGGTTTTTATTATTCATGGTAGAAAATATTCTTGCAAAACTTAATTTCTCAGACCAGTTCATATCTGCTTTGATAGTTGAATTGAAAGTATTAATAAAATCCACGACTTTCTGCCTATCACTAATCGGAGAAAGACGGAACAGTTTTTCTCTGACAGCCAAAATTACCTGCTGTTGTCTTTTAGATCTGGAAAAATCGGTTCCCGCTTTACCGCTGGCATAGCGGCTGCGCACATATTTTAAAGCCATAGCTCCATCCATATGCTGTACACCTTTGATAAAACTTATTTTTTCGTAGCGGCAGCTAAAAGTCGGATCGCCTCCGCAAAAATCGTTTTCTTTGCCTTCGATGGGAAATTTATCATCTTCAAATGAATCCTCAATATTGACCTCGATTCCGTCTAAAAGATCAATGAGCGTCCGAAATCCTGAAAAATCCAACCCCAGGGCATACTGAATTGGCTCTCCTATCACTTCAGATACTGTGGCTTTAGCTAAAACCATCCCGCCTGATCCGGGTTTTTTTTCTTCACCATAATGGAAAGCAGTATTGATTTTGGCTTTCAAGGACGGTACCCATAAATCCCTGGGAATGGAAATAAAAAGGGCATCTTTTTTATTCGGATCGATGCTCAATACCATCATCGTATCTGACAGATCAGACCCTTCATGATTTCCTCCGCTAAAGCCCAGAATCAGAATATTAGATCTGTCCTGATATGATTTGATCGACAACTGCTTATTAGTTATAAGTTTTATCAGAAACTGGGAGGTAATATTGTTAGCCTTGGTAAAACTATAAAGAGGCAATACCGCCTTAGAGATGAAGATATATAGCAAAAAACAAACGCCCAAAATTAAGGCGTATTTGACTAAAAATCTGAATTTCAGAAGTTTTCTTTTAAATCCTTGAGGCATTGACGATCATCTCCCAAAACGAACCCGCGTCAAGACTGGCTCCTCCCGGCAATACCCCGTCCAGTCTATTCCCCGTTAAAAAATCTGTAATATTTTTAGAGTTGACGCTGCCCCCGTATATTATTTTAAGCGTCTTCAAGTTACCTCGGATGCTGTCGGCAACTTTGCCGGCATTTTCTCCTGATTCAGTCTTTCCTGTTCCAATTGCCCAAACAGGCTCGTAAGCAACCATTGTGACAGATTGAGGTATCAGGGTTTGATTATCCGCAACACAATAAACCACCTGTAAGCCGTTTTTATCAGCCTGATCGACCTTGGCAAACAGCAATTTATCAGTTTCTCCGAAATTACTTCTTCTTTCCGAGTGTCCTACAAGAACAAATTTAGCAAAATCAGCGATTTGGCTGGCTCCAACCTCACCGGTGTATGCTCCCTGAGGAAAAGGGGAAATATCTTGAACGCCAAGACTTATGGGCAGATTAAATTTTTTAATAAGATTATCGGCTTCGGGCAAATAGATGAAAGGAGGACAAATTACTATTTCCAGATTATCTAGTGAAATTTTATTGTCTGATTTATAAAGTGAGTTGAACTTAGTAAACCATGACCGGACGTCTGACAAAATTTTATTCGACTTCCAGTTACCTATGATGTATTTTTTTCCGTTCATAACGGCTGTGATAACAATCCGGTTTTATAGTAAGATATTGTAACATGGAATTATCCTTACTTAAACATTTGAACCCCGCACAACAACTGGCAGTTGAAGAAACTGACGGTCCGGTTTTAATCTTAGCCGGAGCAGGATCCGGAAAAACAAGAGTCTTAACTTATAAAGTCGCTTATCTTATTTTACATAAAAAGGTATCTCCGCAAAATATTCTCATGGTTACATTTACCAATAAAGCAGCCGGGGAAATGAAATCAAGAATCAGCCGGCTTCTTGGCATAGGCGATGGGAATTCGCTGTCCTCTTTGTCTGCCAACCTTCCATTTTCGGGCACATTTCATTCTTTTTGCGCCAAATTACTGCGTTTGGAAGGTACTGCTATCGGATTTAATCCTAATTTTCTCATTTATGACGAAACAGATAAAAAAGAGGCCATTAAAGATATTCTGACCAGTCTCAATCTGGATCTCAAGACCAACAGTCCGGCAGTTATCGGAGCAATGATTTCCGGAGCCAAAAATGAATTGATTTCTGCAGGAGAATATTTAAATTTAGCCCGGGGTTTCTTCCAGCAAAAAGTAGCGAGTATCTATCTTGCTTACCAAAAACTTCTCAAAGAAAATAACGCACTGGATTTTGACGATCTGATCTTCACCGCTATAAAACTTTTTAATGAAAATAAGAATATAAGCCTGAAATACCAGGAAATTTATAAATATATTCTCATCGACGAATATCAGGACACCAACCGGGCTCAATATGAGTTGGGCCGGATTTTAAGCCATAGGTGGAAAAATGTCTGTGTCGTAGGTGACGCCTCGCAAAGTATTTATGCCTGGAGGGGTGCGGATTATAAAAATATAATCAAATTCAAAGAGGATTTCCCAAACTGCCGGATATTTAATTTGGAGCAAAATTATAGGTCAACCCAAAATATTCTTGATGCAGCCTTCGCCGTGATTTCCCAAAACCGGTCTCATCCTATCTTAAAACTTTGGACCAAGAATAATAAAGGCGATTCTGTAACTGTCTGTCAGGCTAGAAATGAACAGGATGAAGCAAAATTTATAATCCGGGAAATTTTAGCGGATCAGAAAAATATAAACTTTTCGGACTATGCTGTTTTATACCGCACTAACGCTCAAAGCAGGGTCATTGAAGAAGTTTTTTTACATTTGGGAATTTCCTATGTGCTGGTTGGCGGGGTCAGATTTTACGAAAGAAAAGAAATTAAAGATCTTTTAGCGTATTTGCGCCTTCTGTCTAATCCGGCGGATAGAATTTCCCAAAAAAGAATAGAAAAACTTGGCAAAAAAAAGCTGCAGATTTTTTTGGCCTGGCGGGAAAAATTCACAGAGAGAAATTTACATTCCGAAAAATCCACTCTGGAAATATTAGACGAAACATTGAAAATCACCTCATATCTGGAACGTTTTAATGCCAAAGACAGCGAGGATTTGAACAGGCTGGAAAATATTAAGGAACTGAGATCGGTGGCGGCGGAATTTAAAATTCTTTGGCAGTTTTTGGAAAATGTCTCTCTGGTCGAGCGGGAATATCTTCCTGAAACGCCCACTCTAGGAGACGAAAATAAAAAAGCCGTGACTCTGATGACCATGCATGCAGCCAAAGGTCTGGAGTTTAAAAAAGTTTTTATGGTTGGCATGGAAGAAGGGCTCTTTCCTCATTCCAGAACACTTGCTGATCCGCATGAGCTTGAGGAAGAACGACGCCTCTGTTATGTGGGAATTACGCGCGCCAAAGAAAAACTGTATTTGACCTATGCTGCCCAAAGACTTTATTTCGGCCAGAGAAACTCCAATGACGTTTCCAGGTTTATTTTAGAAATACCAGATTATTTGAGGAATTTAGTTCTGACAGCTGACTACCCGATTTGATCCGGCATGGTAAGAATATATTGTGCCGCTATGTGATAAATCGATGGTAAATCCCGGAATAATGATCTGCGCATAAAACATGCCTTTTTGAGGACAACCGAGGCTGGCATCATTCCAAAGATACTCTTCAGAACGTTCAACGGTAATTTGGGATTTATCGACACTTAATTTGACCGCCAAATTTTCAACTGCTTTGTCTATATAATCAGACTTAGTCAACGCTTGTGGGAGGGTAATTTGCACTGTAACGGTCGGGCTAATATCAAGTGTAGTACCCGGATTTTTCAAAAAACCCGAGCTTAAATATTTGCTCTTTTGGGTCACGCTCAATGCTATAAATACCACCACTATTATTGTTGCGGCAAGAATCCATTGATGAATATTGTTTCCTTTTAGAAATTTCTCCTTCATCTTTTTTATTCTCTCCTATTATATGATAACATAAATCTTGGACTGTCCAATATGTTAAAAGTCGAAGAAGTTACAATTGAATATAAAAGCCGATTTGACCTTCTCGCTACTCATCCTATGCAATCTTGGGAGTGGGGGGAATTCAGACAAAAAACTGGTCTGGAAGTTATCCGTTTGGGAAGTTATGAAAAAGATAAACTGGTCGAAACAGCACAAATCACCATCCACCCTCTTCCTTTCACCGATTATAACATAGGGTATTTGCCAAAAGGCGGAATTCCCAGTTCCGAAATGCAGAAAAAACTTGTTGAAGTTGGAAAAAAATACAAATGTATTTTTATTAAATTGGAACCAAATGTAGAAAAAGATAATTGGAAAATCAGTCTTATGCGATCCCCTCATCCTCTTTTTACTAAGTACACCTTTCAGCTAGATCTGACAAAAAGTGAAGAAGACTTGCTAAAAGCCATGCATCCGAAAACCCGCTACAACTTAAAAGTGGCCCAAAAAAACGGAGTTGTGGTTATGGAAGATAATTCCGCAGAAGCGTTTCAGAGTTATCTGAAATTAATGACTGAAACAACTATCAGGCAGAAATTTTATGCTCATAATATTCGCTATCACCGTCAGATGTGGGAAACTCTGAGGAGTGCAAAAATTGCCCATTTATTCACTGCGGTGTATCAAAAAGAAAAACGCTATGTTTTGACTGCCTGGATACTCTTTTTATTTAACGGTTGTTTGTATTATCCCTATGGAGCCTCTTCAACTCTATTTAAAAATGTCATGTCCTCAAATCTAATGATGTGGGAGGCAATCAAGTTTGGTAAAAAAAATAATGCGAAGTTGTTTGATATGTGGGGATCGCTCGGATTCAATGCCGATCCTAAGGATGACTGGTACGGGTTTCATAAATTTAAACAGGGTTACGGCCCTACACTTGTCGAGCTGGCAGGCAGTTTTGACCTGGTAATATATAAAAACGTTTACCGTTTATATAATTTTATTTACCGCCTGCGACAATTAATCCTGAATCTGATAAGCTACCTTCGTTGAAAAACCGGGTCAAATAACCTAAGGGCTCGTCCCTGATGATAATCAGGGTTACGGCTCTTTGTGCAGCGGTCATACTGTTCAAGTTAATAATGAACGCTGCCTAATTAATGTATAAGCAAATAACATCTTCACGTTATTTTAATTTATTTATAGGTGTTGTTTTATTTCTAATAACTTCAGCCGCTTATTTCAATATTCTGCAAAACAAACTTTTCTTTGACGATGAAGAGCTTATCTATAAAAATAGCTACATCCAAAATCTTTCTTATCTGCCTAAGTATTTTACCCAAAATATGACAGCCGGAGCAGGTAAAATCAGTAATATGTACCGCCCCTTACTTCTTTTGTCACTGGCATTTGATTACCGCCTCTGGAAATTAAACCCTGCGGGTTATCATCTGACCAGCATCATGCTCCATTTTTTCAACGGTTTATTGGTTTATCTGGTTTTGCAAAAATTATTTAACAAAAAATTTATTTCTTTTTTTACATCCCTCTTATTTATCATCCATCCCGTCCAGACTGAAGCTGTCGCTTACGCTTCAGGACGCACTGATCCTTTGTATACTTATTTTCTGCTGGGATGCTTATTGATCACCATTCAATTTTTTACCAGTCGGAGGTTTAATTTTATGCTGTTTACCGGATCTGCTGCCTTTTTCATTTTTTCTATATTATCAAAAGAATCCGGTATAATTCTGCCCTTTCTAATTATTCTCATGCTGATATTTATGAATTTAAAAATCAAATCTCGAAGGCCGATATTACTCCTTGGGCTATTTCTGACAGTTGATTTAATCTACATTTTTCTCCGCTTCACTAAACTTAATTTTCTCAATTCCTTTAACTTTTACGATGTTCCTACTTTATACAGCAGTCATCTTGAAGTTAGATTATTTACCTTCAGTAAAGTTTTTTTTAATTATCTTTTGGTATTATTTTTTCCTAAAGATCTTATCGTTGCCAGAAAGCCTGAAATAATAACATCTTTTTTAAATCCCTGGGTATTAATTTTTAGCTTTTTTGTTATTGTCGCAATCTTTATCATAGCAAAATATTGGAAGTTTAATAAAATTTATTTTTTTGCCTTTGGCTGGTTTATTATCACAATCCTGCCTGTCTCAGGAATAATTCCCATTAATAATATAGAAGCCGAGCATTATTTATATCTTCCGTCCGTGGCTGTATTTTCACTGGTCTCCTTTTTAATTTATAAAATTTGGTCAAATTCCAGGAATTATGAAATAAAAAGACTGTTCTGTGTGTTGGTGATTATGGCGGTATTATTATTATTTTTCCGGACTGTCGTCAGAAATTATGACTGGAAAGATCCGGAATCCTTCTACGCTTTAAGCTTAAAACAGTCTCCCTGGAATATTTCCATGAGGCATAATCTGGCTATGACCTATGCTGAAAACCGAAAAATATCGGCAAATTTTGAATCGGATAAAAAATATAAAAAAGCTTGAGGAAATTTATTCCTTACCGCCAAAATAATTAATTTGTATTATCTTATGCGTAAAGATATACGACAATCAACTAAGTTTGCCGTGTTCATGAAAAGTCTTGGCTGGCAGGTAAAAAAAATAAACACCTCTTTGTGTTATCTGCGGAAAATGCCACTGATGAGTAATTTTGCCAAAATTCCAAGATCCGGAGAAATATACCCTCTCGAGGAATATAAAAATTTTATCCGCGAAAATAATATTTTCAGATTAAAACTTGCTCCGCTGGTTGCCTCTGATAGTAAAAAATCCCAAAAGAAAAAAGATAACATTTTAAATAGCGGTTTTACTGTTGACATGAATCCGTTTAATCCGACTACTACCATCGTAATAGACCTAAAAAAACCTCTTGATTTTATTTTTAATAATTTTTCCCAGGCCAAAAGAAGAGCGGTCAGGCGGGCAGTCAAAAACAATATTGAAGTCAAAATCAGCAGCGATATAGAATCCTTTATCAAAGTTCGCCAACGCCAATATTTTCCCTTCGGTTTTCTGATTAATAAAGAAACCAGAAACGTCTGGCAAAGTTTTGCTCCCCAAAAC
>MFJN01000027.1:7368-9788 GCA_001779235.1 Candidatus Gottesmanbacteria bacterium RIFCSPHIGHO2_02_FULL_40_13 | reverse complement strand
TTGCCGCAACCATTGTATGGAAAACTTCACGGTTGAGAAAATGGTCAGGGGATACGAAGAGGCGTTGGAAAATATATTTTAAGAAAGAAAATAAAAAAACTGGATTACGAATTACCGGAAGGCTTAATTGAAAATATATAAACTATAATGTATTGATTGAGCGATTAACTTGATTTGTACCTGTATCTAGCATTTGGGCAAGCGTGGTGAATAATAATCCTGTCACCTGAATAGAGCGGTCAGGTTGTTCTTCTGTCGTTAACTTTCCTTGTGTACTAATTTGATAAGGAGGCTAAAAGTATTTTCGTTCGCCGTAACCTATTGATATTGGTTGATTAGAATCATCAATTAGTCAAATTTATGTACAGAAAAACCTAATTTTTTCTTGACAAATCACCTCGAGAAGAAAGATCATTATAGGACAAACAGAAAAAAGGCAGAATATTATTTGTTGTTTATACGATAAGAAACAGGAAAATCAGAATTATCTCTGCCAGAGATATAAATAAAAGAAAGGAGGCTGATTTATATAAAAAAGACGCTTAAATTACCGAAATTTAAAAACGAAGACGAGGAAAGGAAATTTTGGGCTAAAATTAATCTTGCCGATTATTATGAGCCAAGTGATGCTGTTAAAGTCAGCTTTCCTAATCTAAAACCAACCACCAGGTCCATTTCAATCCGTATTCCCGAATATCTTTTAAACAGGGTTAAAGAAAAGGCTAACAAAATTAATGTGCCTTATCAATCGCTGATAAAAGTATATATAAAAAAAGGTGTTTTTTCCCCAGATTAATTTATGCTTAATTTATTAACTCCGAGAAAACGTCGATGCGGTAGCCGTAATAACCCGGTTGACATCTAAAGTATTTTCTATTATCATAGAAAATGACCGTAGTTAAGATTCATATAAATAGAAAATATGCTGAAGATTGAACTTATTTGGCGGGAACTGCTTTACCGGGCGATTGATAAAAGGCAGCCTGAATTTTCCATAACAGAGCTGGCTGAACGGTTTTCCTTATCAACCAGCGTCGTGTCCCATGCACTTTTCCCATTGAGGGAATTGAAGATGGTCAAAATAGAAAAAACATCATCGCAAATTACCGACAGCGAGAAGCTGCTTTTTTTTTGGGCAACCAGAAGAAAGCTTGAGAAGGATATTATTTACAGTACGTATAATCCGCAAGATGTTTTCAGTATAGAATCACTGATGCCGGCTGAGGCTGTGCCGACCGCTTTTTCCGCCTGCAGGCTTTTTTTTAACATAAATCCTGCCGAGTATGACAAAATATTTTATTATGTTGCAGGCAAAGAAGATGTTCTCAGCCGTTTTCCGGATGGCGGAAAAAATAAAGCAAACGTTATTTTTTTAAAAAAAGACAAATTTATGGAGAGTTATGAAAAAATTCCCATGGCCCAGGTTTTTGTTGATTTGTGGTCTTTGCCTGAGTGGTATGCCAGAGACTTCAGAGAAGTATTGCTGACTAAAATTAAATCTGCGATCGGTTTATGAAAAACCAATATTATCAGGATATTTTTACCGAACAAAGTTGGCAAATCCTCATCCAGTTAAAACAAAAAACTGAATTTACTTTAATCGGCGGCTGGGCAGTCTATCTTTACAGCAAAGCTTTAAAATCCAAGGATATAGATTTAATTGCTGATTATCTCCAGCTGGACTTTTTAAAAAAAGAATACGAAGTGCAAAAGAATGACAGACTAAAAAAATATGAAGTGAAAATGTCCGGGATTGATATTGATGTTTATCTGCCGTTTTATTCAAATCTGGGAATACCGGTAGAAGAATTGATCAAATACACCGCTAAGATTGATACTTTTACGGTTTTACGGAAAGAAATGCTGCTTTTGACCAAGTTGTATGCCTACAATTCCAGGCGGACTACAGTCAAAGGGCAAAAAGATGCCGTTGATATCTTCGCCCTGCTGTTTTTGACTGATTTCGACATCGGTTTTTACAAAGAAATAGTGAAGGAATTTAAGTTAAATGAACTTAATAAGCATTTGAAAACACTGTTTGCGGTAACAAGGCAGGTACCGGAGCTGGATTTAAATCCACATTTTTTCAAAAAAAAGCGCGACCGGGTTTTGGAAAAACTTAGTTGACATAATTATGTATGTATGTTAATATGCATAAGAGATGGATAATATAAGAACGACTGTGATTATTCCCAAAGAACTGCTGAAAGCTGCCAAATTGGCGGCGATCGAGAGGCAGACGAGTGTGTCGGGTCTTATTCAGGAAGGGCTTAAGGAAGTCGTTCAGAGAAAAAAATCCCCCAAAAAAGACAACAGACTTTTAAATCTTTTAGGTAAACGGAGTATCGGCATAAAAAAGATAAGGAGAGAGGATATATATGACGATTACCTCAGGAAAAAAATATCTTCTTGACACCAAT
>MFJN01000027.1:0-7349 GCA_001779235.1 Candidatus Gottesmanbacteria bacterium RIFCSPHIGHO2_02_FULL_40_13 | reverse complement strand
AAATTTAAAGGATACATTACTATACAGAACTTGCTTGAATATTCGGCAGTTTTAACCAGACTGTATAAATATCCTAAAAGCGATGTCGTTGCCGATTTGAAAATTTTGTCTTCTAATCCGAAGCTGACAATGCTATACCCGAATGATAAAACAATTTCAATATTTTTATCTATGATGGAGAAGGATCCGAAGTTGTATGTTTATGATCTGTTTTTGGTGGCTTACATGAAAGCTTACGGCATAAAGACGATAATTACCGATGACATGGATTTTGAGGAAATAAAAGATATCGAAGTTTTAAACCCCTTCTGAAATTTCCCCTAGGTGTCGTAGCTAATCCACCTCCCAGGTGGAAATATGGACTTTTTTCCATACGGATTATGAGCCTTCCGACAAGCCATAAGGCTCCGTATTATAGCTGATCCAGGCTGAAATAAACAAACCGAAAATCCGGGGAAGGTGATTTTTAACCATAGAAATGATATAATCAGGGTCGAAAGTGGCTTTGACGATCACACCCCAGCAGCTTTTTAGCAATCTTCAAAAAAGGGAACCTCTGCTGCTTCTGGATATCCGCAATGCTGATGAGTTTTCCCGCTGGAACCTATTCGGCAGTATCAATCTGCCTTTTGACAAGATTTGGAAGAAATATAGGGAAATCTCCAAAAAAGAAAAAATTGCCGTAGTTTGCAACCGGGGGAACGATTCTGTCAAGGCCGCCAAATACTTACAAAATAAAGGTTATGAGGCTTTTTCGCTGGAAGGCGGCTTGAAAGCCTGGAATTTTATCTATGATATTGTCGAGATTGACGAGGATAATATACAGGATTTGTCCGTCTTTCAATTTAAGAGGCTGGGAAAAGGTTGCCTGACTTATCTTTTCAGCGACAGGAAAAGCGGACAAAGCCTTCTTATTGATCCGACTTTGGACATTGAGGTTTTTGCTTCTTTTATTAAAAAAAATAAATACAAGGTTCAGGCGGTTGTAGATACCCATATCCATGCTGATCATATATCCGGAGGAAGACGGCTGGCTAAAAAGTGGGGCATACCGTATTTGATACCGCAAAAAAGCCGGGTCAAATTTAAAGCTTCATCCATAGAAAAAAAGCTGCCCAAGCTTTTCACCAGGAAAATAGATATTTTGGAAACACCGGGCCATACACCCGAGGGAGTGTCTTTGGTTATCGAGCAGTATGTATTTACAGGGGATACCCTTTTTGTGGACACCTTCGGCAGAGCAGATTTATCTGATTCAAACGGTCACCGTCATGGAAAAGACCTTTTTAATTCCGTGAAAAATATCCTCTATGGATTGAACGATAATTTTTACGTACTGCCGGCCCATTCCGCACAGCCTATGGTCCCGGGACCGGTCAGGAGCGCGACTTTACGCTATGTCAAAAGGTTCAACCTTTTGAATACAGATACGGAATATGAGGAGTATCTGGAAATGGTCAAACAGGTTGATCCGCCTCCATCCAATTACCAAATCATAAGAGAGATAAATGTATCCGGCCGGATTCCGCATAAATTTGACCGGCAGGAATTGGAACTCGGCGGCAACTTCTGCAATGTCAGACCATCTGACTCCGTGCTTTCCTAGAGGTGTAAAGGGTAAACCACCTCCCAGGTGTAGGATGGACCAGGTGGAAGATGGATGATTTCAGATAGCGGATATGACCATCAAAGTAATATTCCGAGAATTTACCGGAGAGCCAAGGGAAATAACAGCTGAAGGTATCGGTGCTGTTATAACTGACAGGAGAATTATTCATGGGGGAACCGGTCACCCTTATTATTTTTATGAGGGAAAACGGAGAGGGAAAGGGGTAAGATCAGGACTTTTATATAATCGTAATGCTCGATTATCATTAGAGTTTCCGCTTTTTACCCTAACAGACGGCTCAATTCCCGGAGATAAATATAATTTTCCACTGGTTGAATCATTCGTCCATATTCCCGATAAAGAAAAAAAATGAAAATTTATCAGGTTTCCACAGGTTGCGAATCTAAGCAATCTCCCAGGTTGACAAGGTTGATAAGTCTTTATAGTTTTCTCTTTTTTCTATATACTTAATTTCAAGTTGAAAATTGCTCTTTTAGCTCCGCCTTATTTATCCGTGCCTCCGAAAGCTTACGGCGGGACGGAGAAAATCGTTTCCCTTCTGGCCGAAGGATTGGTGGATTTAGGCCATGACGTCACCCTGTTTGCTAGCGGTGACAGCCAGACACGGGCAAAACTTATCAGTATTTTTCCTGAAGAACTGGGCAACAGTGGACTTTCCAAAAGCAATCCTTTAATGCCAATGCTTCATTTCCGCGAATGTTTCCTCAGGGCTGGGGAGTTTGATCTTATCCATAACCATGCCCAATACATGCCGATGTTTTTTTCCGAATATGTTAAAACGCCGGTCGTCCATACCATGCACGGCTCTTTTTACCCGGGTGAGGTGCCTGAGGAGAAAAGGCAAGTGCTTATGGCATTTAAAAAACAGCCTTTTATATCCATATCCAACAATCAAAGAAAAGGTTTACCGGATCTTAAATTTGTGGGGACGGTTTATAATGGTCTGGACCTTGGCGAATACACTTATAATGAAAAACCCAGGGGAGAGTATCTCCTGTGGGTGGGCAGGATTACCGAAAAAAAGGGACCGGGGCAAGCCATTGAAGTTGCCAATAAATTAGGCAAGCCTTTGATAATCGCTGCGGCTATCGATCCTCTGGACCAACCTTATTTTAACAGGGAAATTAAACCACAAATTGACGGCAAAAAAATTACTTTCATAGGAGAGCTTAGCCAAAAAACCCTGGATGATCTTTACGGCAATGCCTACTGTACTTTGTTTCCAATAAGCTGGCATGAACCATTTGGTCTTGTTATGATTGAGTCGATGGCCTGCGGCACTCCTGTGGTGGCTTATAACATAGGATCAGTTGCGGAAGTTATTGAAAACAACAAGACAGGTTTCGTCGTGGAACGGGGCAGCGGTATCGAGGGCATGATCCATGCGGTCAGGGAAATAGACAGGATACAAAGAGGGGATTGCCGTACCCTGGTTTCCGATAAATTCTCCAAAGAAGCGATGGTTGAAGGATATGAGAAAGTTTATAAAATGTTAATACCGGAGGTGTCAAGCTAGCACACCCGGGGGGTGTGCAAAAACACCCGGGGGGTGTGCAAAAATTTTTTATGAAAGTGTTATTTGCCGTATGGGAATTGCCGCCGTTTTTTAAGGTCGGAGGCTTAGGCGATGTGGCCCGGGCCCTGCCGGCGGATTTAATCAGAATGGGTGTGGACATCGCACTCGTCATCCCGCTCTATAAGGCCGTCAGATTTGATAATGTCAAAAAAGAAAAAGCGGGCAGTTTCAGCATAAAATATGACGGCCAAGAGGAAACCATTGAGGTTATAAAAGTCAGCCATCCACTTAACAACTTTCCGGTTTTTTTCCTGAAGAATAAAAAATATTTGGATGTGGTCGAGCATATGAATACCTGGCCTTTCTTCAATAAAGCGATTATTGAGGGAGTGAAAAAAAACATCTTTCCTTTTTACCCGGATATCATTCACTGCAATGACGTTCATACCAGCCTGATCCCTTTGATTGTCAAAGAAGAGAAACTGAAGATAAAAACTATGGTGACGATCCATAATTTAGCCCACCAGGGGAGGGTAAACAAAGATATCTTGGAAAAGATGGGTATTAATGAAAACAAAGGCAATTTTCTGGCCTGGGAACACGCTTCCAAACAGCTAAATATGCTCATGGAGGCGATTATTTACGCGGATGTAGTCACCACTGTTTCGCCTACTTACGCCAGGGAGATTATGACTGAGGAATACGGATCGGGCCTGGATGAAGTGTTGAGGGGGAAAGAGGGACGGGTTTTCGGAATTTTAAACGGCATAAATATCTCGAGGTATATGCACCATGGCAAAAGAAGAATATGCGAGTTTGTGAAAAAAAGAGTGGACAATCCGGATAAAATTGCCACTGATCTTTCTTTTTACCTTGAGAAAAAGCGGGAAAACAAGAAGAAACTTCAGAAAAAGTTGGGATTTGAAATCCGTGATGACATACCCCTTTCCTGTTTCGTCGGCAGGTTTGACCCCTACCAGAAAGGACTGGAAATCCTTCACCGGATGATCAGAAAACTTGATCTGGAAAACCATCAGTTTGTCATATTAGGATCCGGGAACGTGGAGTGGGAAGAGAGATTCGCCTGGTTTAACTCATTTTATCCGAAAAATATTTCCTGTAATTTTACTTTTAATGAGGAACTCGCCCATGAAATATACGAGTCTTCGGATTTTATTTTAATCCCCTCCAAATTTGAACCATGCGGCCTGATCCAGATGCTGGCCATGTTTTTCGGGACTATTCCGATAGCACACCGGACAGGAGGACTTATCGATTCCATCAAAAACAACCATAACGGTTTCCTGTTTGACAGCTATTCCTCCGAAACTTTACTTCATACTTATAACAAAGCCGTAAATTTACTTTTAAACGACAGAAAAACCTATGACGTGATGGTCATGGCGGCCCTAACCGCTGATTTTTCCTGGAAGAAAAGCGCTATGGAATACATCGCCCTGTATGAAAAGCTCTATTCGGGTGAATATTGATGAAATACAGTTGTCTCGCTATTGCCGGTACCTTTGACCGTCTGCATGTTGGTCATCAGATTTTTATATCTCAGGCGTTCAATCTAGCCCAGAAAGTGATTATAGGTTTAACGTCGGATAAGTACGTCAGGGAAAAATTCCTGCCTGACCGGCAGGCAGGCAAAATTCAAATTAAGAATTATATAGATAGGCAACGAGAGTTGACGCGCTTTTTAAAAGGGGAAAATTTCCATCCGCGGGTTGAGATTGTAAAAATCGATGATGTTTACGGACCGGCGGACAAAGAAAATGAAATAGAAGCTCTTTTGGTAACTGCCGATTCCTGGCCTGGGGGAAAAAAAGTAAACCAAAAAAGGCGGAAATCAGGACTGCTTCAATTAAAGTTGGAAACAATGGATTTAGTCATGGCCGAGGACGGTATAGCTATTTCATCCAGCAGAATCAGAATCGGCGAGATCAACCGTTACGGAAAAGTATTGGCTGATTTGCATATCTTCGGCAGGAAGATGCCGCAAAACCTGCGGCTAAAGCTGAAACCTCCCATAGGAATCCTGATAAAAAATCCCGAGGATAAAATCCTGAAAATCGGAAGAAAACTCAGGGAGCAGATAGATAAAATAAAGCCGGTCATGATAACGGCTGTCGGCGACGAAGTAGTCTACATGATGAATAAATTGGGCTTTAAATACCAGTTGGCAATTGTGGATTTTCACGTAAAGAGAATTAAAAAGCATCAGAAATTAGCTGATTTGGCCTTCGGAAAAATATCTGCCCATAGCAAGGTCCCAAATCCTGCCGGTCATATCACTGACGAATTAGTCAAAGTTATAAAAAGGAATCTCAAAGAGTCACTCATGGACGGCAAATTAAGGGCAATTGAGGTCGCCGGGGAAGAAGATCTGGCATCCCTACCAGCCATTCTTTTATCTCCGCTTGGATCGCTGGTTTTGTACGGCCAACCGGAAAAAGGAGTAGTGGCGGTCAAGACGACTTTGACTAAAAAGGAGGAACTATTGAGGCTTTTGGAGAATCCGGATTCAGGAAAAAATGATTAAGATTATTAACACAGGCAGGGATTCAATTTGGTACAAAGCGGCTGACATAATTTCGGAAAAAATCGAGGCTGTAAATTCTAACTCCCAAAAAACCCTGCTTCTTCTTTCCGCAGGTTCTGCCGTTAATATCTATCCGCTCTTGGCTGAAAAACTGAAAAACATTTCGTTCAAACCTCATTTTTTGTCAATTGCACAAGCCGATGAGCGTTTTCAGCCCGAGAAAAAAGAAGATATTAACGCCTATTTAATCGCAAGGAGCGGATTAGTTTTTTATGCTATAGATCAAAAAGGAACAGTGGAGGAGTCCGCGCAAAAATATGATCAGACTATTTCTAAACTGTATAAAAATACTGATTTCCATATCGCTGTTTTAGGCATCGGGGAGGACGGGCATACGGCCGGACTATTGCCCGGTTACCGGGAATTATGGGACAGGCAAAGAATGGTTGCCGGTTTTGAGAACAAAGGCAGGTTTCCCCAAAGGATTACACTTACTCCGAAAGCACTTCAACAGTGCAATTTTGCAGTGGTTTGCCTGGCAAGTAAAACCAAAAGTCAAGTATTATTGAAATTGAAACAGGAATCAGAAGAGGATTTAAATATTTTTCCGGCCTCACTTCTATATTCAATTTCTGATGTTATTGTGCTCACTGATGCAAAAAATCCCGGATCCTAAGCTTCATGCCGATCCCGGATCGGTAAGAATATAGTAATTACTTGACGGTCCAGGTGAATTGGTAGTCATCGACGGGGATTTCCTTGACCTCTTTTAAAACACGCAGAGCCTCGGTTTTGATAATGGCCACGTTATCACCGCGAGCCGGATAGATAGAGCCGAGGAATTTTTCCTCTTTAAGATCAAAATAGACATAGTATTTAGTGTCAGCCACAGGCAGTTTTCTCAGCCAGGGATAAGTCAGTCGGAGGTTAGCCTGCCAGTCGTCATATTCCCGGGCTGATTGTTTAGCCTCCTCGATTGCTTGCTCGAGTTCCGCTGAATTGGTGGGCGTAGGTGAAAGAGGCTGTAAGGCGACATAAGTCGTCACCGGTTGGGCGGGATCAGATTTGATATTTTGAGGCTTTTTGTTTGGAGTAAAGATTATAATCAGAAGAATTATGACAATAATACTTGATCCCAAAATGAGAATTTTTTTGTTTAATAAAAGATGAAATTTATTCAGATCCATTTTTTTTATTGGTGACAGCCGAATCCGGCAACACCGGAAGTATAAGTCATATTGGTCGATGAGTTGCTGATATTCCAGTTGGCTACCGGAAAGCGGTCTATATACATGCGTGTGCCTGCTTGAAGGATAGAGATGACGCCGTCCCCCTGGGCTGTATAAAGCTCCAATTTATTGACGATGCCGATATGATAGCTTGAGGATGTGGTCAGAAACATGACGCAGCCTGTTAAATCGCGCTGTCCGGCAGCATATTCCTGGACTGCGGCTGTACTATAAGGTACAAAGAGGTAACCGGCGGGAGGGCTCTGCCACCAATTGTATAAACCGGACGGGCTGACATGGGCAGGATCAGTTTTATTAAGTCCGGGAATACCGGCTAAATTATAAGCATCTATGACAAAATGAGTCGAAACATAAGAATCGGCCGGTCCGGTCGAATAACCGCAATTGGAAATGGCGGCGGTTAATTTA
>MFJN01000026.1:6601-27235 GCA_001779235.1 Candidatus Gottesmanbacteria bacterium RIFCSPHIGHO2_02_FULL_40_13 | reverse complement strand
CCCGCTCACTGTCGTTCGTTTAAAGAACTTTTAGAAGATAAAATAAAAACATGATTAAATATATTGCCTATTGCAGAAAATCTACAGACGAACCGGATAGACAAATTTTGTCTATTGAAGCACAAGTTGCAGAACTTGAGGAATTCGCCGTAAAGGAGAATTTAAAAATAGTTTCTTTCATTACTGAGAGTAGAACTGCCAAAGAGCCAGGAAGACAAAAATTTGCGGAGGTTTTGGAAAAGATAGAAAACGGCGGAGCTGCCGGTATTATCTCATGGCATCCAGACAGACTTGCAAGAAATTCTGTTGATGGCGGAAAGATTATCTATTTATTGGATACCGGAAAATTGCTTGATCTTAAATTTCCTTCTTTTTGGTTTGAAAATACACCGCAAGGCAAGTTTATGTTAGGGATGGCCTTTAATCAGTCTAAGTATTATGTTGATAATCTTTCAGAAAATGTAAAAAGAGGAAACCGACAAAAACTCCGCCGCGGTGAATGGCCGAATCAGGCGCAGTTTGGCTACTTAAACATCAACAAGAAAATTGAGGTTGATAAAAAACGAGCCAAGTATGTGCAAAAAGCTTTCCAGCTTTTTGCTACCGGCGGCTACGGATATGCTGATATCCGCAAATTTTTCAACCAAAACAAAATTTTCAATAAGTCTGGTCACGAACTTCATTTGGATAAAGTCAAAAGAATTTTCACCGACCCCTTTTATTACGGAGTAATGAAATTTTGCGGCGAACTGTACGAAGGAAGTCATCCGCCTTTAATTTCCAAGAAACTTTTTGATAAATGCCAAGAAGTTGTGAAACTCAAGAGCAGAAAAGTTAAAAACAACAAACATCTTTTCGATTTTCTGGGACTTGTAAAGTGCGGCGAATGCGGCGGCGCAATTACCGCTGAAAAACATACCAAGTATTACAAGCGGACAAATAGAAAAGTTGAGTATATCTACTACCGTTGCTCCAAGAAAATGGGTGAATGCTCGCAAAAATATATTGATAAAACGGAAATTGAGAAACAATTAAAGGAAATTATTTTGCGAGCATCTTTGCCGCCGCACACCGCCAAAAAGTTTCTTGAATGGGCGAATAGAGATGCAAAGCAGGAGAAAGAAAAATCGGCAGGGATAGTCTCAACTTATCAATTCCAACTCAAAGAAACAGAGGAAAAAACAGACCGTTTGCTTGAGGGATATTTAGACAAAATTATTAGCCCCGAAGATTACCAAAAGAAAAAGAATGAATTGGTGGAAACGAAATCACTTCTTAACTCCAAAATCACGGAAATTTCTCAAAACGGTGTTGAATGGCTCGAACCTTTTCAGGAATTCATAAATAGTGCGCTTTCAGCGCACAAAATCGCGCGCGCAAAAAATAGTTGCCATGATTTATCGATCATGGCAAAAACTGTCGGCTCGAACTTCTTTTTAAAGGATCGGCGACTGTCCGCAAGTTTCAAAAAAGGCGGATTTGACGCGCTTTCCGCGGAGGCGGGCGCGGAAAGCGCTACCTCCCGACCTCTTTCTTCTTCTTACTGGCTGGGAGACTTGGATTCGAACCAAGATAAACGGATTCAGAGTCCGTTGTACTACCGTTATACGATCTCCCAAATGACGACCTATATTGTACCAAATTTAAGGCAAAAATAGTTATTTTCTGGCGATGATGCCGATGTTGCCGGCGGAAAGAGTGATGGGAATATTATCAAGCCGGATAAATTTTAGAAGATTAATGAGATTAGTTTTAATCTTTAAAGGAAGCGGAAACATGCGGATCCAGTAACGCAGGGGAAAGGTATTTTTGACGTCAAATACTTCGACAGTTTTAAATCCGTTTCTGGTAAAAATCTTAGATAAGTTGTCTTTATTAAAAAGAAAAATATGCTCAATATCAAAAATAGGTGATTTTTCCCTCAAGAGTTTTACGGAAAGCCCATCAGTATTATGATGGATGCACAAAACCAAACCATTCTTCCGCAGAGCCTTCCGACACTCCTCTAAAAAAGAGTTGGGATCGATGATATGATCAAGAGTCTGGAAAATACAGATGATGTCAAAAGACGACTTTTTTATTTTTTGGGAAGGAAAAAAATCCACAATCATATTTTTTTTGATATCACTTCTTGCCTGATTTACGCCGTCTTGACTTGGTTCGACGCCATAGACTTTCGTGAGACCCATTTCCTTGGCTTTTTCCAGAAAAAATCCGTTTCCTCCGCCGATTTCCAGAAGTTTGGGATTTTTTACACTGTGTTGAAGCGTTTTTTTCAGATAACTGCCATATGTTTCTTTAAGGCTAACTATTTCCTGTTCGTAGGTAAGCCGGCTTTCACGGTAAAGCTTTCTGATGGCTTTTTCGGATAGAATAGGAGATGAGAAGATTAATCCGCATTTCTCACAACGCAGTAACCGGTAATGGACGCGGTCAGGAATTCTGCGGGCGGAAAAAATATCCTTATCAATTTTGGAAAAGTCGGTCGTTTCCGGAAATAAAATTTCTGAGTATTTATTGGTTTCGCAGATTGCACATTGTATAATTCTCATAAGAAGAAGTATAAAGGAAATTGTTGACGATTCAAGAGTATGTGTAACATTATTGCTCGCAGATATAATTTTCTTGTTCGCAACAGAAGATGATTTCGAACCTGCGTTGTCATCCTGATCTTGTCCCGCCTCAGCGAGGATCCCGCCTGATGGCGGTGATTTCAGGATCTTATTATTTCATATTGTTCATCGCGATGGTTCAAGAGTCCCGTATGCGATCTGCGAAAATTACATCCTGCTTCGCTGTGTCTGCCTCTTAAATTTTGGTGTTATAAAAATAATAAATTAATGAAACAAAAACATTTGGTAACCGGTGCGTCGGGATTTATCGGAGCAAATCTTGTCAGACGACTGCTTTCTGAAAATAAGGAAGTACATATACTAAGCAGAGAAGAATCGGATTTTTGGCGGCTTAAGGGAATCTTATCAAAATTAAATTTGCATCCACAGGACACTGAAAACCAAATATCTATAAAAAAAACCATAAAAAAAATAAATCCTGATTATATTTATCACCTGGCAGCCTACGGTGGTTATCCTTTCCAGCAAGATGTCAGTAAAATGATAAAGACTAACATCATATTTTCTTCAGTTCTTTTGGAAACAGCCAAAGAAATTAATTTAAAAGCTTTTATACTTACAGGAAGTTCTTCGGAGTATGGTTATAAAAATAAACCGATGAAAGAGGATGATGCTTTGAAGCCGGCCAGTTTTTACGCCGCCACTAAAGCCGCCACAACCCAACTGGCGCTGGTATATGCCAGAAGCTTTAAGATGCCGATTGTGATTGTCCGGCCTTTCTCGGTTTATGGACCGTTTGAGGAGCCGACCAGACTGGTACCAACAGTGATTATGAAATGTCTTAAAAATATTGATATTGAGTTAACCGATGGAAAAGAGAAACGGGATTTTATTTATATCGAAGATTTTCTGGATTGTTTTTTGAAATTAGCAGAAAATCCCGGGAAAACTTCCGGACAAATAGTTAATATCGGTTCAGGAAAACAATTCTCAACCCGCGAAATAGTGAAGATTATTCACCAATTGACCAAAAGCCGCAGCCAACTTCTCTGGGGTAAATACCCTAATCGTTTATGGGATGCCAAATTTTGGCTGGCTGATATTAATTTAGTTAAAAAGTTAGTCGGATGGCAGCCGAAAAGAGATTTGCCATTAGGCATTGCTGAAACCATCACCTGGTTTCAGAATAATCTGATTCTCTATGAAAACCGATGAGAAATATATAAAACTTGCCAAAGAGGTCCGCCGGAAAATTGTCAAAATTTCCCATACGGCGAATGTTGGACATGTAGGTTCTGCTTTTTCGATTGTGGAAATATTGGTAGCCTTATATTTTGGAATTATGAAAATAGATAAGAAAACTATTAAAGACGAGAAACGTGACAGATTTGTCCTTAGCAAGGGTCATGCTGCACCTGCTCTTTACGCAGTTTTACATGAAAAAGGATTATTGACGGAAAAAAATCTGGCTGATTATTGCTGTGATAACAGCATTTTTGAGGAACATCCCAAACACCACGTAGAAGCAATCGAGGTTTCGACCGGTTCCTTGGGTCATGGTTTATCCATCGGAGCCGGTTTAGCAATGGGAGGAAAATTAAAAAAACATAAGTCAAATATATTTGTTCTCATGTCAGATGCTGAATGCGATGAAGGGGAGGTTTGGGAAGCAGCCCTTTTTGCCGGACACCACAAATTAAATAACCTCTTTCTGTATCTCGATTACAATAAAGTACAGGCTCTGGGGACGACCGAAGATGTTTTAAATCTTGAACCTTTAGCTCAAAAATGGCAGGCCTTTGGTTGGAATACCGTGGAAGTTGACGGACACGATACAGATGCTATTATTTTGGCCTGGATGAATAACAATGCCAATATCTGTCCGACTATTTTTATCTGCCATACTATCCGGGGGAAAGGTGTATCTTTTATGGAGCATGTGATCGACTGGCATTATAAAAATCCTGATGAGGAGGATTTAGAAAAGGCGCTAAAGGAGGTAAAATGAGAAATGCTTTCAGCAAAACACTGACAAGACTTGCCAAACAAAATAAAAATCTGATTCTTCTGACCGGTGATTTGGGTTATACGGTTTTTGAAGATTTTCTTAAAACACATCCGCATAGATTTATTAATATGGGGGTGGCGGAGGCCAATATGATGGGAGTGGCCTGCGGTTTGTCTATGCAGGGTTTTATTCCGGTGGTTTATAGTATTGCAACTTTTGCCACCATGAGAGGATTCGAGCAAATTCGTACTGATATTTGTGTTCATAATGCGAATGTGAAAATTGTAGGAACCGGCGGCGGTTTGTCATACGGTCATGCAGGATCTACGCATCATGCTCTCGAAGATATTGCGATCATGAGATGTCTTCCTAATATGACAATTATTTGCCCTTCGGATCCTGTACAGGCTGAGATGGTGACAGAACAAATGATTATTCATAAGGGACCGGTTTATCTGCGTCTTGGAAAAAGAGGAGAGCCAGTGATTTATAAAAAAACCTCAAAATTTAAAATTGGAAAAGGCATAGTTCTTCGGAATGGAAAAAAAGCCGCAATTATTGCGACGGGAAATTTGGTTCATAACGCTCTACTCTCTTCAACAAAACTTGAAGGATACGGAATAAATCTTACGGTGATTGACATGCCTACCGTCAAACCATTGGACAAAAAATTAGTTTTACAACTGGTGCAAAGACATGAATTTATCTTCACACTTGAAGAGCATTCGATAATCGGCGGTTTGGGGAGCGCGGTAGCGGAGGTGATTGCCGAAAACCCGATAAAGAAAATTTTATATTTCCACCGTTTTGGTATTCCGGATATATTTATCGCAAAGGCCGGCAGCCAGGAGTTTTTAAGGAAAAAATATAATCTGACACCTGAAAAAATCAGTCGGAATATTATTAAATTAATCAATGTATAAATTATAATTATATGCCTGACCTGTCGCTTATCCTTCCTGTTTTAAATGAGGAAAATATTATTACTCCGGTGGTTGAGGATATTATGAAAGTACTTGAATTGATAAATATTTCTTTTGAAATAATTCTAGTGGAAAATGAATCAACCGATCGGACCTGGGAGGTAATAAATTTACTAGCAGAAAAAGACAAAAGAATAGTCGCAACAAGAACTAAACAGGGATATGGCAGTGCAATAATTGCCGGAATAAAAATTGCCCGCGGAGATTTCATATGTTACATGCCTTCTGACGGACAAATAGATTCTAAAATTCTTATTCCCCTCTGGCAGGAAGCAAAAACAGGTAAGGCGGACGTCGTGAAAATAAGGCGTAAAAACCGGGAAAGCATTATACGGCTTGTCCGCTCCAAAGCCTTTAATTTACTGACACGCTTTTTGTATCCGATCGATGTTTCAGATATTAACGGCAGCCCCAGAATAATAAAAACAGATAAACTGAAACAGCTGGAATTATCCTTTACTGATTCATTTATTGATACGGAGTTTGCGGTGAAAGCCCATCTTTTGGGATGGAAATTTAAAGAGATTGCCATGACGAATCTGGTGAGAGTGGGAGGAAAATCTACCGTTGGGATACACACAATAATAGAATTTTTAAGAAATCTCTGGAGCCTCCGCCTCGATATAAAGTTTATCAATTGGCAGGAGAAATATCTTAATTAAGTCTTCAACTTGTATAATATATTTTTACCTATGAACAAAAATATAGTTGTTTTTGCCGGTAACGGGTGTCGACAGGATAAAGAAGAATTTTATTATTCGCTGTCTTACGAGACTGGAAAAATATTAGCTCAATCTGGATTTACTGCAGTAACAGGAGGTGGTCCGGGTCTGATGAATCAGGTTTTAAAAGGAGCGTATGAAAACGGTGGTAAGACGATCGGAGTGCGCCTTCATCAGGAGGGAAAAGTGCAATCTCCCTTTGTGACTAGAACTTTTTTTTATCGCCGTCTCAAACCTAGGCAGGCCAAACTTATATCTCTTGCTGATGCTTTTTTAGCTTTGCCCGGAGGCATAGGTACTTTTTATGAAATTTTTGAGGTATTGTCTTTAAAAAGAAAAGGTGAAATAAAGATGAGTACCCCTTTAATTATCATCGGAAGTTATTTCAATGAATTTTTGAAATTAATCAGTCTGATGGAAAAGGAAGGTCTGGTGCACAAAAGTATCCGTAATTTATTTGACTATTGTACGGATCTTAAGGAAATGGAGAAAATTTTACAGGAGGTATTATGAAATACAAAGCCGTAATTGCCGATGTAGACGGGACTTTAATCGAACCCGGCTCTGTTCCAATTTTAAAGGTCAGTCTTAAACTGCAAAAAGCTGTTGGCAGTCTTCATAAAAAAGGAATACACTTTGGTCTGGCAACCGGAAGATCTCTTGATTGGGTAGACGGATTACTTGAACCGTTGAAAATTGATTCTCCGATCATTTTGGATAACGGAGCAAAAATTTACGATTGTCTGAATAAGAAATACCTTAGAGAGTTTTACCTGGCTGAAAATCTGTTTAGGGATGTGATGGAAACTCTCCAGGATTTTAATGATATCATATATTTTGTGAATGATTCTCAAAGATCGGTTTACGAGATAAATAAAAAACACATTATTGATAAAGTATCCAAAATAATGATTTTACACGTGGCGCCTGATAAGGCGGAAAAAATATATCAAATCCTCATCAAAAATTCCCAGATAAGCGTAACTAAAAGCATATCCAAACATAATCCGATTGCCGAATCTATACATATAACCCACCTAAAAGCCAAAAAGGAGATCGGGTTGGAATTTGTTGCTTCGTTTTTACACCTGAAACTGGATGAAATTATCGGCATCGGCGACAGTTATAATGATCTGGATTTTTTATCCAGGTGCGGATTGAAAATTGCCATGGGTAATGCGGTGCCGGAGGTGAAAAAAATCGCTGATTATATTGTTTCGCCGTATGATAAAGACGGGGTAGCAGAGGCGATAGAGAGATTTATATTACATTAAACTATGAGGAAAAATAAATTTCATAATTTATCCGGTGAACAGAAACAGCAGCTTCTTATTACCTGTGACCAAAAAGGAAATCCTGTTGGTACTGCAACCCGTGAGGTTTGTCATAGGGGAACAGGCAAAACACATCTGGCTTTTATGGCTTTTATCATTGATAGTGATGAAAATATTATCTTGGCCAAAAGAAGTGACAGCAAATCATTATGGAGCGGATGCTGGGACGCATCAGTGGTTAGTCATGTTTTGCCAAAACAGACGGCCGTCGAATCTGCCAAAAAACGAGGCAGGGAAGAGATGGGAATAGATGTGGAGTTTGAGGATAAAGGAGCTTTTTATTACCTTAAAAAATTCAACGGCAATTGTGAAAACGAATATTGTCATGTTCTCATCGGTAAAAGCAATCAATTAGTCGAGTTTAATCCGGTCGAAATTGAAAACATAAGAAAAATTAAGATCTATGATCTAAAAAAAGAAATTCTGAATTGCCCTCGAATTTTTACCCCATGGTTGAAAATTGCACTGGAAAAAATAGATATTAAAATATGAAAAATTCTACAAAAGCGACATTTGCGCTTTTAGGAACGGTATTATTATGGTCATATATGGTTGTCATATCTAGACAAATTGTATTTGATATAGATCCTGTTACCGTTTTGTTTTTAAGATTACTTATTGCATCAATTTTTTTCTTACCATTTTTTATATTTAATCATACCTGGAAAAAACCACATTTTTTAAAATTACTTTTAATATCACTCGGATCAACTACAAATCTGACTTTTTTTATTTTGGGAATAAAATATACTACGGCTTCAGCTAGCCAAATTGTTTACGCGGCAATGCCAATTCTAATTTTTACATACGGAAGGTTAATTTTGAAAGAAAAGCAGACCCCGATAAAAATCACAGGAATAATAATAGGTTTTCTTGGTCTATTGCTTATAGGTTTTCTTTCTGCAATTGAAAAGGGTGCAACAATTACAGGCACTTTATATGGAAACATATTGATATCAATTGCTATGTTGGGATGGACATTTTATTTGCTTACTTCCAAGAAAATATCCAAATATTTTAACCCGATAGAACTCGGCAGTACTTCAATTCTTGTTTCTTTTATCATTTCTACCGTCATTTTTTTTGTAAACCAATCCTTAACTCACAGCAGTTTAATTTTAAACAAAGGGCAATTCTTTACTATTTTTTATATCGGTTTCGCTGGAACGTTTTTAACATATTTATTATATCAATACGCAGTAAAGCATAGTTCTCCGCTGAAAGTTAGTTTGACTTCATATATCCAGCCGGTTACAACGGCATTTTTAGCAATTTTAATTTTGGGTGAAAAGTTGACTTATTATTTCATTATTGGAAGCATTTTTGTACTGCTCGGGGTATTTTTCACTTCCTATGAAAAAATTAATCTTTCCAAAATATGAATTATCCGGTTGTCTTTGATGTAGAAACGCAATTTACCTTCGCCGAGGTCGGTCATGACCCGAAAAAACTCAAAATATCAGTTGTTGGCATTTTTGATTACGCAACAGGCCAATACCAGGCGATTAAAGAGAACGAACTTTCAAAGCTTTTCAAAATCTTCGAGCACGCTTCATTTTTAATAGGATATAACAGCAATAAATTTGACCTGCCTGTCTTGTCTTCCTACTACATAGGAGATATATTTCAATTTCATTCGCTTGACCTGATGGATGAAGTGCAAAGTGTTTTAGGTTACAGAGTGGCTCTTGATGATCTTGCCCGGGCGACTCTCAATACAAAAAAATCAGGTCACGGATTAATGGCAATAGAGTACTTCAGAAATAATGAGTGGGAGAAACTGATAAATTATTGTCTGGATGATGTGAAGATAACCAAAAATCTTTATGAATACGGCAAAAAAAATAAAAGGCTCTATATCCAAACGAGTAAAGGAGAACGCGAAATTCCGGTTTCTCTCAATAAAACTTTTTCCGATAACAACAACGTTTCCTTATCTTTGCCTATATAAAGTTACGGCGGGAGAATTGCTTCCTCTAAATCTCCCTTTTTGTGACGTTTGTGTTTAATGTATTCGATAATTCCGGGAAGGATGGAGACAAATATAATGACAAAAATTGAGACTTCAAAATTATTCTTAATGAGGGGAATATTGCCGAAAAAGTATCCTCCAAAAAGAAACAGCCCGACCCATAAAATTCCTCCGGTTATATTGTAGGTAATAAACCATTTATAATTCATTTTTCCTATTCCGGCGACAAACGGGGCAAAGGTCCGGATGATCGGCATAAAACGGGCCAGAATGATAGTTTTTCCTCCATATTTTTCGTAAAATTTTTCGGTTTTCATAAGGTATTCTTTCTTGAAAAAACGGCTTTTTTCGTGAAATACTTTTTTCCCCACCATACTGCCGATCCAGTAGTTGACGGTATCGCCCATGATGGCGGCGAGTGTCAAAATTATAAAAAGAAAACCGGCGTTGATAATTCCTTGGCTGGCCAAAGCACCGGCGACAAAAAGCAGGGAATCTCCGGGTAAAAAGGGAGTTACGACAAAACCTGTTTCCATAAAAATTATGATAAATAACAGTAAATACGTGGCTGTGCCGTAGGTGAGGATTACCTGCTGGAGATTTTTATCCAAATGCAGAAAAAAGTCCAAAAATAAATTAAAATAATACATAGAAGTATAAGTTCTAAGAGCTCGTTCCCGATGTACATCGGGATTACGGTTCTTTGTGCCGCATCTTTATCTGAAATAAAGATAATGTTATTAACAGATGCGGCCTAATTATATAAATGAGTTTCTATAATATCAAGACTTGCTTTCTTGACACAAGTTGTCATTCTGATACACTACGATTTAATAATTATTCATATTTTATATCCGCTTTATGTCCTTAATCATCAAAAATTTATCAGCCAATTTAGGAACCAGAGTAATACTGAACTCTATAAATCTGGAAATAAAAAAAGGTAAAATCCATGCTCTGATGGGTCCCAACGGCAGCGGCAAATCCACACTGGCGGGAGTTTTGATGGGAAACCCCAGTTATGAATTAAGAATTAAGAATTTAGAATTAAGAATTGACAAAAAGAATATTATTGGTTTGAAACCGGATGAAAGGGCGAGAGCCGGGCTTTTTTTGGCTTTTCAAAATCCTATCAGTATTCCGGGAGTGAACGTGGCAAATTTACTGAAAACTGCATATCAATTAAACAAAGAACAAAGAACAAAGAACAAAGAACAAAAGAAAACTTATAATCCTGCTTTGTCAGTTTGGAAGTTTAATGAAATACTGGTAAAAAAAGCAAAAGCACTGGGGATTCCACAGGAATTTTTACGAAGAAGTTTGAATGAGGAGTTTTCCGGAGGTGAGAAAAAAAAGCTGGAGATGCTGCAGGCTTGGATTTTATCCCCCAAATACGCCGTTTTCGATGAAATAGATACCGGACTGGACGTGGATGCTCTCAAAATCGTGGCCCGTGGGATAACTAAATTAAAAAAAGAAAAGACCGGAATTTTAATTATTACCCATTATCTCAGGATTCTTAAATATGTAAAACCGGACTTCGTTCATATTTTGGTAAATGGTGAAATAGTCAAATCAGGCGGATATAAACTGGCAGAAATCGTTGAGAAAAACGGATATAAAAAGTGGACAATAAATAAGTCTCAAATCCAAAGCCCAAATATCAAATCAAATCCAAAACCTCAAGTTCAAATATAAGTTAATATTTGGATTTTGAACTTTGAACTTTATTTGAAATTTGGATTTTGTCTTTGGATTTTTTAAGCTATGTCTCAAACAACATTCCAGTCGAACATATCAGGTTACCAGTACGGTTTCCACAAGCCGGAAAAATACTTCTTTAAATCCCGGAAAGGACTTAATAAAAAAATAGTGGAGGAAATTTCCTGGCATAAGAACGAACCCGACTGGATGAGGGAAATAAGGTTAAGCGCACTGGAAATTTATTATTCCAAACCAATTCCTCTTTGGGGAGGGGATCTGTCAGGCATAAAATTTGATGATCTTTACTACTATATCAAACCGCTCCAAAAAAAAGCCAAGACCTGGGAGGATTTGCCTGCCGAAATTAAGAATACCTACGACAGAATCGGGATTCCGGAAGCTGAAAAAAAATATTTAGGCGGGGTCAGCGCCCAATACGAATCAGAGGTTGTTTACAAAAGTATCCAAAAAACTTTGCAGAAAAAAGGGGTCGTATTTCTTGATATGGACTCAGGACTGGCGCAGTACCCGGATCTCGTGCGGGAATATTTCTGCAAAAATATACCTCCGGAGGACAATAAATTTTCAGCTTTAAACACCGCTGTTTGGTCAGGAGGATCCTTTATTTATGTGCCAAAAGGGGTCAGGGTGGAACTGCCGCTTCAAGCCTATTTTCGTATCAATGCCGCCAACATGGGACAGTTTGAAAGGACTTTGATCATTGCCGATGAGGGTAGTTTTGTCCATTATGTCGAGGGATGTACGGCACCAATTTATACCACCGACTCCCTGCATTCGGCAGTTGTCGAAATTTACGTCAAAAAAGGAGCACGGGTAAGATATACCACTATTCAAAACTGGAGTACCAATGTTTATAATTTAGTTACCAAAAGGATGAGAGTGGAGGAAGAAGGGGTAGGAGAGTGGATCGACGGTAATTTAGGCTCTAAACTGACGATGAAGTACCCCAGTGTATACCTTATGGGTAAAGGAGCCAGGGGTGAAGTACTGTCTATCGCCTACGCCGGAAAAAACCAGCATCAGGACGCCGGAGGAAAAGCTGTCCATTTTACTCCCTACACTACCTCCAAAATTACGTCCAAATCGGTTTCTGCTAACGGCGGACGAACTTCTTATAGGGGATTAATTCAGGTTTTACCAAGTGCAATTGGCGCCAAAACCAAAGTTGTCTGCGATGCGCTTCTGATTGATGATGCCTCAAGATCCGATACTTATCCGACTATGGATATAAGACAAAATGATGTTCAGATAGAACATGAAGCTACCGTATCCAAATTGGGTGATGAACAGCTTTTTTACCTGATGAGCCGTGGCCTTAAAAAAGCCGACGCGGAGGCCATGATTGTCAACGGATTTATCGAGCCGATCGTCAAAGAGTTGCCATTGGAGTATGCAGTCGAATTAAACAGGCTGATTCAAATGGAGATGCAAGGCTCAGTTGGTTGAGCCGTAGTCCCGCATACGCGCTCTTCGGCTGCGTGGATGTAAACCACGAGACGAAGTCATCGTTGTACGGGAGAAGGATCGGTAGGGTGATTAAGTAAGCTCGGGTATAAAATGAAAACTAATTCAATTATTATTAATAATATAAAGAAAGATCAACAATTTATAGTCGTTGATAACGAGAAAAAAACTTTTGTTATAATTCTTACCGGAGAAAAAGATCAGGTTGGAGATGTAAAAATTATCATTAATGGGAAAAAAACTGAAGTGCAGATTCTGGGGATTATTATCGGACAGGGTAAACAAAAAATAAATCTTTATACTCTGCAGGATCATCTAAAGCCGGAGAGTAAAAGTGATTTACTTATTAAATCCGTACTTTTTGATGAAGCAAAATTTTATTATCAGGGACTGATCAAGATTGAGAAAGACGCGCAAAAATCAAATGCCTACCAGAAAAACCAGAATATCCTGATGTCGCCTAAATCCTGGGCAGATTCCAGGCCGACTCTGGAGATTTTAGCCAACGATGTGCGTTGTACACACGGAGCGACAGTTGGTAAAATAGATCAGGAGCAGATTTATTACCTGACAAGCCGGGGGTTGAGTGAAAAAATTGCCCAAAAAATGCTTCTTGAGGGATTTTTAAACGAAATAATTCTGCGGATTCCCGACGAAAAACTGCAGGATGAAATAAGAGTTAAAATAAAGAATAAAATCAGCCAATTACTAAATTAATCAGATAAAAATTATGGCAACATTCATTAAAGTCGCATCCCAAAATGATATAGCTGACGGCAAGATGAAAGAATTTAGAGTTGAGGGGAAAACTATTGTCATAGCCAATACTGATGGAGAATTTCTGGCTTTTGACGGAATTTGTACTCACGCCCATTGCGCTTTAGTAGGCGGGTATCTGGACGGACAGACAATTACCTGTTACTGCCATGGAGCTCAATTTAACACAAAAACAGGAGAAGTTTTGGCTCCTCCTGCCAACAGTCCTCTCAAAGTTTATAACGTCAAAACAGAAGGTGAAGATTTGCTGGTTGAAGTTTAAATAAAGCTCGCAGATGTAATTTTCTAGCTCGCCCTTCGACTCAGTTTTGCCTCGCTCAGGGCAGGCAATATGTTTATCCCGAGTTTATCGAGGGACGATTTTCGAAAATTGCATTCTGCTTCGCTTTTAAAATTATTAGAATAGATTATGTTTAATATTTCAAAAATACGAAAAGATTTTCCCATCTTAAAGCGCAAAATTAATGGTAAACCGCTGGTGTATCTGGACAACGCCGCTACTACCCAGAAACCGCAGACTGTCATTGATTCATTAGTAGATTATTACACCTACCATAATGCCAACATCCACCGCGGAATTCATACTCTGGCGGAGGAAGCAACAGCCATGCATGAGGAGGCAAGGAGTAAAATCGCCAAATTTATTGGAGCCAAGTCTACAAAAGAAATCGTTTTTGTCAGAAATTCCACCGAAGCGATAAACCTTGTGGCATACAGTTGGGGGAGAAGTTTTTTAAAAAAAGGCGACGCCATAATTCTTTCCGAAAGCGAGCATCACAGCAACATCGTCCCCTGGCAGATATTAGCCAAAGAGAAAAAAATTAAATTATATTTTATTCCGGTAAAAGATGATGGAAAGCTTGATTTGGATTACTTTAAAAAAATTTTCACCCCGCAGGTGAAACTGGTTTCTTTGGTTCACATCTCCAACGTTCTGGGTACCATTAACCCTGTCGAAGAAATAGGCGAATTAGCCCATGAGGTTGGGGCTTTATTTCTGGTTGACGCAGCCCAAAGCGTGCCGAGAATGCCTGTTAATGTCCGGAAATTAGACTGTGATTTTTTAGCAGTTTCTGGCCATAAGATGCTGGGGCCAACCGGAATAGGCTTTTTGTACGCCAAAGAGGAAATTCTAAGTAGCATGCCTCCATTTTTAGGCGGCGGCGATATGATCAGAGAGGTATATTTGGATCATTCTGAGTGGAATGAATTGCCTTTTAAGTTTGAAGCAGGGACGCCAAATATAGCAGATGCGATTGCTTTGGGAACAGCTGTCGATTACTTAGAAAAGATCGGTATGGAGAATATTTTCCGGCATGAGAAAAAACTGACGGATTTTGCTTTAAGAAGATTAGGTAAATTAAGTTACTTGAGTATTTACGGACCTAAAACTGTGGAAAATAAAACAGGAGTGATAAGTTTCAGCGTTAAAGGCATACATCCTCATGACGTGGCACAACTTCTCGATCAGGAAGCAGTGGCAATACGAAGCGGATTTCACTGTGCCATGCCGCTTCACCAGAAACTGCAAATGCCCTCAACCTGCAGAGCCAGTTTTTATGTTTATAACACGACCGAGGATATAGATCGATTAGTTGAGGGGCTGGATAAAGCCGTGAAAATTTTTCAATAGATAAAAATTATCTATTACTCGCATATATAATTTTCTTGCTTGCAAGATAAACAGATTGTAAAAAGTTTTAATTTAGTTTGATCTATCTGTAATATGTAAGGCTTGGGAGATAACTTTGTTAGAATGAGGATTTCGTCTGCAATCTTCGAAAATTATATAACGCATCGTAATATTAGAAAATTATATTTATGGATTCATATTACCGCGAAAATATACTGGATCATTATAAAAATCCCAGAAATTTCGGTAAGCTCAACAAACCGACCGCCGGATTGAAATTGTTTAATTCAGCCTGTGGAGACGTGATATCGATGGAGGTCAAAACCGAAACTGCGTCTTCAAGCGGTAAAACGATTGCGGACATCAAATTTCAAGGGGAGGGATGCGCGGTGTCGATGGCTTCTGCCTCTTTGCTGACTGCTTACGCCAAAGGAAAAAAAATTACTGATATTTTGAGTTTAGGAACAGAAGATGTACTTAAATTATTGGGTATTAATCTAACTCCCAGCCGGCTGAAATGTGCTCTTTTGCCATTGGAAACATTACAAAAAACTTTACTGCAGATTAAAAACGGGAATAGTAATAAATAAATGACACTTCTCTCAAGTTTAAAAAGTGTATTATAATGATTTTATCTATTATTAATTAAAAATTATTAAGGAGAAATATATGGATCAAAATAGTGTCACCAATCCGTCCGGACCAAAGAAGGTCGGAAAACTGACTATTACGGTCGACCGGAATTTGTGCATAGGGGCAGCCTCATGTGTGGCTGTAGCGCCAAAAACGTTTGTGCTTGATAACGAAGCCAAAGCGATAATTTTGAATACAGCTGAGGAAGAGATACCTGAAACTATATTTGATTCAGCCAGGTCCTGTCCGGTACTGGCCATAATTCTTCATGACGAAAACGGTAAACAGGTTTTCCCCTGAAGATTAGAAGGAAAATGAGAGATTCAGGAGACTAAATTTATACACCCATTATAAATATTCAATAGCTAGTATATTTTATGAATATTACCTGGAAAATCGGCGGAGAGGCAGGGTTCGGAATAATGTCAACCGGTCTCATGTTTTCCAAAATTGCCGTCAGACACGGCTATAATATCTTTGATTATGTGGAGTATCCGTCTCTCATCCGGGGCGGGCATAATGTTTATGAGGTTAGAGTATCCGATAGTCCGGTTTATGCGCAGGAAAAAAAAGCTGATTTCCTTTTTGCTTTGAACAGAGAGACTGTAGATTTGCATAAGAATGAGCTGAAAGACGGTTCAATTGTAGTGATAGACCGCGAAAAATTTGACGTTAACTCTGCTGATTTTCCGGACGGAAAAGTAATTTTGTATGATTTACCACTTGGAAAATTAACCTTGAGTGTTGGTGCCGATAAAGTGATGGAAAATAATGTGGCGCTTGGGGCGACTATGGCGATATTTAAAATGGATTTGGCTGTACTTATCACAATAATCAGTGAAATATTTGCCAAAAAAGGAGAAGAAGTCATAAATAAAAATTCCAAAGCTGCCCAAGCCGGTTTTGATTATGTCACTTCTCACCCTCCTAAAAATTTTTTACTGACGTTGCCGAAAAAGAAAGCATCAACCCAAATGATTATTGCCGGTAATGAAGCAGTGGGACTGGGAGCAATTACTGCCGGATGCAAGTTTTTTGTCGCCTATCCGATGACTCCGTCTTCATCCCTCATGCATTTTATGGCCGCACATGGGCAAAAAAACGGAGTAGTTGTCAAACACGCTGAGGATGAAATATCAGTTATCAATATGGCAATCGGTGCCTCCTACGCCGGAGTGCGTTCAATGCTTGGGACAGCCGGAGGCGGTTTTTCACTCATGGTGGAAGGCCTTGGGTTGGCAGGGATTACCGAGACCCCTTTGGTTTTAATGGTAGGACAGCGTCCCGGTCCGGCAACAGGTATGCCTACCTGGACGTCCCAGGGTGATCTTCACTTTGTCATCAATGCTTCACAGGATGAATTTCCCAGAATTGTTTTGGCTCCCGGGGACGCGGAAGAGGCGTTTTTCCTGACTGTTGAAGCATTTAATCTGGCCGATTATTATCAGATCCCTGTTATTATCTTAACTGATAAATATGTCGGAGAATCTCATTTCAGCCTTAAAGTATTTAATTTAGATAACCTGTTCCTAAACAGAGGTAAAATAGTCAGCTGGGAAGACGAAGATAAAGTTGAGGGGTATTTAAGATATAAAATAACCGATGACGGAATTCCGGTGAGAGCATTTCCCGGCATGAAAAAAGCGATTTTTACCGCCAATTCTTATGAACATGATGAGTATGGATGGTCAAGCGAAGAAGCTAAAGATCGTGTAGGTCAGGTGGAGAGACGGAATAAGAAATTGGAAACTTACAAAAAAACCATTCCTGACCCAAAAATTTACGGTGAGTCTGATGCTGATCTGACATTAGTAGCCTGGGGATCGACAAAAGGGCCTGTACTTCAGGCTCTCAAGGATCTGAGAGAGGAAAACTATCCCAAGAAAGTAAATTTTCTTCATCTGACCCATGTTTGGCCGCTACCGGTTCCACATCTCGAATCAATTCTAAGTAAAGCCAAAAAAAAACTGATCATTGAAGGTAATTCTACCTCTCAGATGGCTTCACTCATCAGGCAGGAGACGGGAATTACTTTTGACCATAAATTACTGCGCTTCGACGGCAGACCTTTTTATCCGGAGGATATTATTATCAAAGTGAAGGAGATTTTATCATGATCGATAATGTGAATTTATACCAGCCCCGATCTCCCACCTGGTGTCCGGGTTGCGGAGATTACGGTATCTGGGCATCGCTTAAAAATGCCATAAAAATTATGAACTGGGATTTAGACAAGTTCGTGATTGTTTACGGAGTCGGATGTTCCGGCAATATGACTGATTTTATCATGTCGCACGGATTCCATTCTCTTCACGGTCGCGCTTTGCCAAATGCGGAAGGAATAAAAATTGCCAACCACATGCTTAACGTTGTCTGCGTGGTAGGGGATGGTGATTGTTACGGAGAGGGAGGCAATCATCTGTTACATGCCATGCGGGGAAACAGTGATATTAAAGTTCTGGTACATGATAATCGGGTTTACGGACTCACTACCGGCCAGACATCTCCGACTTCGCCCCACGGATACAAATCCAAGTCAACACCTTTAGGCGTCATAGAATATCCGGTCAATCCTTTAAGTCTGGCGATCACTCAAGGAGCCAGTTTCGTAGCGCAGGGTTTTGCAGGTGATATTACTCATCTTATAACGCTTGTAACTGCGGTGTTAAAACACAGGGGATTTGCTATTCTAAATGTTCTTCAACCGTGCGTAACCTTTAATAAAGTAAATACATATACTTTTTACAGAGAACGCATTTATAAACTGGATGATAAACATGACTTGAGAGACCGTGAAAAGGCTCTAAGTATTGTTTCTGACCCCGGACATAAAATACCTTTGGGTATCATTTATCAGGTGGAAAGACCGACTTATCAGGATCAGGAAATTGTTTTACAGCAAGGCCCGTTAGTAAAGCAAATTATCAAAAACCCGTCTGAACATGCCGATCTTTTAGCAGAATTTTCAGAGGTGGAAAAAGAATCGTATCATATGGCCGGTTAATTTAGTATGTTGACAGTTAGCACTCGATTTGCTAAACTGCTAAGAACATGACAGATCTTGCTGATAAAAACACATTCAAAATTCTGCCTATTGTCCCCATCCGTGATGGAGTGGTTTTTCCCAATACAGAAATGGTGCTAACTTTTGGCAGACCCCGTTCAATTGCAGCAGTTGAAGCTTCCAACGCAACAGACAGATTGATGGTTTTAGTTATGCAAAAATCTCCGCATCTCCATGATCCTATGCCCAATGATCTTTTTACTGTGGGTACTATTGCCCGGGTAGAAAGGATCCTGAAAACCGATGGGGAGATAAATGCCCTGGTAAAAGGAATTGTCAGGGTAGATATTTTGTCATATGAAGCAAAAGACCCCTATTTTTTAGGAAAAGTTTTGGAATCTTCTGATGAAATGGTGCAAACCGATGAAATTACAGCTCTCATCAATCACATCACCACCGAGTTGAAAAAAGCTGTCAATTACGGCAAGCCAGTCGACTTTTTATCCTTCATGAATATTATGTCAGGACTTGCTTCATCGGAGTTTGCAAACCATGTGGCGGCAGTTTTGGATCTAAAGCCTGCTGAAAAACAGTTATTGCTGGAAACCCGCAATGTGAAAGACCGTTTGACCCGCATTTCAGATTATCTTACCCACGAAGTCAAGGTATTGGAAATTGAAAAAAAGATTGTGAGTAAAACTCAGGAAAAATTCGATAAATCAGTTAAAGAAGCGGTTCTTCGTGAAAGACTGAAAACAATTGAGAAAGAACTGGGGGAGGAAGGCGAATCGAAAGAGATTAAAGAAATTATGGAAAAGATAAAAATAGCCAAAATGCCTGAGAATGTGGAAGTAAAATCCAAAAAAGAACTGAAAAAATTATCACAGATGTCTTCCTACAATCCGGAAGCATCCTATATCAGAACTTATCTGGACTGGCTGGTTGATCTTCCGTGGAGTATTACCAGCTCCAACGATGTAGATACCCCACAAGCTGAAAAAATACTCAATCACGACCATTACGGATTGAAAAAAGTAAAGGAAAGAATACTGGAATATCTGGCTGTGATGAAATTAAAAAGCCTGCAGGTTGAAACTGAGACGACAGAGAAAAAAGAGGCAGGTGAAGTGAAAAAGCAACCGAAAGCCAATGTACCAACAATTCTTTGTTTCGTAGGCCCTCCTGGAGTGGGTAAAACTTCGATAGGTAAATCTATTGCCAGAGCCTTAGGACGAAAATTTGTCAAAATTTCATTGGGAGGAATCAGGGATGAAGCTGAAATCAGAGGACACAGACGTACTTATGTCGGATCCATGCCGGGGAGAATAATTCAGGGGATAAAACAGGCAGGTACCAAAAATCCGGTCTTTATGCTCGATGAAATCGACAAAGTGGGTAACGACTTCAGAGGGGATCCGTCAGCGGCACTTCTTGAGGCACTGGACCCCGAACAAAACCATTCTTTTTCCGACCATTATCTTGAGGTTTCTTTTGATCTTTCCAATGTCATGTTTATTACTACCTGCAATGTGCTGGATACTATTCCGCATGCTTTAAAAGATAGGCTGGAGATTATACATTTTGCAGGATATACTCATGATGAAAAGTACAAGATAGCCAAAGAATACCTTATTTCCAAACAACTTGAGGCGCATGGTTTGCAAAAAGAGCAGGTAGAAATAAATTCACAGGCTCTTCAGATTATCATTTCTAAATACACCAGAGAAGCGGGGGTCAGAAATCTGGAAAGGGAAATTGCCACAATTTTCAGAAAAATAGCCAGAGAAGTGGTTGAAGGTAAAACCC
>MFJN01000026.1:6462-6592 GCA_001779235.1 Candidatus Gottesmanbacteria bacterium RIFCSPHIGHO2_02_FULL_40_13 | reverse complement strand
TAATAACATCAGACCTGCTGCAAAAATATCTTGGTCCGGCCAAATTTACCGCATACTTAGCTGAAAAAAAAGATGAGGTTGGGATGTCAACAGGACTTGCCTGGACACAGGCCGGTGGAGAAATACTTTT
>MFJN01000026.1:0-6395 GCA_001779235.1 Candidatus Gottesmanbacteria bacterium RIFCSPHIGHO2_02_FULL_40_13 | reverse complement strand
CAGGAGTCGTGCAAGGCCGCGATGTCATACATCAGATCGCGTGCTTCCACCCTTGGCCTTCCTGAAAAATTTTATCAGAACCTGGATGTGCATGTGCATGTACCGGAGGGAGCAGTACCCAAAGACGGACCTTCTGCCGGCATTGCCATCACCACTGCCATTATTTCTGCTCTTACCCATATTCCCGTCAGGAAAGATGTAGCTATGACAGGAGAGGTAACTTTACGGGGTAGAGTTTTGGAAATAGGAGGCGTGAAGGAAAAAGTGATCGCCGCACACCGTGCGCGGATTAAGACCGTGATTTTACCCAAAAACAACAAAAAAGATCTGGAGGATATCAGAAAAGAAGTTTTAACTGATCTAAAATTTGTTTTTGTGGATCATCTGGATCAGGTGCTGAAAGTGGCTCTTGCCAATCCGATAAATCATAAAGAAGAAAAATTATTGAGCACCAACCTCACCCCAGGTCTGACCAGCGCTCTTCCCTCATAAAGATTTCATAAAATCAAACACTTTTCTGGAGATTTTGGCAATTGTTTTTTTTGTTTCCTCTGCATTGGTCATGTCTGTTGTCATGACTCCCAAATAGTATGGTCTTTTTGGCAGATCCACGATACCTACATCATGAATTTTACCGACATCGTCTCCTGTTTTGTGATAAATTCTCACTCCTTCGTCCACTCCTTTGGGGATCCTGTCGTCGAAGTCGCTGACATCCATAAAATCAAGCATTTCCTTCGTTAAGGCGGGACTCGTGACTTCTCCGTGATAGATTTTTTGGAGAAGCAAATTCATATCATAAACAGAAGTTTTATTGTCGGATATATCGGTTTGAGTTAGGCTCCATGCATCGACCTGATTTTGAATATTAGACCTTTTGATGATAATTTGCGCAAATAGGTAGGCAGCCGTATTGTCCGACTTTTCCATCATCAGTCTGGCCAAAGTCTTGATAGAATAGGGAGTGTCGGATGGATCATAGCGGATCGATCCGGTGCCGTAATTCTGTATGTCTGAGGGTTGGGGGATAATAATTTTTTCCAAGTCAATTTTTCCTTCGCCTGCCATTTTATAAAGTGTAGCCAGAATCGGTATTTTAGTGACGGATGCGGCGGTTATAACCATATTTTCATTAATGCCGAAGCCTTTGTTGGCTTTCATGTCAAATATATAAACGGAAAAGGTGCCGCCGTTTTTTTGGATGTCATCCGCAAGAGACTCCAAAAGACCCTTGCTGGAATAAATTTTCGGTGCGGGTAATTGTGTAGCTATGGGAGAGGTAATTTTCACAGAACGCAACTTTATAACTGCGGAATATATTAAGATAGAAATAATTACGAAAAAAGATAAAATCAAAAGAATTTTCCGGATGCCGGAATGAGCGGGTTTTCTGCTTCCCGACACTCTTTTGTTAAAGTTAAGCGAGTATGCCTGCATATAGATATGAGATATTTTACCAAAGTATCCTGAAAAAAAGTATACCAAGTATATTTTATTTATGGATCAAAAAGCGTATTATGATTAAATCATGAATTATTTACAAGCGGTAATTCTTTCTGTTGTTGAAGGGATTAGCGAATTTTTGCCGGTTTCATCTACCGGACACCTTATTCTGACCGGTTTTATTCTCAGGATTCCCCAAACTGAATTTGTCAAAAGTTTTGAGATTTTTATCCAGCTGGGGGCGGTTTTTTCGATAGTCTTTTTGTATAAAGATACGATCTTCAAGAAATTTACCGTCTGGAAAAAAGTGTTAGCTGCATTTATTCCAACCGCAGTTGTTGGCTTAATGCTTTATAAAATGATCAAATATTACTTATTGGGTAACTCAATTGTAACCGTTGCAGCGCTCTTTATCGGCGGAATAATTTTTATCATCATCGAGAAAATATATCAAAAAAAGAAAGCTGAAATAGTTTCGATTGAAACGTTAAGTTATCCTAAGGCAATACTGGTTGGGCTTATCCAAAGCCTGTCGGTTATTCCGGGAGTTTCCCGGTCAGGCGCCACGATATTTGGATCAATGATGCTTGGGGTGAGCCGCGAGGCGGCTGTTGAAATGTCTTTTTGGCTGGCTATACCTACCATGCTGGCGGCAACCGGTCTTGATCTGGTTAAAAGCGGTTTTCAACTCAGCCTAAATGAATATTCCCTGTTAATAGTCGGATTTATCGGATCCTTTATTACAGCCTTCTTCACGGCCAAATTTTTACTCAATTTCATCAAAAAAAATAACTTCATTCCTTTCGGGATTTACAGGATCGTGTTGGCAATTCTTTTCTGGATCGTATTTTTTCGCTGATTAAGTTAATTTCATCCATGCAAAAAAATAAAAGGATCGGTTGGATTGATATAGCGCGCGGAGTGGGTGTATTATCCATCATTTTTTCCCATACGGGTTACCTTCCTTTATCTGCCTATCTTACTCCCGTCATCCACACTTTTATGATTCCTGTTTTTTTATTTATCGGCGGATATTTATTTCAACCCGGCGCTAATTTTCTGTCCTTCGCCAAAAATAAAATTAATAAACTGTTAGGCGCTTACGTCATTTTTTTCCTGATCAGTAGTATTATCTGGTTTTTTATACGCAGCGGGTATTCCTCAAGCATTCTGGATATCCCATATCAGACATTATTAACAGGATTTGTATTAGGCAAAGGGACAATGATCAACGGGCCGTTATGGTTTCTGACGGCTTATTTTTCCTCTTTGATACTGGTTCGTTCTATTTATTATTGGGGGGAGAAACGAAACCGGGTCAATAAATTACTTCTAGCTTTTTTCTTTATTTTACTTTTTCTCATCCTTAAAAAAGAGACCATTTTTACCCCTTTTTCCTATGACCTGGTTTTACTTTTTTCGGGATATTTGCTGTTGGGGAGGCTTCTTTATATTTACAGAAAAAGATTATTCACTGCCCGATTTTTGCTTCTGACAATAATAATTTTTATTTTAGGGGTCTTCAGAAACGGAGAGACAAATATTTATTCCCGGGTTATACATAACCCTGTTTTATTTATCATCAATTCACTAAGCGGCAGTTTTCTGGTCCTTTATTTTTCCCAAACTCTTGAAAAAATCTTTAACAAATACCTGAAATTTATAAAATATACCGGACGAAATTCTCTAGTCTTTTTTTCTATCCATTGGCCTGCGATGCAGTTATCTACCTTTCTTTTGGGATTGACCGGTATTATAAATCAGACAAATTCCGTAGCAACCTCAACCAATTTTTTCTTTCCGACAGTTGGCCCTAGCAGTCAGGTAACGCTCATCCGCCTGAGCTTATTTATCAGCTATACTTTAGTATCGTTATTTTCCGGCTGGGTGGTGATACTTTTTATGAATTATAAAAGGGGATGAAAGTGGATGTATAATACAACGGAATGGTTGAAACATTAAGAACGGGGACTTATACAAGGGACGGTCAACACTATTTAAGTGAAACCTGTCTGTTTCATGTATTTGTCATGTTAGGACCGCACGACGGGTGCCCGGGAGGACAAGGTACACTTATAGTGCCGCTTCAACCGGGAGATAATACTCATAATGTTGGATATAGTTGTAACTTGTGTGGTGCTATTGTATTTCAGCATGCTCAAGGAATTTGTTTATAACCAAAATATTACACACATCAGTATGAAATATTAATAATTTTGCCTGTAAGTGGTAAATGGGATAGGTTATGGATTTGACTCCGCTCACCATAAGATTAAATGGGTCCCTAATAGTAATAAAAATTAAACCATTGGGTTGTAGTTGACGGCTAGAACAAAAAAGTCCCGCATAAAGCGGAACTTTTTTTTACACTTTTTAACGTCAAAGTTTGAATTAAACCCGTTTTACATTTTTAGCACTTGGGCCTTTCGGACCATCTACAACTTCAAATGTTACATTGTCACCAACTTGAATTTCATCAAATGTGACGCCACTTAAATCCTTTGAATGAAAGAAAAGGTCTTTTACTTCGCCATCGCGAGATATAAAACCAAATCCTCTATCTGTTTTTGTTTTAATTGTACCGTTCATAGTTTATTTGATAGATAGTATTAATTTAATCTACATTACCTCCTTTCAGTTTATATAGTATACCATTTTTACCAGGTGAATTTCCACTTGAGGTATTGAACTGATACAAATCCTTGTTATTAATCTGTTTTAAGTATATACTTAAAAGTATATTATGGGAAACTTTAATCGGGATAACCGGTCAGGCGGAGGAAGAAATTTCGGGAGACGAAGTTTTGGCGGTGGTGGTGATAGAGACGGGATGAGACCGTCTATGCACAAAGCCGTTTGCGCTGAGTGCGGTAGAGATTGTGAAGTTCCGTTCATGCCAAGCGGAGACAGGCCGATTTACTGCAGTAATTGTTTTGAAAAAAGAAGAAATGAAGACGGGAACTCCTCTGACTCAGGAAGAAGAAACTTCAGCAGGCCAAATTTTGATAATAGAAGGTCATTTTCGGGTGGAGGAAACCGCGACAACGTACGTCCGCCAAGTGATAACGGACAACTTGCAGATCAATTAAAGAGTATTAATTTCAAGTTGGACAAAATTCTGGGAGTTTTAGAGCCTAAAATTACTCATCCGCCGGTGGCGGAGAAAGAAGCAATTGTGTTCGGTATAGAGCCTTTTAAAGATAAACCATTAGCTGTAAAGAATCAGGAAACTGTGATAGTCAAACTGCCTAAAGTAAAAAAGACCAAGCCTCCTAAGAAAGTAAAAGACGAACAGGTAAAAACTGAAATAAGTTTAGAGTGATATTTTTTAAGATTCGGTAGGGGGTTCTGGGGGTAAAAATTCTTCTCCGCTTGGTGTTTGTTTTGGTGTATAATCTCCGGGTTTAAGCCACTGAACATAAGTACATCCTGTAGCTTGCCGGTTTGCGCTATCCCAGCCGCTTGTCGAACATTTCTTCATTTTCTTGCCGCCCGATGTAGTGTACAAGACCAGATTTTTGCCGCACTCCGGACAATCTTCGTTTAGTTTTTCGCTCGTGCCGCCTATCCATTCGATATATTCACAGCCTTCTGCCTTTCTGAGTTCCCTGTTCCAGGTATTAGTGGAACATTTTTTCATCTTTTTCCCAAACCTGGTTACAGCTAACACCAGGGGTTTACCGCATTTGGGACATTTTTCGTCTAATTCCTGAGGTTCAGCTACTATCCATTTGACAAAGCCGCAGCCTTCATTTTGTCTGGTTTCTTTGTTCCATGAACCTTTGGAACATCTTTGCAGTTCCCGGCCTGTTGCTGTTTTAGTAACTTCAGTTAATGGTGAACCGCATTTTGGACATTTTTCTTCCATATAAATAATATAGCAGACTTTCAGAAAAAATACATGACCAAATTAGCGTGAAGGGGAAACCAGAACAAAAAATTATATCTGGCAATATCTGGCAACATTCGGCAAATACTCTTAGAAGGCGGTTTTTGAAAGTGCCTGAAAGGACGCTCCGTTACGACCTGAAAAAACTTCAGGAAAAAGGATGGGTGGTGAAAACAGGAAATACGAAGGGGACATTTTGTAGCTGTAAATGACCTAATTTAGTACCGCCAGCCGGATTCGAACCGGCGATCTACACGTTGAGAACGTGTTGTCCTAGGCCACTAGACGATGGCGGCAAACAATCGTTATTATACCTGTAATTACAGGATATTGACAACAGTATAGAGACGGTGTATATTTACCATAATTCATTGTCCTCAATAAGCCTATTTCCCCCATCACAAAATAGGGTAATCTTATGGCAAATGAGGCTGAAAAGGAGAAGTAAAATAAAATATGATAAATAATAGCGAACCGATTTTACTCACCAAAGAAGGTTTGGAAGAGCTGAAAAAAGAGCATGAAAACTTGCTGAGTTTAAAACGGCCCGGATTGGTTACACGATTGGCGGAAGCGCGGTCTCAAGGAGACCTGGCTGAAAACAGTGAATACGCCGCGGCTAAGCAGGATTTGGCATTTGTCGACGGAAGAATCGCCGAACTGGAACTTATCATCCATGAGGCTAAAGTAGTCGTCTACCACTCGAAGAAAGCTGTTGATGTAGGTTGTCAGGTAACCTTAAATATCGGCAAGAAAAAAGAGGTCTATACTATAGTTGGTGAATGGGAAGCCGATCCGATGCAGAAAAAAATCTCCCATTCATCACCGCTCGGAAAAGCCTTGCTTGGAAAACGGGTAGGGGAAGCAGTTGAGGTTCAAGCCCCTGTCGGGAATATCATCTATAAGATCATTCACATCAAATAATATTCCAATTCTTGTTGATTATCCTTTTTTGAGAATTGATAGTGTCAAGCCAATATAGAAACGTCCCCAATTTTCCAATTTAGAAATGTCCCCTTTTTCATAAATAATTCTCAGTTAACCGCTGGTCTGTCATACGATT
>MFJN01000025.1 GCA_001779235.1 Candidatus Gottesmanbacteria bacterium RIFCSPHIGHO2_02_FULL_40_13 | reverse complement strand
TTGTTCCATCAGGATACGCTTTCACATTCCAGCCGAGTGCAGGATCATAGGCCGGTATACTCGCAGTAAGATTGCCGGCAATGTTTAGTTTGACATTTATCTCAGTGGGTTTCTCCGGATACAGATAAATAGCCGGCTTGCAGACAGGGGTGGCCCAGGTCCATTCGTTTTCTGTCGAAAACTCGAGCGACTTAAACTGCAGAGAAGGCGAGTGGGCGTAATTTTGGGTCAGAGCAGAATCTGTGATGGTGTATTGGTAAACAGCAGGATCGTTTCCGGTTGCCTCCTGCAAAAGAAACGTATTGGGTGCGTTTTGGTGAGAATATACGCGGAAAGCAATCTCTTCATTAGTGCTTTTTTTAAAATATACACTACCCAGCAGTATGTGATCTGTGGTTAGAACTCCGCCGGTTCCAGCGGGTTCGGGGAGGATAACGAGCGAGGTAGTAGTATAGTTGATAGTACCGCTATAAATGATGTAACTTTTGTAATATCCCACCTGGATGGGATCGGCCGGGTCCGGCTTGATTTTTCCATCCTGAGGAGGGTAAAAGTCGTTTTCCCCGACGAAAGGCTTTTCCATAAAGTTCGGCGGTATTGAGAAGCCTACGTCCGCCAGAGGCATGAAGACATCCTGTTCCTGGCAGTTTTCCATGACCTGTTTGAGGAAATAATGCTGGTCATCCCCGTAGGGAGGGGTCATTTCCTGCATTTTATTGTAGACATCCTCCGCAATATAAACATCAAAATAGTGAGAGCATGCTCCTTTGTCTGTCGAACCTGCATCCCAGCGTACACGGCAGTTGGAAGGATTGGCAGGGTCATACGCATCCCGGCTGTTTAAGACATAGATAAAGTCTTTAAGATTCATATTAGTATTCTCGACCCCTTCTGGGTGGCAGTTGGGAACTTCGGGGTTGAAACGGCATTTGACGTTATGCGTGAAAGGCACCCAGAAAATTTCCAGGCTTCCGATGTCTGCCACCTTTCTTAGGTCTCCGTATGTCGAGTATGAACAGGTGCCTCTCACTATGGCGGCAGCCAGCCATGACGCAGGATTTTGAGGAGAAACAGAGCCGCACTCTACTTCCCGCGTGCCGTTGTATGGTCCGCTCATCTCATCGACTTTACAGCTGGCCACGCGCAGATTGCGCCGTACCCTGATATAGGTACGGGTGGAGACCGGCAGATTGTCCGCATTCATTAACATCATCTCTTTACAGTCGATTTGCGGAACTTCTGAAGGGTTGGGGAATACTGGAGCTGTCGGGAGGGGATTTAGTTTTGGCGCGCCGCCTGGTACGGGTGTCAGTCTGGATTTATAGTAGTCCCATCGCCATTGATGGCTGTTGATGTCATAAGGAGGTTCACCGCCTGTTGGATAATTAATAGGTGTCGGGAAGTATCCAATTTTGGGGTCGGGATATTGTGTAGGATTTATAACAAACCGGTTATCCGTAATGATGAAGTTGTCCGGCCAGTTAAGCGTGAGTTTGACGTTTTGTTCCGGGCTGTAACACGATTTTACAGAATAGGTATCAACCGGAGTTTGTGGAAGAGATGCGGAACTGCCGAGCCCGGAAGATCCGGCACCTAATCCAAAAACCGCCGCAAATACAGCCGCAAGAACTTGCCACATATATTTTCAGTATACAACATGAGTATTAATATCTGGCAAGAGGAAGGGGCACATACTTACCGTGCCATTGCAAGGAGTCCTGAAGCGATCTATTTATTTACAGTACTTACGCATTTTGTCATTGCGAGGAGCGCAGCGACGTGGCAATCTTTATTATAGAGATTGCTTCGCCTTCGGCTCGCAATGACAAGCTGGACAGTAATTTACTGCGTAACTCCTGTTATTTAATTAAGAAATTTCTTTAGATCTTTTTCAAAATTATTTATTCTCACCGCCTGATGAAGAATAATTTTTTGCCATTTTAGCGCTTCATCAATATCCTTTTTACGGCTGCTGAGAACCACATCCTGTGCTTTTTTATTTTTATTAAAACGCACATAGCAGACATAATCCTCATCCCAGATGCCAAAGTCAGGTTCTCCGACTTCATTTTTTATGTTTTCCAGCCGGCAGAAATATACTTTCACCCCCGCTTCGAGATCCAGCCGAACCTGTTGAATCAGCAACGGGCGTTGCATACCTGTTTTATTTTCGACCACATAAACACGCGTCAGATTGCCTGTCCTTTTTGCAGCTTTTCTGGCTTCCTGCATATATTTGGAGTGGGTGTCCCAGAAAGTAGCACCGGTATAAAGCGTGCAAAATCCGCCCTTTTTAAGATTACGGAAATGAAATATTCCTTCATCGAAAACGTCTTTGGGTTTCAGATAAATTATTTCCTCACTTTTCCCCTTGGCATAATCAACAGAATATAGATCTCTTCGATGGTCAAGATATTTTTGATATAGCGACAAATCAAGCCGTGATTTGCAAAGTTCCAGAACAAGCGGGAATTCATTCAGATTGACCTCGCTGTTCATGTGTCCTGCGGATAGAACCTGGATAGGTGAACTACCGAGTTTTTGGGCAAAATCAATTGAGTACTTTTTGTCTACATAAGGATCATTGTCTGAATAAAGCGCATATGATATTGGTATTAGCCTTTTAAGGCGGGTAAAATCAAAATCTGTTTTGTAAAAAGTTTTATTTACCAGATGGACCTGCCAGTATTTATCATCAGGTAAACTAAGAAATGGAGATACAAAGACGGCGCTGTCCAGTTGAATGTTATATTTTTCTAAAGCGTGCAGGGTAAAAAGAGGACCAAGCGAATGGCCGATAAAACAGATTTTGTCATTTTGATTAAGCCCTGTAAAAACTTTCTCAAACGTCTTCAGCCAGTGGTCAAGAGTCTGGTTTTTGGGAGGTGTGCCGGGGCCGTTCTTGGTGACAACACCCCAATCATCGACAGGAAACCGGGGGATGACGACTTTTTGTCCCAGAGATGAAAGCTTTTCCCCGAGCTGCGGGAACCAGTTTTCTTCAGGACCTCCGAAAGCACCGTGAAAGATGACAAACTGCATGATAAAATATATTATACCACACATTGGGGACGGTCCTTTGATATATTGACAGAAGGCTCTAGATATGAAATAGTTATAAACGTATGCCAAGAGGCCCACGAATAGCTTTTGAAAACGCTTTCTTTCATGTGTACAACCGGGGTGTCGCCAAACAGCCTATTTTTCTGGAAGACAGTGATTTTGAAAAGTTTCTAAGGAGAATTACAGAACTAAAAAACAAAAATGGTTTCGATCACGCTATTTATGCTTATGTTTTAATGCCTAATCATTTTCATCTCTTACTTCAGACAAAGAAAGTTCCTCTGTCCAAAGTAATGACCTCACTACTTACCAGTTATTCTATGTATTTCAACCGAAAATATAAGAGAGTGGGCACATTGTTTCAGAACAGATTTAAAAGCAAACTTTGCGATAAAGACAGCTATTTTCTTGGCGCCTCAAGATATATTCTTTTAAATCCGATCGAAGCTGGAATTGTTTCAGATATTCAAGCTTATCCATGGAGTAGTTACCATGAACTATTTGGGGAAACAAAGTATTCTATTATTGATAGAGATGAGGTAAAAAGACTGATAGGTGAGACTGAGAAAGATAAGTGGAGTTTTCATAGTTTCCTGCTCGAAGGCATAAAGAAAATTGAAAGTTTGAGGAATCAGTATACCTTTGATAGAGAAATAGAGGGCGAACCGCTTTTTAAATCACTTTCACAGAAAAAGTATCTGAGGAGAAAGCTTAAAAGTTAGGTCAAAATTAAACTGTTTAATATCTAGAGCGTAAAGAAGCCAAATTTAAGGACCGTCCCTTAGGTGATTGACGACATCACTTATTAATTGTGAAGGAGTGGTATGAAATCTTTTAGTTAAAGTTCTTAATGGGGTTCGCGATTTACCGCCTGCATCAGAACGTCTCCCATAATTAGAGTCAGAGATGTTCTCAATAGCCGGAAAGTATCTAAAAAAAGTTCGGTTCGTAATTTTATCTGTCCGTATATCGTGTTTTCGTGCATAATCAACTAGTCGTGAAACAAGTTCTTCGTAACTAGAAGGTGTTCCATACAAGTATGCCGATAGAGCATACCGCTCATCAATTTTTTGGGCGAGTTTATCAATTATGGATGAAAAATCCTGTCTTTCTCTTTGGCATAAATCACGAAACAGACTTACATTGATTAAAAATAGCCGCTCGAATTTCTCCCGGTCCGAACTATTTGGCATATCCTGAGCTTTTGAAATTCCACTTCTTCTTAACCGGTCTTCCATAAAAGATAAAGCTGTAGATAAAGAAGAATAAGGATTTGGTTCCGGATAAACTCCAAAATGAGAAACAGCCCGCGCGACCCCCCGATCTATATATGTACGTACGAGTGATAGACTACGATTAGGTTTTCTTAATAGGCTTCGATCATCATATGTAAAACTACTTGCCCATTTATTTAACTGACGAAGAAAATTATCTAAATCATCAAAGTTCATATTCGCCAGTTCTTTACGATTACGGGTTTTTGTTAAGGTTGCATGTTCAAAATAAATCCCGTCATTTTGGTAAAGAGCATGAATATTTTGAGCTATTCCATCGATTAAAACATCTTCTACCATATGTATACTATTAATTGTTGGCGTTTGAGGACTAAAAGAGATGCTTGGCAGATGGGCAATAAAGCGCAGTTTGTCTTTATACTTTTCCAATAATCCAGCTATATATACATATTCAACAAACCTCTTATAGGTTGTGACATCGGGAGGAAGCAGATTTCCCTGGCTCCATGAAGCAGTCATTCGGTCCATTCCGTCTTCCGGAAGACCCAGGAATTCTTTTACCCGCTTAATGGCTTTCTTTGGTGATACTTCCGGCATACTCTGTAATACAGCATCAAGAGTATTTCTCACACTACTCCGAAATGTTTCAAAATCTGATAGAGTATTTCTTAGATCTGGATTATGCGTACCCAATACTTTTTCTGCTGTTTCATAGAGCAGAATAATTTTTTCTTCTGTGTAGCTTAACAAATGCGGAAGTTCTTCCGGGTAACAGCCAAATAAGTAGTTAAACTTGTGGCGTACGATTCGCTTGACAAATTTAGAACCATCAACAACGACTAGAATGGGATTTTCAGGATCTTGATAAAATTCCTGAACTTTATCCAGCCTCATAAGCATAAAACCAAAAGTATCTTTTAAATCAGGATACTGTTTTATGAATTCATCATAGACCGCAAAGTCGCAAACTGCTTTTTGTGTTTCTCTTTCACCCGTTTTTACACTGAAAACTGATTGATAAGGATGTTTTATATGAGGTTCTAGCCGTTGACCGTCCGCTATGATATTTGCAGCCCATCTTTTAAATATATCTAGATTAATACCATTTACACGTGCTATAATTGGGTATGCAGAGGTTAATGGAATTCCAGCACCTATGGCTCGTTTGAGAATCAAGGCCACCTTAAAATAATTTCCGGGAATCCTGTCATAGTTTGTTAAAGCACGACGAACTCCTGAATAAAGACGAAATATTCTCCATGGTTTTTTTTCTAATCTTGAGTTCATAAGACGAAGGAGCGTCGATATAGATTTCGAGCCGAACAATTCCTCAAGAGATTCAACTGATTTATATCTCCCATCAGGGTTTGGTGTAGTTGCTAATTCAAAAATCTCTCTTTCCCGTGGTGTCAGTGAAGAAAATTTATAAGAACTTAAAGTAGGCTTCCTCTTTATCAGAGCATATTGAAAAGTATTTTGTCTGAGTATCATACCGTTTTCTAAAATCGGTCTTTTTTGGCGGGTTTTGATTAATTTGATTGCTCTCAGTATTATTTTATATACAACTGGTAATGAAGTGTTAGTTAGCCCCGCTATTTCCTGAACTGAATAACTCATTCTTAAAATAGGACCTTCTTCTACCAATACCACCGATAGAGATATTATTTCTCTTTCCTTATCAGTAAGATTTCCCCAAACAAAATGTTTTTCTCCGTCAGTTATTCTGGTCAACCATACACGAGGACTGGATAAATGTAATTGAAAATTTTTACCATAGATAGGTTTAAACCTATCCAGTTCAGATATAATTTCGGCAATCGGACGCGAATGAGGCGATATTTGATGAGAGGTAATCAGTTCGCTAAACTTAGCTATTCCTCGATGCAGATCACTATAAAATGTAGCTTCAGTTATTTGAAGAGACAATCTGAATCGCTTTACTGATTCTTCAGGTCGATAGTATTTCGTAATTTTGAGTATTGCGAGGCGCTCCCGGTCAGAAAGCATATCTAAAAAAGCAAAAATTTCTTTCAAGGAAAGGGTTTCGATGGCATTTTTCCAGGTTTGAGTCCATCGGGAATTACCTGTTGTATGATCATTATCAACGGTATCTTGAGGGGTTGTTGTTGATAGGCTTGGCTTATCCGTCTGAGGACCAAGCAGTTGTTGTAAATTTAATCGGGCTGCCTCAATACTTTCAGGGGAAATTCCTTCTGCAATTAGTTCATCCGGTGAATATCCGGACATGAGGAAATTTATAATCCGTTGGTCGTCAGGTTCCATCGATGATATGAGCTTTATAAGATCACTTACCGATTCATTTTCTTCAACCGTGCGACTAGGACTAGTATCTTCACCTGCCGCCATGAATCCAGACTCTTCGAATGCGAGATCGTTTCCTGAATTTTGGTGATTGTATGTTAATCCTGAAAAAGTAAATTCGGGTACTCCTGAAAAGAGCCCCAAACCTATCGATCTGCATATTCTGGTATAGACATTAGTGTAGCGATATAGTCTGTCTATATTATCCTGAGCAGAGTGATCCTGCAACGGTATCCAGTGTAATAAGACCATTTTTTCAAAACGGGTTCGGGCATCCTCCCAATTTGGCAAATTTTGATAAAAGATCAATTTTTTGTCAAAATGACTCAAGGCCTGATAGGCTATTTGAGCGTAGAGCGCTCTTATTTTTTGTATCTGCTCGCTGTTTACTACAATTTTTTCCCTTGCCTGAACGTCTTCAATGACATCAAATGTATGTTCTGATAACGCGCGCATACGATCCATTAAGAAAAGATTTCCCACTCGAATTGCAGCGTTATTTATGGCCATCATTTCCGGAGAACATATCTCCTGCATAGCAGCTGTGAGATCCGGATATTGATATTCAGATTCTTCTCTTTCGGTCATAGAGGTGAATTATACAATATTAGACCTATAATAGTAATTTTTGTGTTATATATAACTTCCCGCCGGATAAATCAGATGAGATTCTATTTCCATGAGGTAAAGCAGAAGGTATTGTGTATATTTAATTATGTAACCGTCCAGGATTTGGCAAAATCCATGTCATCCTGAGGCTAAAGGCCGAAGGATCTAGATTCTTCTCCCGATGTACATCGGGATCAGAATGACAATCCTTTGGAAACTCGTGGACGGTTACACAGATTGTCACAGATTCCAAAAGTCGGAATGCCCCTAAAAGGGAAATTAAAAGGTTTATGGAAACTCAGATTTTCCAGATACAGAATCATTTATCAAATTATATTATAGAACAAAAATTGATCGTCGTGATTTTTGAAGTCAAACACAGAAAAAATGTCTATACCCCTCAAATCCGCTATTGCAACATAAAAAGTTGCAAACCGGAGTAAGATGGGTATAGATAATAAAGTAAGGGAATTTTAAGTTGTACAACTATTGACAACTCGCCCTCTGCAGGTTATACTTTTTCATATGAATATTCTTAATTCCGCTGATTTGAGGAATAATCTTTCTGAAATACTAGAGCTTGTTGCGTCCAGGAAAAAACCGGTATATATCGGCCGGTTTGGGCAACCCAAGGCGGTGCTTGTGGATTTAGTGACATATAACTGGCAGAAACAGGTATTTCAATATCTGCAGAGGCTTAATACACTAACTCCGTCTGAAATAGAGACACTCAATATTTTACTTGATGAGAAAACCCGAAATTCTCTTTTACTTGGTCTAGGCGAAATCAAGAGCGGGGAAGTGGCGAGTCTCTCTGAATTCCTAAAACAGTGAATGCCATGTATCAAGTATATATTTCCAAATCCGCAGCCAAAGCCGGAAAAAAACAGGGAAAAGCATTTGTCATAAAAATAGGCACAATTCTGACACAACTGTCAAAAAATCCCATACCTGGACAGGCAGAAAGATTATCAGGAGAATTCAATTTTCTGCATTCATACCATTTTACATACAATGGCACTGCGTTTCGTCTCTGTTATAAGGTGGATGAGGAAGCAAAAACGATTACTGTCGTTTTGATCGGACCTCGTGAGAACTTCTATAAAATCCTCAAACAGAAGCTGTCTTTTTAAATACGAAGTCCGATAATGGTGAAACTTACAATCCCTGTGTATATGGTATTAGTTGAGATTTAAGCCAGTTACAGAGAGGTAATGAGCATCCTGATAAACCGGGGTGACGATGGCAGTCCAAAGACCCGGAACATCCGGCATATTTAACTGTCCTGTCGGATCGATTTCACATTCACGCATGACTGTCACCAGCGGAGTGGGATTGAAGGCGTTTACGGACAGACCGATTCGTTGTTTCACCTGATCGATTAAATTTAGGCCCGCTTCTGCAGTACCACCCCTGCTATAAACGTCATCCACAAAGGCTAAAGAGTGATTTTCTCGCAGGTGGGCTGATAATTTTTGAAAATTATCCCCTGAGACCACCATAACCCTATCTTTATTACCGGAAGTGATTGGTTGGTATATTTTTGAGAAAACTGAGAATTTTACTTCTTCTTCCATTTCATCCGGCGGGCCTTTTTTTAGCACGATTAAATCTACAGGTTTTTGGTATTTTTCTTGCATTAAAAATTGAACATACTGCATTAGCAAAGTAGATTTTCCGGATGAGGGGGTGACGATGACATCCGTCTTTAATTCGTTTAACCGCATAGCAATTTCATACGCGCCGTGGATACACAGATCTGAAAAGCGCGGGTCATAATACGCGATCCACTCTTCATGACCCGGCGGACCAACTTTTGTCATTGGCAGAAAACATTGTTTATTATTCAACAAAACAGGCAAAAACCTGTCTCGTGGTTTTCTACTTTCAGTAAGTGTGTTTATATCCGCATAAATACGAGGTTCAAATTCAGTAGGCATATATATGAGGCAGGGGACTTAGAAAAACTAGTTACCTTTATAGCAGAGTGTGACAGGGAATTCAACTGAATTTACCCCAGCACCAGAATACCCCGGACGTAAGTCCGCGGGATGAATGGTTTTCCAGCGGGCATTCGGTGCGGGGTTTCGCGCTCCGAATGACCGAAAGGACTGATGCCCCGACCGTAAGGTCGGGGAGCGCTTCACTGGAAGTGGACATAGGATATGTGCATGGAAAGAGACATTATTATGTTCAGGGCCAGGCGGAGTCGAACCTCTAACAAAGGTTTTGCCTGCCCGCTGAATTTGCAGGCTCGGGAGGAATCGGACCTCCACTAGAGGTTTTGGAGACCTCTGGTCTACCATTAACCTACGAGCCTAATACCTGTAAAGCAGGCGGTACAACTCCATCAAATTCACGAACAGACCCTACTTTAGGTTACTTCTAATTATACCAAAAACGACAGGTAAATAATATGAACGATTTTTACCCTTCCAAATCTTAGCTGCAGCTGGATAATGGAAGAGATATGGATTATAATCAATATATGGTTTTGGATACAAAAATTAGCAAGAATAAAGTTAACAGGAAAAATAAACAAAAAGCAGTGCCTCCATACACCAAAATCGATTGGGAAAAAGCGAGTCTTCTTTTCCGGAAAGCTTCAAAAACGCAGAAAGGTAACAGTAAATATCCTCAAGTCAAAGAGATACTCAGAGTTCTTGCAGCAGTTGGAGGTATAGGTTTAGTGTTTGCATTTCCCGGTGCGGCAGCCGGTATAAGCAGCTTGATTTTAGGAGAAGATTCATACAGTTCCTGGCGTACCAGAAAAATTTTTAATCAACTGGGACGTCAAAAATATATCAGCACAAAATACGGTGAAAATGGGCAAGTTACAGTAAAAATCACTCAAAAAGGCATGGTAAAAGCACTTTCATATCAGCTTGATACCATGAAAGTTGCTATACCAAAAAGGTGGGATAAGAGATGGAGGGTTGTGATATTTGATATCCCGGATAAATACAAGCGGGTACGGGATATTTTTCGTACAAGGCTTGTTCAGATAGGCCTTCATAGATTACAGGAAAGCGTATACGTCTCGCCTTATAATTGTTTTACGGAAGTCGAATTTTTACGCCAACTGTACGGAGTAGCTTTTACTGTAAGATATTTATTAGCAGACAAGATCGAGGATGACAGATTATTAAGACAGCATTTTGATCTGTTATAAACGACCTTCTAAATATCAGCTGCAGCGAAAGTTTAGAAGGCAGATTTTTAATTATTCAACAAATTTAAATGAGGCCAGTGCCTGTTGAAAATTATTTCCATAGCCTGCAATGATTACTTCTTCATCCCGTGAGGGGTGTTTGACGATCACTTCGTCACGGGGGGAACTGTCGCTGTTTGTGTCATGATAAAGCGTTGCCGGCTGGCCGTCGACGATGATGGATTCAATATTTTCAGCTTTGACGGGCGGGATGGGTATTTTTTCGGTACAGGCGAGGGCGATGGAAATTTTATCATTATCGGGATGAGTAAAAATGATAGATTTTTCGTTTGTGGTCTCCTGGCGGATGAAATTTCCCGGATAGGAAAAAGAGATACCGCAGGTTTTGTCGGTGAAACTTACTTTAGCTGATGATATGGGAGTTAATACTGCGCTATCTGTTGCACTAATCGTTGGAGGCAAAGTGGCTGTCGGAGTCGGCGTTTTTGACGGAGAAATTATTGAAGTTGGAGAGAGGTTAGCTGACAAATTCGACTGGGAAATGCCGATTTTTTTGCCTAAATTTATGCCAACCAGAAATACTGCTGTGATACTGATAACAAAAAAAAGAAAAATAGTACCTTTGGCCATACGTTCAAATAACAAAGAACAAATAACAGATAACAACAAAAAAATTCTCTATTTTTGTTATTTGTTTTCTGTTATCTGTTATCTGACTCAGTCCAGCTTATCCGATTCCTTGTGTTGTGTCGCCTTACGGCAGCGCCGGCAATATTTATGCAAAGTAAGCTTTTCCTTGGCGTTAATTTTATTTTTAGTAGTGACGTAGTTCTGGCTCTTACAGTCCTTGCAAATTAAAGCAATAATGATTCTTTGTTCTTTTTTTGCCATGGGGAGATTATATAAAATTAAGTAGTAAGTAGCAAGTATTAAGTATCAAGAAGTGGCAAAGTGGCAAAGCGGCAGAGGGACAAGGTGACAAAGTTGCAAAGGGACAGAGATTCAAAGATCAATGAAACAATGTAACAATTAAACAAAGATATAGGGGTATGTCAAGCCAATATAGAAACGTCCCCAATTTTCCAATTTAGAAATGTCCCCTTTTTCATAAATAATTCTCAGTTAACC
>MFJN01000024.1 GCA_001779235.1 Candidatus Gottesmanbacteria bacterium RIFCSPHIGHO2_02_FULL_40_13 | reverse complement strand
CACAACCGGTGGAGCATGTGGTTTAATTCGAGACGAAGCGAAAGACCTCACCACGGTTTGACATTTTATCGTTTATTCTGTTAGAAATAATGGAAGATCCGCAAGGATGATAAGAAAGCTGCTGCATGGCTGTCGTCAGCTCGTACCGTGAGGTGTTCCCTTAAGTGGGCTAACGAGCGCAACCCTCACTGTTTGTTAAATTTTCAAACAGGACTGCCTCGACTTTTGTCGGGGAGGAAGGTGAGGACGACGTCAAGTCAGCACGGCGCCTATGCCGTGGGCAACACACATCCTACAATGGCGAATAACAATGAGTCGCAAGGCTGCGAAGCCAAGCAAATCTCTGAAATTTCGCCTCAGTTGGAATTGGAGTCTGCAACTCGACTCCATGAACTCGGAATCGGTAGTAATCGCGAATCAGCAGGTCGCGGTGAATACGTTCTCGGGTCTTGCACACACCGCCCGTCAAGCCAACAAAGTCGAGAGCGGCCAATGTTCAGCTCAGCTGGATGAAGCCGAACCCGGCGATGGGGACTAAGTCGTAACAAGGTATCCCTACTGGAAGGTGGGGATGGATCACCTCCTTTCTATTTTATAATGACGAGTCCGCATGAAACTCCGATTTAATCGGAGAATCCAATACGGACAAGTGTGTAAATATTTTCTCAAGTTTTCCTACCACATTTTGGTTGCGCAAAGAGTCCCGATTTAATCGGGACGAATGAAGTCCGCCAGCAAATCGCAGCATGAGCCGTGTACGAGTAGTACTGACCTGCCCGCAATGCTACGCATAGCGTTGCAGGCGGGAAAGGCGAATGCTAAGATGCGGTGGATTAAGAAATCCGTCCTTTTAAGGGCGGATTTTTTGTGGGATTATTATTGACAATAATCGGATCGAAATGATAATCTATACTTACTCATGACGGCAAATACACCTTCCAATCTTCGTGTTCCCGGACCCACCCCGTTACCTCCTGAAGTTTTAGATGCGGTTTCCGGACAGATGATCAATCACCGGGGTAAATCCTACGAGGAAATTCAAAAAAGAGTTATAGAAAATCTGCAATATTTTTTCCAAACTGAAAACGATATATTTCTTCTGACTTCATCCGGCATGGGAGGATTGGAAGCGGCTATTGTCAATTTCTTTTCTCCGGGGGAGTTGATCGTTTCGTTCACCATTGGCGAATTCGGCAACAGGTGGGCGGAAGTGGCGCGAAGATTTGGAGCAAAAGTGGTGCAAATAAAATTTACTTCAGGAACTGCTGTCACGAAGGAAGAAGTAAATCGTGTTTTAGGTTCTCAAAGAGGCGTAAAAGGGGTACTTTTTACACATAATGAGACAGTCACAGGAGTTTTAAATAAAATTTCTGATTTTGCTCCGATCGTGAAATCCCATCCCGACAAACCTCTTCTTTTAATCGACAGCATCAGTGCTTTGGGAGCAGTTGATTTACCCATGGACACACTCGGAATAGATGTTTTAGTGAGCGCATCTCAAAAAGCCTGGATGGCACCGCCTGGACTCGTCATGATTGCGGTGTCGCAAAAAGCCTGGGAACAGCACAAGACCTCTTCCATGCCCCGCTACTATTTTGATCTGACCATGTACAAAGAGTTTGCCCTCAAAAATCAGACGCCGGCAACTCCGGCTGTCGCAACACTTTTCGGGCTGGATGCTTCTTTAAAACTTATGAAAAAAGAAGGCAGGGAAAATATTTACCGGAGACATCTGCAACTCAGAGATGATTTAAGATCAGGTATACGGAAAATTGGTCTGGAATTATTTGTCAGTGAGAGTGATGCTTCCCCGACCGTGACCTCAATTATTATTCCGCATGGGGTAGATGGCCATGAGTGGTTGAAAGAATTAAGAGAAAAATACCACACGGTTTTAGCCGGAGGCATGGGGGATACTAAGGGTAAAATCATCAGGGTTGCCCATATGGGTTTTGTCGGGAAGAAGGATTTAGACGAAGTCCTCGTGGCTTTAGAGAAGTCGAGGCAGGATTTATGAAAATACTAATCTGCGACAAAATTCACCCCGATGCTTTGGAGTTTTTAAATAAAAAAAAAGCAGACACCCTCTATCTTCCTGAAATTATGCCGCTCGAATTACTCCAAAAAGTTGGAGATGCGCAGGCATTAATAGTCAGAAGCAGGACAAAAGTTACCCGGGAGGTGATTGAAAAAGGAATAAATCTTAAAATAGTCGCCCGTGCCGGCAGCGGAACAGACAATATTGATAAACTGGCCTGCCAGCAGAGAGGAACCGCCGTCATTAATTCTCCCGGGGCTAATGCTCAAGCTGTAGCGGAATTGACTGTCGGTCTGATATTGTCTCTTCTTCGACAAATACCCAAGGCTGACAGATCCATGCATGAAGGCGAGTGGCTCAAAAAAGAACTTATGGGCGCTGAAATTTACAATAAAACCGTGGGAATTATCGGCTATGGATATGTGGGTAAAAAAGTCACAGCGCTGGTGCGGGTATTTGGCGCCAATGTTCTGGTTGTGGGAAGTCATGATGAGGAGGAAAAACTAATCAGTTTATTAAAAACGTCTGATATCGTGACTTTGCACGTCCGGCTAAACGATAAAACCCGCGGACTGATTAATAAAGACAGATTAGCACTGATGAAATCCACCTCCTATCTTATTAATAACTGCCGTGGTGAGGTGGTAGTTGAAAATGACCTGTATGAAACACTTCTCAATAAAAAAATAGCGGGCGCAGCTCTTGACGTCTTTTGGAAGGAGCCTTTAACGGCGCCAAACCGCTGGATGGGGTTGGATAATTGCATCCTGACGCCCCACATTTCCGGCCAAACTCAAGAAGCTACAAGAAAAGCCTGTATGATGGCGGTAACTGATGTGGTAAAATTTTTACAGGGTAAAGTTATCAACAGCCGCGTCATTTAATTTTAAAATAATGAATTCCAAAACCAAATATTTTCATCTGAAAATAATCGATTTAGACAAAATATTACCCCATGAAGAATACGACGCCGGCCGTGCCGAGCCTTTAGTCGAAAATCTCAAAAAAATCCAGACACTTCTCAACCCCATTTTAGTGACTCATCTTGAAGGGGACCGCTACGTACAGTTGGACGGCATGAACAGGTTTACGGCTATAAAACTCATGAAAATTCCAAGCATTTTGACACAGGTTTTAGACTATAACGATCAGGCAAGCGTCGATTTGTCTACCTGGAGCCATTTTCACAAGATCTCGAAAGATGATTTTCTGGAAGGTGTTTCCAAAATAAGCAATCTGTCGTACAAAGAGGTCGGGGAAAAATATCTCAAACGAAGATATATCAGCGACGAAGGGGAAGGTTTCTTATGCGCTCTTGCCTTCAGGGACGGTTCAATTTACAGGGTGTCTGCTGATGGAAAGTTAACCGATAAGGTGACTCTTCTCAATAAAATTGTTGATTTGTACAAGCAGGATATTACCCGTGAGGTTATTGAAGATGATGTGGATCTGGAAGATATCACCGGCCTTTATGAAAATCAAAAAGAGATGAAGACTCTGGTCATTTTTCCGACTTTTACCCGCCATCAGATTTTAAATATCGTCAAGAACGGCCAACTTTTTCCGGGTGGCGTAACCCGCTTTATAGTCAGACCCCGATGCCTTGATGTACGATATCCTCTGGAATATCTCAAAGGCAATGCTGACGAAACAGTCAAAAACGCCTTACTCGAAAATTATCTGGCCCAAAAAACCTTCCGGATTTATGAGGAATCGACGGTTTACTTTGAGCCGTAAAATGTCAATTACGGTGATACAGGTTTTACGAAGCCGCTACATTGATCAAAAGATTTAGCCCCATGTGCTGAATAATAGTGGTTATCCAGTTCAAAAGAAGCTGAAAATTCCGTTAAAGGAGGCCCTTTCCAATACCATCCGCATACCGTTGGATGTCCATGTATATCAACTATAGAAGTCGTACAGTGAGGGGTATATTTTTGGGGATTATTAACATCTGGTTTTGAGATTATTTCCATAAAAAAATTATACCCGTCTTAGTTGATTTTGCGAATTTTTCAAATTAATAATCCCGTCAAATCAACTTAAAGGGGTATATACTGACCCGCTTCGCCAAAGCTACAGCGAGGCGAGTCGCATAATCAAATGCGAGAAGTATATTATAGTCTATCTTACCATATTACCCCATATTATTTCAAAAAGACAGTCTTCTACTGCCTACTGCAACTATTACATCTATTAATTAGTCCGCGGCCGCGGAAAGGTTAATATATAATCTTAATTAAGTTTTTCGTAAAATAAATAAGCCTTATCTCCAAGCCAACCCTTTGGCAATAACTTAAAGGGAAGTTGGGGATCGTCTTTTAATATAGATAAATAATGGAAAATTAAAGATCTATCCATTATGCCCTTTTTTGTATCTATTATAAAGTTCTGATATCTTTCATTTAATTTATCCAAAGAAAATAACCTTACTAAAAGATCTTGAATATTCGTTTCACCGATACCGCCGTCAGGACCAATATGGGAAACAATTATGGTTCCTGAAATATTCTGTTCCTGAATAAATTCATTGATAAGCTCTCGCGGATTGTAGGGAGTCAACCAAATACTTTCCTGCAGGAGAACAGCCCCAATTTTTTTAAGAAAATATCTGAGCTTGTCTCTTTTCTTACGGAATTTTTCCGGAATGTCGTATGTCACGAGATAGATTTTTCCATCCCAAAATCTTTTCTTCTCGTAAGAGGGTAGAGTATTAGACAGTCGTTCTCTGCCTAATTTTGTAATTTCCAGATTATAAAGATTATTACGCTTCTTATTTGTAATTAATTGTTGTCGGGATAATTGATGCCAAACAGAGGCCAGCGTCCGGTGATTCACAGTTTCTAAAAACCCATCCGCCTCGATAAAGGCCTGATGTACACCTCTGGGCCCTGCTTTACCAACTGATGCTCCAACTAAAGCAATCTGCCAAATTAACAAATCAACCAACGATCCGCAGACCCCATAAGTAATATCTTTTACAAGAGATTTTTTTCCCATCTATTATATATTAATCGTTCCGCGGCCGGGAATCAACAATATACTTTGAAACTTGAACCTACCACACTTCGAATCAGTGTTTCCATACTTTGCTGGAGCATTCCTTACCGTCAAAAAAAGGAAGTTTGATATTGGTGGGCCGCCTAGGAGTCGAACCATGCATCTCTTTCTTACCTGCCCGCCGCGCTTTGTGCGCGCTCATGGAATCGAACCATGCACCTCTTTCTTATCAGGAAAGCGTTCTACCAATGAACTAAGCGCGCTAATATTTATAATACAATACTAAATTCAATGTCCTGCTGCATGCGGATTGACGATCGACTGAACCGTATCTTCCACCGCACCCAAGAGCACCCCAATCCCCAGAAATGCCAAGATCATCGATGTTATAATACCAGTTATTGAATTATCTTCATGGTGTCCGCCGTGTTCTACTGACATAATTTATTCCTTTGAGGCGCGGAAGGGAATCGTCCTTCGCCAAAATGGTTCAGGATTAAAATCAGCCTTGCCCTTGAGGCGCGGAAGGGAATCGAACCCTTGCGATAGAAGTTTTGCAGACTCCCGCGTTACCACTTCGCCACCGCGCCGATTTTAAAACAAAACAGATCCTCTTTTCGCGCTTGCCCTGAGTATCAGCGAAGGGTTTCCACTTCGCCATTGCGCCCGGATAATGAATGTATCATATTTTATCAGAAGATCAGGGATATAAGCAACCGTAGAATCAAAGATTAATTTTTATTGCCTCGCCTTTTTTGACATTTCCTTCAAGCATTTTTATGGCTATTTGGTTTTCTATTTTTTCTGTAATGGTTCTGTTCATTGATCTGGCTCCAAACTGAGGGTCGTAACCGAAACTGGCCAGATTACGGATCAGGTCAGGTGTGATTTCGATTGAAATTTCTTTGGCGGAAAGCCGTTTGTTCAATTTTTCGAGCATGAGGCGGGCTACTTCCCTCATTTGCCCTTCAGTTAGCGGGGTAAAGACGACTACTTCATCAAAACGGTTGAGAAATTCCGGTGAATAAATATTTTCCTTCTGGACGAAATCAAGCAGCGTTTTTTTCAACTCGTCTCCTGCAATTCCTTTGGTTAAAGATTGTCGTATGAATTCCGCTCCTGCGTTCGAAGTAGCGATAATGATGGCGTTCTTGGCAAAAATTTTATGTCCCAGATAATCGGTGATATAGCCTTCATCGATAAGAGTTAAAAATAAGTTGTAAATCTGTTTATCTGCTTTTTCGATTTCATCCAGAAGAATCAGGGAAAATGGCCGGTCGCGCAGGCGTGAGGTAAGTTCCCCGGGGGAACCGATTTTTATAGATCCGATCAATCTCTCAAGGCCTTCTTCTTTCTGATACGCGCCCATGTCAAATCGCAGCATATTATTCTCATCGCCAAAATAGGCGTGGGCAAGAGCTTTAGCTGTCTCAGTTTTGCCGACTCCTGTTGGCCCCAAAAAAAGAAATGTGCCGACGGGCTTTTTATCAGAGGAAATTCCCAGGCGCGAGCGGCGGATTGCTGAGGCCACCGCATCTATGGCTTTTTCCTGATTGACCACCCTCTGGTGCATGATTTTTTCTATATTAAGCAGTCTGTCCTTTTCCGAGGCCTTAATTTCTCCCAGAGGAAGAGAGAGTTTTTCGGCAATAAACTGGTCGATATGTACTGGTTGCAATACTCGGCTGTTACAGCGGGTTTTGGCATAAACCGCCGACTGGTCCATAAGTTCAATAGCCTTGCCGGGGAATGGAGTAGTGGTGATATATTTTTCTGCATCCTCGATGGTTTTTTTCACACTCGGGTAGGTGATAAACATCTTATGTTTTCTTTCTAAAACCGGAACAATGCTCAGTTCCAGCTCTTCGATCAAAATATCCATTGAAGGCGGATGAAGATAGATTTTTTCAAAACTTCGGTCCAGTTCGGAATTAGTTTCGATAAACTTGTGGTAGGCAATCGAATCGGTAATGCCGATAAAACCGATATCGCTGTCGGTAAATTTCATCAGGACGTCCGTCAGATCTATTCTGCCTTCACCTGTAGCCACAAACTTATCTATATCATCGATCATGACGAAAATATTTCCGGCATTGCTTGCTTCCTCAATTATCTCTGAAGCAATTCCCTTCACCTCCAGGACGCTGGGTTTGGAAGAAATCAGGGAGTGCATGCTGAGTGAAAGTATTCTTTTGTGGGATATTTCCGGCCTGCAGTCGCCGGATTTTATCCTGTAGGCCATGGTTTCGACCAGGATATGCCGTCCTACTCCGGGGTCTCCAATAATCAGGATATTATTGGAATCAGTTTTCATGAGAATTCTCTGCATTTTTTCCAGTTCTTCCTCCCGACCGACGAGAAACGGATAAGTGATGTTTAGTTTAGTCAGATCACGGGAATATTTGTCAAACTCAACCGTAAAGCCGTATGCCCAATCTACACCGATGCCTGCCATACTTTTTATTTTCTTCAGATCCCAGATCATGGGAATATTTTTCAGAAGAGATAGTTTTTCTACCCAAGAGGCAGTATGTTCTACATCTCCCAGTTTAAGATTGTTATCGCTGATAATATTTTTTAATGGTTCATAAATATCTATAACCTTGAAAACAAGCTGATTAAATCCCATATTTTTAGAATTTGCACTGTATTTCTCCCAAAAGGCCGGATAATTACCCGGGTCTGCCTTGGTGCCTAGTGAAGTTTTTAAAACCAGCGGATTCAGTCCCAGCCTCCAGAAAATATCTTGAGCGACCCTGTGTGAAAGCATTAATAGAGCCAGATTTTTGAGGCTATTTTGTGATTTTTTCAACATTTCAGACACAATGCTATCCAATGGCAGTTTTCTTTTCAGGTAAATTGGTATGGTGAGAAAAGGAATCAGGCACCAGAGCAGGGTTGGCAGAAATCCGATGATTCCAAGAAAGAAAAAGAAAAATATTCCGTAAGAGATGACCGTTCCCCGCAGTATTAATCCCATGATCCGGGATATGATGTTAAAGCTGACCACACCCATGAAATCTTCAAGATGAAAGCCGGGCTTCATGCGGATGGTTTGCTTTTTCCAGGGGGAGAGAAGAGTTTTCAAATGTAAGCCTACGGAGAAGTAATACATCGGAAAAAGAGTCAGATTGCGCCAGAGAAGCAAAAGTTTGAACAAAACTTTCTGGTAGTGCCAGTCTAGATAGTCAGGCAGGAAGGACATACTTCAAGACTAACAAAATTAGTTATACTAAACAAGAAGAAAGCGGGGTCTGTCACACAGAAATGATAATGTCGTATTTGCACGAAGTAGAAATGTCCGCTTTTAAGGTTCAAACTTAATTGGTTATCA
>MFJN01000023.1 GCA_001779235.1 Candidatus Gottesmanbacteria bacterium RIFCSPHIGHO2_02_FULL_40_13 | reverse complement strand
TCAGGCAGAGAACGCACCCGTTTATCTCCGAAACCCATCGACCTTGATCCGCCAATACCTATCAGCTGATTAAAAATCTGTTTGGCGCGCACGCTTGATGGTACCAAAGATTGCATCCTCAAGACTAAAGACGCCAGTCTCCCCATCGCCTCAGCCATGGCTGCCACGTCTGACCCTGCTTTACCGACATTGATGAAAACTTCCAAAGGCTCCTTGTTACCGTTGGTGTTGATAGTAACAAATGCCGCTCCCACAGGTGTATCAATCTGATAAGTAGAACCCTGCACCACCATGGGCCGGGGTTTGATATCTGATTGTGAATGGCTGTTCGGTTTGGCTGTCGCAGACAACTCTTCTGAGGTCTCTTTTTTATCAACAATTCTTTCCAGGACTCCGGGCCTGCTACCCTCTCTCATATAGGCAATGCCTTTACAACCCAGATCATAGGCAAGAGTATAAAGATTCTTTACGTCCTCAACAGAATGTGTTTTGGGCGCATTTACCGTTTTTGAGATCGACGCGTCAACATATTTTTGAATGGTTGCCTGAATTCTGACATGTTCCTCGGGAGAAAGATCGTTAGCAGAAACAAAATAGGTTGGCACAGGTTCGTTGGGGTGAGACGATTTCCACTCTTCATATAACGGATGATACAAAGTGTGTTCACCCAACCTATCCCGTCTGATAAAAGAGAATTCATAAACCGGCTCAATTCCCGAAGATACCCCCGCCAGGAGAGAGGTTGATCCTGTAGGCGCTTGCTGTAGTAAAACGGAATTTCTTATACCCCATTTTTTAATCCCCTCTTTGATTTGTTTAGGTAATTGTTTGACAAAATACCCTTTAAGATATTTTTTAGCCTCAAATTTGGGAAAAGCGCCTTTTTCGCGGGCAATCTCCACAGATGATTCATATGCTGCGTCTCTAATTGTTTTATATATTTTATCAACCTCAACAAGTGACTCGGGTGAACCGTAACGAAGTTTCATTTTTATCAGCGCATCTCCCAAACCCATAGTTCCTAAACCAATTCTTCGTTCTCCGTTTTGCTGAACTTCTCTTATCTCCGGAAAGACATAGGAATCAGCATCAATTACATCATCCTGAAATCTAACTCCTATCTTGGCAATCTCTGCCATGGTTTTGTAATCCATTTTGCCGTCTTTAACGAGCGCCGTAAGATTGATCGAGGTCAAATTACATACTCCCCAGGCCGGCAGACCTTCCTCCCCGCATGGATTTACACAGTTTATTTTGTTGAAATACCAGTTGTTGTACCATTTGTTATAACGCTCCATAAAAACAACCCCTGGTTCAGCGGATGCCCAGGCTGCTTCACAGATTAAATCCCAAAGTTTTCGGGCCTTGATAGTTTTATAGACTTTAACTTTTCTCCCTTTAGCCTGCCAGTCATCCATGTATCCGTTCCAAACATTGTCATAGTCTTTTTCTTTGAGTTCCGGAAATATCAGATCCCAATCCTCATCTTTTTTGACCGCCTCCATAAACTTATCCGATACACAAACTGACAAATTTGCTCCGTTGATCCTGGATAAATCTCTTTTGACGGTAATAAATTCCTCAATATCCGGATGCCAGTCCCAAAGCATCAGCATTAAGGCACCTCTCCTTGTTCCTCCCTGCTGAATAATGTCCTTGGTGGCGACCGAAAAAAGTTCTGCCCAATTGCAGGGACCTGAGGAAAAACCGTTGACTTTGGTAACCCGGGCGCCGCGGGGACGAAGCGATGACAAATTTATCCCCACCCCTCCGCCTCTGGCCATAATCTCCACCATCTGTTTTAAAGTATCTAAAATCCCATCCCGGGAATCTTTCGGTGAAGGAATGACAAAACAGTTATAAAAGGTAACTTTGTAGCCTGTACCTGCTCCGGATAATATCCGTCCTCCGGGAATAAGCTTGAAATTATCCATGGCGCTGTAAAATTTATCTTCCCATATCTTTCGTGTCTTGGCGTTTTCAATCTGTGATATCCCGTGAGCCACTCTCCTCCACATTTCTTCAGGGGTTTTTTCGAGAGGTACACCTTTGTCGTCTTTGAGTGAATATCTGTCTAAAAAGACTGTTTCACGAATACCTGTCAGTTGTGTTTTTGTATTCATAGTTTTCTCCATAAGTGACCTAGGTAACTTAAAGAAGTTTCTGTAACTCCTTTTCAAAATCCTCCAGATCTACAAATCTTCTGAATACTGATGCAAATCTGATATAAGCCACCTTGTCAATTTTTTTTAACCTGTGTGCTACCATTTGTCCAATCTTTTTGCTGTCTACCTCTACTGAATCAAATCCGCGCATTTCCCGTTCTACATCATCAACAATTTTTTGGATGTCATCGGCCCCGACAAGAGTTTTCTCGCAGGCCCTCATGATACCGTGTCTTAATTTATCGCGGTCGAACTGTTCTTTCCGTCCCTCTTTTTTAATGACGATCAAGGGTACATTCTCAGTCCTCTCGTAGGTTGTAAATCTTTTGGAACATTTAATACATTCCCTTCTTCGTCTAGTTGATGCCAAATCTTCACTGTCGCGTGTTTCAACAACCTCTGTATCCTGATGACTGCAGTATGGACACTTCATATCATAAAAAAACACACTCCAGCGTGAAAAGGTCAATGCGCTATCTATAGTGTTCTTGCTCATAGTAAAACGCTAAATAGCAACTGTCAAGATAACAAAGTATATCATATCAGGTCAATAAAATAAACAGCTGTAAATGCGAAAAAAGTGCGGGAAAAAGCAGGAAGAAAAGACTAATTTAACAGTATTATTTATTAAATCGAATTGGGTGTAATATTTTTGTATTCAGTTAATAAAATTATGGCTTTAATTTGAGATTTAATTGCATCGCCTGATGGAGTAAATTTAAAGTTGTTTCCATACTTTGCACCCATCTTTCATCTTTAATCAAATCTTTGACTGAATTTAAGACAATTCCATGTTTTTTCCCGGACAACTCAAACTTATCCCGAAGTCCCGGCGGCAGATCCTCCCTGTTTTTGATTGTCTGCAATGTAATAACCCCTGTCAGAAGATATCGCTCCCCTTTTTCAAACGTCCTGATGCTTAAATCTTCATTTCCTTTCTCCCATAAAGTTTTTCCCATCACTAAGTTTTTATCAGCCAGAAGCAGGTAGAGATTGGCTTTTTTTACCTCACTGCGGGTAGTCCACAGCAATAATTGATCCCTAAAGGATTTGATAAAATATAGGGAATTGTCCGGCAGAAGGCCCGGATAAGGAAGATTGTATTCAACCAGTTCTTGAGGAAGCGGCGTTATGGTTGGGGTTACCTGAGCGTTTACTTCGCTTACTTTATAAAACATTAAACCCAAAAACAATACCAGGAACAATGATTTTTTCATGAAAGGTTTCAATATTATACCCTATATTCCTCGGGAGGCAAAATAAACAAGTATCCAACTAAGGACTCGTCCCCGATGCACATCGGAGATGTGCCTAAGTATAAAGATTACAGACCTAAAGTCAAGGGTAAATATATCATTCTGATTGCAAATCTGATTAAGATGGGTATATAATTTTCCAATCTAAAATAATTAAATGTCAAACATCACGAGTCAAAAAAAAACCAAACCACCCGACAATTCAACTAACCAAACTCTACCTCAAAACGGAAATCAGCAAATTCGTAAGTGGAGAGAATGGCATGAGCGCGAGGTACCTGTAAAAATAATAGGTAAAAAGACCAGAACCGGAATTAAAATAAAAATCACATCTCGCGAACTAAACCGGGAGCTGGCTTTAAATTACCCGAATAGTATCTGGACAAAATTCCCCAACGACAACAAACAACTGCTTTTGGATAATATCGCTTATATTTTTACCGCCCATCTTCCTTTTTTACTTAAAGGCAATATCAGACTGGAATACGCTACCGGTTATCCTCATTCATTTTTATGGGCAAATCAAGCCTTTGTCAAACATCTCCCCTCATACTGGTATCTTTATCGGGCCAGGCGTGGAACAGGCATCATGCCCATGCTCAAAACTATTCTGAACTCCCGTGCTATTTTCTCCCAGAGAAACGATATTCCTCCAAGCTTTCCTGATACTATCGATGAAAACGTCATCATTCCCTTTACCTTTGGCAAGGACAGCTTTCTAACCTATCATCTGGCCAAAGAAATTGGTTTATCCCCTTTGCTTTTATGGTTCAATGATCCGGTAGATGAAGGTTACGAGGGTAAACACAAGCAAAAACTTTTTAAAGATTTCAGCCGGCGTATCAAAGATAAATGTTTATATCTGGATAATCCCCTCGGTTCCCTCAGGGAAAAAGGGGAAGGTTGGTTTGGCTGGGAATTGTCGATGACTTCCTGGGCACTTTTATCGCTCCCTTTTGCCTATAAATATAAATCGGGCTACATTATTTACAGCAATGAGAGAAGTGTCAATTCCTTTTTTTATGATGATGAAGGAGTCAGGGTGTTGCCTGATTATGAACAAACAGCCCAAGCCACTGAGGAAATGTCGCTTTTAACCCAGGCACTATCGGAAGGAGAAGTTTACACTACCACCTTCCTTCAAGGTATTGATGAAATTGCTGTTTTGGCAATTCTGAAAACCCGCTATCCCAAGGATACTTTCCGATTTCTCATGTCCTGCTGGTCGGAAACTGATTTTGGCAAAAATAAAAGATGGTGCGGTCATTGTTCTAAATGCGCCAGAATCTACGTCTATCTTACCGCGATTGGGGTAAACCCCAGAAAAGAAGCCGGTTTTGAGGATGACATGTTTGACGCCTCAAAGAAACATCTTTTTAATGTTTTTGGCCAAAAAGCAACCGGCACCGGCTGGGATGCCTTTGGTTTAAACACCAATGAACAGTCCCTGGCTTTCTATCTATCCTGCCTTCGGGGATATAAACATGGGTTGTTAAAGGAATTTAAAAAATCACCACTTTTTCTTGAAACCAGGAAAAAAATTCATCATCTCTTAAAGGAATACTTTTCGCTGCACAGTGAACAGGTGACACCGCCCCAGTGGAAGAAAAAAATTGATAATATCATCAGAAGCACCCTGCAGGATTTTCGTACGGAGATTTTTAGATTAGTCGACGATCGTTAATACTGCAGGAATTGTGGCCGAATTCAAGAAGCTCTGCTTCTTTCAGTGAAAGTGACTTACCTGATGTATTGAGTTTTCTTATTTTTGTGTAATTATTAGGCGGCGGAATCACACTGCTTTGTAATTTGATAAATGCCTCCACGTTCTTATTCTGGGCAATCGCATTAAATCTGCGGACATAACGCATCGTTGCTGCCATACTTGGACCCGGCACCATCGACTGTGATGAGTGAGAGGGCAGTACAAACATGTCTTCATCCAATACAAAAAGCGTCTTGATGACAGAGTCATAAAGCAATCTGGCGCTGTTAATGCTATCTTCAGTTAAATCCGACCGTCCCACAGAATCAAGAAATAGAGTATCTCCGGTAAAGATGAAACGGCTGTCTAAGATTATACTTACGCTTTCCGGCGTGTGGCCCGGAGTATCAAGAATTTTAAAGTCTATCTTTTTCAAGAGTTTAGCCAGTCCCTTGCTAAGTGACATGAATTTAAAACCGACATCGCTTTTATCGGGTAAAAGATAAGGCACATGGAATTTCTTGGACAAAATTTTTCCTCCTGACATATGATCTGCATGGAGATGAGTATCAATGACAGCTTTAAGCTTCAATTTATTTGCCTTTAAAAAATCAGCATAAACTGAAGTATGAATCGTAGAGTCAATTATTATGGTTGATTTTTTATCGGGTAAAACAACAAAATATGATAAGCATCCTTTACCCAGTCTTTTCACCTGAAACACTTTAAGTACCGACTGCTTAGCCGGTGCTACGTTTACAATATCAAAAACATTATTCCATGCTTTTAAACCGTCTTTCAGACTGACAGCATTTAAACCAAAGTTAGCAAGTATATTTGCCGCTTTGACTGAGTCGTTGCCTTTGGCACAGACTGTGATGATTTCACGGTCTTTGGGAAGGCTTTTGGCTTTTCTGATAAGTTTATGGAGGGGGATATTGACACTCTGATAAATATTCCACATCTCAAAATCTTTCGGGTCGCGTACATCAATCAGGAGGATGTTCTGATGGTTTTTTAGTTTCTGATAGAGGATATCATTTGTGATAAAGCGGGACATTATGGATTTGTATTATAACATAAAAAAACATCACAATAAAGCCTCAATATTGGTGTAAGATGTTAATATGACATTTTGGCGTTTTTGGCAGAAGTCAAACCCGGTTTTTCCATCTTTAATCAACGGCAGAATTACCATCGGCAGATCCTACCGCAAGATGACTCTTTTTGCAAACAATATCCCGCAAAGCGGAGGCGAGTATGTTTTTATGTGGAAAAAAGTTCTGAAAAGTTTAGATCAGTCTTTATTTCAGCTGAAAAACTGTCTGGTTTTGGGTGTTGGAGGCGGTACTGTGATTAAGGAACTAATTAACAATTACCCGCAACTGAATATCAAGGGTGTGGAAATCGATCCAGTGATGATTGAAGTCGGCCTCAAGCATTTCGGTTTAAAGTCCCATAAAAATATCAAAATAGTCACCCATGATGCAGTGGATTTTATATCTTATGAAAAAGGAAGAAAATATGATTTAATAATTGTTGATTTGTATCTTGGCCTTTTTAATCCCCCGTCTGTCCGTACAAAAGTTTTTTTAAAAAATCTCAAACGAATTATGAAAAGCCATGGGGCCGTTCTTTATAATTCCCACTACCAGAAAATAAAACATTATGAATATGAAAATTTTACCGGCCTCACAAGTTCTATTTTCAGCCGGGTTGAAGAAGTTTTTGCTTATCCCAGAAACAAAATATTGAAATTTTCCTAAAACTTCACCCCGCCAGTCCCCAGTTCAATGCTCCGACTGCCATTAAGGTATAAGTTGCCATATGAAGAGATTTCATAAAAAATTTATCACCTCCTTTCAGGTTAAGCCGATGGCGGACAGGTGTGCCGCACCGAAACATTTAAGTTGTTATCGGATACGGCCTTAGGGTAGTGATTGGGGACTGATTACGAGTAAATTTGTTACAAAGATCCGTCCTTTGTAACAGATTTTAAATGCTCTTTCACTGCTTCTAATTGCCTCTGCGACTGCCACAAAGACGGTTTGTTTTTTAAAGCATCTTCATACCACTTAATCGCCTCTTCAAACTTACCCATCATCACGTACGTATTGGCTAAATTATGCATAGCATCTGCGTAGCTCGGATTAATCTCAATCGCTTTTTTAAAATGCCATTCCGCCTGCTTCAAATCCCCTCTCCTGCTATAAAGATCGCCCAAATTATTATGGTTCTGCTGGCTGGAAGGCGAGGTCCGCTCTGCCGCCAGCCACAAATGGTCCTGGTCCTGCCAATCCCTGTTTCTAACTAAAGTTCTGATGAATAATAATATTATGGCAATTGCTACTATCGCAATTACTGTTTTCTCCCAACCTTTCTTTGTCATCAACCGGCTTATCCCCATACCCACAACCGCATAAATTCCCAGACTGGCTAAATAAGCATACCGCTCTGCTACAATCCAGCCGAATCCGAAAGGGGTTAAAGTCGGCGATAAAACTATGACAAAAAACATCAGCCAGAAAAACACCATTCTTTTTTTAACTGCTGTATATCCCAACGCCGCCATAAACAGTAAAAATACTCCCAGAGAAACTAAATAACCGACTTTAGTGTAAAACAGCTCCGAATGGTATAAAGTCAAATTAATCGGCCATAATATTAATTTGAAATACTCGGTAATGGCAATCGGAATCTGGATTAATGGATTAGTAAAGCTTGCATGGTTGTTATAATTATTAACCAACCCGTTAAACTGGTCCGGAGTTCTTGAGAAAATCTTTCTGACATAAATTAATGCCATGACCGTTGGCGCAATTAATAACTTCCAATTCTTTCTCAACTGCCCTAAAACCCACAGTAAAATTACTGCAATTCCTACCATCACCAGCGACCGGTTAAAAGTCTGCAGACTAATCAGGAAACTTAAACAGCTGAAAACATAAAACTTCTTTTCCCCCTGCGTTGCCTTAACCAATCCCCACAAAGATAGGAGTAAAAAACCGGCATGCCACGAGTACGGCCCGCCGGAAATCCAGGTTACTGCCTCAGTGGATAAAGGATGGACCGCTAACAGCAAACTGGCCAGAAACGCCACTCGTTTGTTAATCAATAATTCTATCAGTAGATAGGCCGCTGTAACCGCCAAAATATGACCGCTCAAATTAACTAAATGAAAATAAAACGGTACCTTGCCAAAAACTTTCGTAATCAGCACATAAACAAACGGCTGGATAAAATTTAGCCAGTTTTTCCCTATAAACGACCAGGAATTCAACTCCGGATCATTGACAATCGCATAAATATCGTCAGACACAAAAGCATTGTCCAAACTATTCCCATAGGCAGCTATAACTAATAGCACCAAGCCTATCAACTGCCATTGATTATCTTTAATCCATCTTTTCGGCTGGAGGTCCTTTATCTTCTCCTGCACCGTTATTTTTCTTAATTTTTTTATTCTGCTGGCTTTGCCCATAAATTAATTCTATCACTTTACTCACCAACGTACTTGGAGACAGTTCTCAGCCGCGAAGCCAAGCTGAGCTTGGCGACGCAATCCCGAATAAATTTCTGGATCGCCACGCCCCGACGTGACGTCGGGACTCGCGATGACAAATAACGCGAAACTCGTATATACTTAAATTGTAGGTTAAATCCATTAGACACAAATAAAATTTATGCAGGAATTCAAACTACAACTGCGCTTCATGCTGGTAGGACTGGTATCCAAAGGAATAGACTATGAATCAACTATTCTTGATATGGAAGAACTGCAATCGTTGGTAAAAACATACGGCGGAGAAGTTTTTGCTTATCCCAGAAACAGAATATTGAAATTCTCCTAATTCAGGAATATAAAACTGCACCTACGGGCAGGTGACATTAAAATTCATCTTAAAACACTACTTTACGCCTTACTTTTTACCGCAAAGTTTGCAGTTTGACATGTGGGTGGCAAACTCATAAACGGCTGACGCACCAACTAAAACATAGACTAACATCAAAAGAGACGGCCAGGATCCGAAAATTGATTCGACCAGATTAAATTTAAAAAGACCCACCAGCCCCCAGTTCAATGCTCCAACTGCCATTAAGGTATAAGTTGCCATATGAAGAGATTTCATAAAAAATTTATCACCTCCTTTCAATTACAGTTAATTTAATTAAGTCATATATAATTAATTAAGTCAAATCAAATTATTAATTTTATTGATAACATCAAAACACTGATATATTGTCCGTGATTCTGATGGAAAATCCGTACCGTCCGCACATAAGAAATTAAAATACGCTGCTTTAAAACTATTTTTCCAATTGAGAGGTACAAAACTTACACCTTTTAGCGTGAATCGGGATAAGACTTAAGCATTCAGGACAAGCTTTGTCAGCATCTATTTTTTCTCCTCTTTTTAATTTATTCATAAGATTATTCATCGGAAGAATAACTAAAAAATAAATTACCGAAGATATGATTAGAAATGACAAAAGGGCGTTAAAAAAATCACCGATCATAAATTTACTGTTGTTGAAGGTGAAATAAATATTCGAAAAATCGGGCTGTCCTCCGAAGGCTCCAATAAGAGGCGTAATTATATCTTTCACAAGAGCATTGACTATCGTCCCAAAGGCTCCCCCGATGACTACAGCCACCGCCAGATCCACAATATTTCCCCGCAGTAAAAAATCCTTGAATCCTTTGAGCATGTTTTCTTTTAATGGGTAATTATCTGATTTAATATCAAAGTAGCAGATTTTATTTATTAAGGCAAATTTTGATGTTTTATTATTAGCGAAGGTATTTTTGCCAGAGCTTTTTGAAGAAAGGCAATGTTAATGTGGAAAGTAAAAAGGCGATACTTGGCACTATGGCATTTAACCAAGGATCAGGCAGGGAAATTGCAGACATATAAATACTTATAGCTAAGTACGTAAATAGAGCCAAAAGCAGTCTTCTGGTCCAGCTTATTTCCCAAGCCTTATCCGTCTCAACCTTTTTGTTTCTATCTTTAATGAGCTTAATTTCCTTTTCTAAATTTTCTATTGTTGCCATATCTGATATATTATCACAAAAAAAGGATCGGTTTAAGGCTCCTTTCTTTGCCTAGCTAAAGGATTATAACTGTAATATAAGCCATCGATTTAACTTGATCCGTCTTGAGCTCAGCCGAAGGGTTATAGAGTATAATATTATTGAACGTTAAATCCATAGGACAGAAATATTTATGCAGGAATTCAAACTACAACTGCGCTTCATGCTGGTAGGACTGGTATCCAAAGGAATAGACTATGAATCAACTATTCTTGATATGGAAGAACTGCAATCGTTGGTAAAAACATACGGCGGAGAAGTTTTTGCGGCGGTCACCCAGAAAACAGACTATCCGTATAAAGCGACATTCATCGGATCAGGCAAAGCAGAGGAAGTTGCTGATAAAATAGCGGAGGAAAAAATAGATGTTGTCGTCATCAATGGCGTCCTTAAACCGGGACAACTCTATACGCTAGAGAAAATATTCTTTCGCGCAAACCCAAAGATCAAGGTGTGGGACAGGCTGAATCTCATCCTGCAGATCTTTTCACAGCACGCACATACCAAAGAAGCAAAACTCCAGATCGATCTTGCCGGTCTTCGGCATATGGGCCCGAGGACTTTTGGCATGGGTTATATTCTTTCCAGGCAAGGCGGAGGTATAGGAACAGTCGGAGTCGGAGAAACCAATACGGAACTGATGAAACGGCACTGGAGAAGTGAAATGCGGCAAATTTCAGCACAACTTACTAAATTATCCGAAGAGAAAGTAAAACAGATCGAAAAAAGGAAAAGCATCGGGTTTCAGACGGCCGCAATTGTAGGATACACCAATGCCGGCAAAACCATGCTCTTTAACCGCCTGACGGGTAAAACCAATCTTGTGGCTGATTCACTTTTTGCAACCCTCGACAGCAGTGTCGGCAAGCTGTATATCCCCAAACTTAAAAAAGATATTATCGTTTCAGATACAATCGGATTTATCAAAAATCTTCCCCCGACTCTCATAGACGCTTTTAAATCGACTCTTTTAGAATCAGTTAATGCGGACTTGCTTGTGGTTGTGATTGATCTTTCAGATCCTGAATTTGCCGATAAAATACGCGCAGTTGACGAAATTTTGCATGAACTGTGCGGGGAGAAAATGAATCGTCTGTATGTATTTAACAAAACAGATAAAGCAAAGTCTTTTGACAGGACAGATCTGAGAATGCGGTATGCTGATTTTAATCCGCTGTTTATATCTGCAAAATCTGGCGCGGGAATTGATAAGCTTCTTGATACAACCGGAGAATTAATCGCTAAATTATCCCACAAAGGTTAAGGCTTTCCCGCGTTTATTCGCTCTCCCTGTTCTCCCAATCCTATGAACATAATCGGTATAACTCGAAGGTTCATCATAGTTTATGACATGTGAGACGTCTGTAATATCCATTCCACGGGCTACCACATCAGTTGCCACCAATACCTGTAGTTGGTTCTGGCGAAACTGAGTTAAAGCCCTCAATCTCTGATTTTGTGATTTATTGCCATGAATCGAGGCCGCCAGAAAACCACTTTGCTGCAAGCTAATAGACAGCCTTTCTACACCCCATTTTGTCCGGCCAAAAATCAGAACTTTTTTAAACTCATCCTGTTTGAGCATGGATTGAAGTTTGTCAAATTTTTCTTTCTTATCCTTAATATGTATGACATCCTGATCGATTCCGTGTGCCGTTTCTTTGACTTTTACAGATACGGTAACCGGGTTTTTCAAAAAAGACTGGATAATGCTGTTTACCTCTTGAGGAACCGTGGCGGAGAAAAAGAGCGACTGCCTTTCTCGCGGAAGCTGCGAGATGATAAATTTTATATCGTTGATAAAACCTATATCTACCATTCTGTCCACCTCATCCAGAACAATTGTTTTAAATTGACTCAGATTAAGCAGTCTTCTGTTGATTAAATCTTTTAATCTTCCCGGTGTGCTGATAATAAAATGCGGATTTCCACGAAGTTCTGCAATTTGATGGTTTATACTTGCCCCGCCCATCACTAAAACAGAATATATATTGAGTGCCCTGGAAAAGACTTTTAGCTCATCGTTTATCTGTACTGCCAGTTCACGGGTAGGAATTATGATGAGAATCCTTTCGTACCTGTTTTGAATAATTTTATTGATAAGTGGGATAAGGAAAGCTCCGGTTTTACCCGTCCCGGTATTGGCGATACCGATGAGATCACGGCCTGCCAGAATGTACGGAATCGCCTGATCTTGAATTGGTGTCGGCACACGGTATCCGTGTAAGGAAATATTTTGATGCAGTCTTGAGTCAATCGGGAAATCAGCAAAACTATTTTTCACCGGTATGCTGTTCTCTATCGGGGAAAATTCAGCCTTGTTGACGTAACTGGAAGAGTTTATTCGCTGTTTTGCTCTGCCTCTTCCGTTTGAAAATCCCCTGCCGTTACCTTGATAATTTCTCTTTCTGGAAAATTGCCTGTTTTTAAATGAATTATGAAACATATGGATTGATTGATAAAAATAATAAATCTGCCTAAATAGTGAAGTTGCTTTAAAAAGTGAAGATAGATACAATGTGGAAAATTAGGGTATCTTTATCTTGGTGAGTTTAAAACTAAATCAAATTTAAACAGATTAATTATTTTAATCTGTTAGAAGTACTATAACACACGTTCCTCTGGACGTCAAGATACTATAGGATAGCATAAATAAATTCATGAACTAAATTTTCATAAATCAAGTATAATAATCATCGGAAAACGTTTATGGCAATTATTTACGCGCTCATGAGTATGTTTTTTTGGGGGTTAGCCCTATTCCTTGCTGCTATTGCCTCACGGAAAATTGGAAATATCTTAACTTTATTCTGGATGCAGATATTCGGATTTGCGATCGGAAGTATTTATTTATTATTCAGTCCAAACCTTGCTAGTTTTAATTTGCTTCCCCCTTTTATTCCGGTGCTCTTCGTCGTTGCTCTTCTTCAGGCTATAGGTGCGCTGGCATATTATAAGGGTATGGTCAAAGGACAGGTCTCTTTGGTGAGTCCGTTAGGAGCTTCGTACGGCTTAATTACTGCTATTCTGAGTATAATTTTTTTAAAAGAAATTTTAAGACTAAATCAGCTTGTGGCAATTTTATTTATTATCTTTGGCATGATAACTATCTCGTTAAATCTAAAAGACTTAATAAAAAATAAAAGCATTCAACTGCTGACAGGCACAAAAGAAGGCATTATTGCCATGTTGGGATGGGGAGTTTCATTATTTTTGCTGATATTTCCTTCAAAGGAGTTGGGCTGGTTTTTACCTTCCATCTTCTTCCGGTTTCTCATCATCCTTTTCCTGTTAATCTATATTTTGTATTCAAAAATATCATTTCTGCCTAAAACTCAAAAACTGCCATTTAAACTGCTGGTATTCATCGGCTTATTTGATATTCTGGCTTTTTTCAGCTATTCGCTTGGGGTATCACAAGGATACGGATCAATCGTTGGTCCTGTCAGCAGTGCCAGTACGCTTGTGACGATCTTTTTGGGATTAATTTTTTTAAAAGAAAAACTTGGGGTGAGGAAAATTATCGGCGTCGCGGCAATCGTAGGCGGTCTGGTTTTGATTTCAATTTAATTCTGACAGTTTTATTGTTGTCTGCCGGAAGGTTTTAAGAGCCTTTTATATTTCTTCATATATGCCTATTATATCGGTCATCAGACCAATTTACCATAATTGAACTTTTTCATGTTACCGAAATATAATGGAATCTGAGGGTTATTTTGATATACTGGCAATATGGATACACATAAAATTGTCAGAACGATTTGTTATTTTTCAGATAATCCTTCAGAGCAAACTATTGGAAAACTGGACGAGATTGAAGACACGTTAATCAAAAATGGCTTCCTGGTACAGACAAAAAGATTATGTACTGCCAAAAAAGATATCCGGCAACTGGAATCTGCCGTCAAAGAAGAATCAATGTATTTAAGTATTGGCTCATTAAACATTGACGAAGCGGAGGCAAAACTTGATGATTTTTGCTCCTCTAGAAATACTGCATTCAACATCGATTTAACTTCCTCCATAATAGATAAGAGATGTGTAGATATTTTATTCCAAATCATCAAAAATAAATCTGATAAAACTTTTCTGTTTGCATATGTTTTCCACAATCCCCCCTCAACTCCGTTTTTCCCGTCAGCGACGTACGCGAAAAACGGTTTTTCTATTGGTTTGCAACCGACAGATTTATCCCTTGGTTGCAAATCTATTGAAGAGTGGCTGGAAAAGATGAAGGTAATATGGGATGAAATTAACCGGTTATTCAAGAGTAACGATGATTTTCTCGGAATTGATTCATCCATTGCACCCCTTAACGACGAAAAGGGAAGTTTTCTCGGATTCATCAAAAGGCTGGGTTTTGATTTTTCCTATTCCGCGACCACCAGCATTTATCTTGAGATTACTGCATACCTCAAAGAAAACAATCCCAAGCCCGTTGGTCTTTGCGGTCTGATGCTTCCCTGCCTTGAGGATCGGCAACTGGCTAATGAGTACGAGAAGGGCAATTTTTCTCTTGAAAGGAATATCTATTTATCACTTCACTCCGGCCTTGGTATTGACACCTACCCTATCGCGGTAGACGAAGACCCGATGAAAGTAGCCGGAATACTGACGCTGGTACAAGGACTTTCTAATAAATATAAAAAACCCTTATCTGTCCGTTTTGTTTCCGACGGCAAAGCTAAAACAGGAGAAAAAACTGATTTTCAGAATAAGTACCTTATAGATGTTATCGTCAGGAAATTGTAGGCGAATTTCACTGGAAAAGTTGATTCAGCAAGCGATAAACATCCTTACGATGACCAATCAGAACGATATAAACCTCCTCAACTGTTTTCCGGAACACAATCCTGTACTGACCGATTCTTACTCTGAAAATATTTTTATATCCTCTTAACTTGCTTTCCTCAGGGACTACGAAAGAATATTGTATTAATCTTATTTTTCTTGCAATCGCTATCTGGTCGATTTTAGGTAGTTTTTTTAGCTCTTTCTCTGCTCTTCCAGAAATTCTCAGTTTCATATCTGCAAACTTTTGGCAACCTTCTCAAAGTCTTTACCCTTTTTGAAATCCGTTTCTTCAACCGCTTTTCTATCAATAAAGTCCTCGATATAAGAAACGATTTTTTCATAAAGATCCTTGCCTAAAAGATAGGCTTCTATTTTATTCCTGTTTTCTACCGCTAAGGGATAATCCAGCGCTTCACTGATCGCTTTTGAGGGGTTAATCTTTAATTGAGAAATTGATATTGTATTCATAAATTTATGCTAGCAAACAATAGGTCTTTTGTCAAGACCTCTTCATAGGTCTTATTATTATACTCGTCGTGCTTTTTTATAAACCCACGGTAATCTTGCAGTATTCATTGAATAGTAAATAACTCTTTTATATCATTTGGTAAATGGTCGATTCCTCCAAATTCTTTAACAATAATAGACTTTATTTTACTTTTTAAATCTGCCCTTATATGAGGATAAGTCATTTCAATCTCTCCACCAATACTCTCACAGTCATCTTCAACAATAATATCCGGCAGTAATCTTTCAGCTACATCTTTATATTGCTCTCCTTGTTTTCTATACAATAAGTTTTGGTTGTCTGGAAAATTATATTTATTTAGAACGGACTGAATATCGGCTATTTCTTCTGGTGCTGTCCTTGAAGTCAGATAATAAATCTCTGCTTCTTGTCTCTTCCAATTATTAAGTTTCTTTACTGCATTACCAACAGGAATGTAATTTCTGTAGTCATGAATTGACCTAATCCTACTGACCTGCTTTAAGAGGGTGTTGATATAAGTTCTAACCCTATTTTTAGACTGCTGCGCTCTCTGTTCTCTAGTTATCCCCCCACAAGTAGAGTGCATAAGGATTGTTCCTTCAGTAAAAACAAGAATTTTCATATTCCTCTCTTTTTGATTTCTGCTAGCAATTTTTCCGGAATAGGTCGGCATAAACAATTCTTAGCGTGTTTAATGTGCCACTTAATCCTCTCGTCAAGAGTTGGGTTTTGGGGCATTTTATTTTTTAAATGCCAGTTAGTGTTTAGTTTCATCAGTTTTCTTTGTGTCTTTTACTCCATCCGATAATTAGTGGCAATACAAATGTTAAAACGTAGTACAAATAAACGTCCAGCTTGTAGTACCCGTCGGCAGGCTTAAACACTTTAACAAGGAATAAGTAATCGAAGACAATGGCAATAAGTGTCCAGATAACTGCCAGAGAAAAATAATATGCAAGTGAATTGCCCTTAATCTTTTTTAATAAAACCCAGATTGTTACAATTGTTCCAATAGGCATAATTATCCAACCGAGAATTGTGGGTGGAACAATCATAAAAAGAATTATGCCCAGGACGTATCCGGTAAGCCAAAGCAAAAAGCCCCAACCCAATGTATCCCTAAGTAGTTGTCTGTTCACGATAAAAATATACCAAACAATGAATTGGTTTTCAATATAAATAATCAGCTCTGTTTAATTGACGGTGTTCGAACCTATTACCAAATATATTTATCAGCTCTCTGCATGCCGAAGGATAAAAAGGCAGCATGTATTATCTATCTTTTTATATTGTGATTCGTCCATTATTCGTCTATAATACGTCCATACTATGTTTAAACCAAAATATTTTATTTCCTTAGAATTATTAGACAATATCAAAAAAATCACATCCGTAGTAACTCAACTCAACGCCCGAACATACACCAATATTATTTTGCATAAGTTTGAACGAAAAGCAAGAGATTTATCAGCTCATGCTTCAACCAGTATAGAGGGTAATCCGTTACCTCTTACAGATGTCAAGGCGCTTCTAAAATCACGACCGGAACATCTCAGGGATACTGAGCGAGAAGTATTGAATTACAACAATGCTCTGGTTTGGCTTGAAAAGGAACTGAAAAGATCAATTCCTTTAACTATCACGGGTGATGTCATTCATAAAATTCATGCCTTTGTTATGGACAGTCTCATGGCTGAAACGAAACTTCAGGATTACAGAAATAAACCCGTATTCGTCAACGATCCGCGTGAGCATAAAACAATATATTGGCCTCCGGATCAACAGGACGTACAAAATTTAATGAGAGAATTTATTGAATTTATCAACCATAGTCAAAAAGACATGGATCCATTACTTGTTGCGGGGATATTTCATAAGCAATTTGTGATAATACACCCGTTTATTGACGGAAATGGAAGAACTGTTCGACTGATTACAAAAGCACTTCTCGCTTCAATGGGATTAAATACATTTAACTTATTCAGTTTTGAAAATTATTACAATAACAACGTAACGAACTATTTTACATATGTAGGAGAACGGGGAAATTATTATGATATAGTGGATAAAATTGATTTTACACCCTGGCTCGTGTACTTCACCGGAGGAATTATTGACGAACTTCTTCGGGTTAGCAAAGAATTAGACAAAGAAGTTTTGACTCCTCAGACAATATTGTCAGAGCATGAGGAAAAAATGCTTGCATATATTGATAGGAAGGGATTTATTACGGATAGAATTTATTCAACTCTGACCAAACGGGCAAAGGCGACCCGCAATCTTGATTTTCAGAAACTTATTTCCTTGGGAATTATCAAGATGGAAGGAAAAGGGAAAGCAACGTATTATAAGAGAGTATAAATTGAGGTTTTGTTTTGATTTCGCTCACCATCCAAAGCAGAATCTAAAAACTCTAAAGTACCGTTTGTCTACGAGGGATGGATGATGTTCGAACTTTTATTTACAAATTTTATTAACTAACAGCTGTATTAATACTGGCGGTAGTAAAGTAAAGGGGACGGTTGTAAATGTTCACTAATTCGGTAACGATTTGAGATAATCGTTA
>MFJN01000022.1:8185-43023 GCA_001779235.1 Candidatus Gottesmanbacteria bacterium RIFCSPHIGHO2_02_FULL_40_13 | reverse complement strand
CTCATTTAATGCCTTTGAATTCCGCTTCACTCTTCCCGCAAGCGTGGAGTTTCAAGATCTCAATAATATACCCGCTAACTTTACCAAAAAGTATTCTTCTCTGCTCGGTCTTGAAACCAATATCGCAGGTTCAAAAGTTATTGTTACAGGTGCTAAAACCAATGTGGGATTTGGAGGATCTGAACCAATAGACCTTATCGAGGTACTGCTGAAGGTAAAGCCAGACCAAACAGGACAGGCCACTTTCTTATGGGATCCTGCAACAGAAGTGGAAGGAAAGCCATACAGCACAACCGACGGACAGTTTGCAATCGGGATGGTAAATGGAGCCAGGCTTTATTTTTCTTCCGCACAAACTTCGTATGCCAAGGGAGAAGACCTCTCTCTGAAGCTTCGCCTTGATACTAACGGGAGAGCAGTCAGCTCACTGGACTTTAAACTGAACTATGACGGCTCTGCTCTGGAGTTTCAGGTTGCAGGAGCAGATGATTCTGAACTGGCGGCAAATAATATCGTTGTTTCCCCTGATTCCGGCTTTGACACTGAGAATACTCTTAATATGATAGACAGCCAAAACAAACTGGTCCGCGTCGGGCTGATCACTGATGCACCGGGCACAGGCGCGACAGGTGACAGGGAACTGGCAACAATACTATTTAAGGTGAAAGAAATTACTGATGTTTCTTCACTGACGTTTACAGCTCTTCAGGATAGTATTGTCTATGATCTGAATACGCAAAACATCCTCACCGACAGGCCGGCACATAATCTTACGATAAATTTAATCACCCCGACTCCGATTCCTACTGATTTTATAGAGCTGGATCCGACTGAAACTCCTACTCCTTCAGTAACCCCCACTCCTTCCATCACAGCTGTGCCTACAGCGACACTGACGCCCTCACCCACGACTATCCCGACCTGTTTTGATATATGGAAAGCGGTATTTGCCGGAACAGGCAATGGAGATGCTGATTTTAATAACGATGGCAAAGTAGACCTGGTTGATTTTGAGATGTGCAGGAGAGGAGAGGCATCCATATGAAAGAAATATATTATTGCCAACAGGAAAATTTATTGCTATGCTGGAAATAGGCAGGGAACAGAGAACAGAGAATCCCGCCTCAGCGGGATCCACGATGCTGTAATCCCGATTAAATCGGGAACATCATCGGGACAGATAACAGATAACAAAAAATAAAAATTTATGAGTTTTAAAAAGATTTTAGTTTATTTATTTCTATTTGGGGGGGTTTTTGTATTTCCGTTTTTATTCCAAAAGAGCAACGACGTACAGGCATTTGGTTGCACTGACTGTACGGTTAACGGAGAATGCTATTATTATAAGCCATTTAATAAATGTATTGAATCGACAATATGTGATAAGCCCTTAAATTGTTCACCTCAAATTACTGGCACACAAGAATGTTACACATGTGATGACTGGCCCGGTGGTTGGTGTACATCAGGGCATCAAGATTGTGTAAAGGAAAATAAAGAAACAGCGTGTGGAAATAACGGGGTCTGTCAGGATTCTGATAATAATCATGAGTGCGGATGCTTCGGAGAGGATGAGGAGGAACTAACACCTACACCTACTTTGACACCCATACCAACGCTAACCGGGGGGCCGACGGCGCCGGTTGGCGGTGAGGTGGAGACACGGCAAAATCAGGTGTTGTATATGAATTCTACTCCTCTTAGCACACCAATTTATTATAGTCAAGAAAAAAGTTTAGGAACAACAGGGGACTATGTGTTATCTGCCAGTGTTCTTACTTTTGTTTCTCCAAGCACAGGGAGCGTAAAAGTCGGTCTTTATGACGAGGGTGGTACATTAATTGGAAACGCTCTGGAATTTCCACTTTCCGCCGATTATGTGACAAAACAAGTTACCTTAAATATTTCTTCAGCAGCAGATGTTTCAGCAAGAATATATGCCAACGGCGGCGCAGAGGCAGATTTCGACTTTGTTTCTTTGAAAAAACAGGGAAATGGTGTTCTTGGAGATGAACTTCTTGCCAATAACCAGTTTGATACGGTAGAGCTGACTCCACTTTCGAAAGCCCAACCTGACGGCTGGGGAGCCGGAGAAGGAAATTGGGGATATGTCTGGGGGGTGGTAAATCCCAACTTTGCAGGAAGAAGTGTCTTGTTTATGAATTCCTCCTCGCGCAACAGGTACCAGTCTGACGGCAATTTCTCATGGATGCGTTATGAAACGGGAGTAGGGCTTAGTCCAGGTACTTACCAAATCAAAGCAATTGCGTATGCTCCGAGACTTAGTTCTCTTACAGGAGGAAGAGTAGTGCAAATTGCAGTTGCATGCGGTATGGTAGGTAATTGTCCGGGGTCAGACGGAACATTGTCAATACCTGTCAATCAATTTATTGGTTCTATAGATATAACAAATACGAGTGGATTTTCTGACCCACTAGAAAGTCAGAACTTTACAATTTACGGGACTGACGTATCGAATTATACGTTTCGCATTTTTGCCAATGACGGGTCAGAAGTGCTTGTTGATTCACTGCGAATAGACAGGATTGACCCGCCTGAAAATATTGTGTCAGAAGAATTTGGGAATACATCTCCCCAAACCTCTACAGTTGCTCTGCCGTATAATTGGACTCCATACAATTATGCCGACTTGTACAGCGTAGTGAGTTCGCGTTTCGATGTGTATGCATCGGATCCCTATATCATTCCCATCGGGTCGAAAGATTCGGTGACGGTGACGATCGGAACCGGGGGAACAGGCAATGAACCTCAAATCAAATACACTGCCAAACTTTCCGGAGCCGAGGGTCATCCTGATATGTACTTCAAGCTTCGCGCCATAGACGATCTGGCATTTTTAAGCAATCCTGCCTCCGGACCCACCTGCGAATCGCCGGGCGCCGGGGGAGTAGATCTTTATGTGCCGATGACAGCAGACAGCTTCGGCGTCTATACTCCGGTAACCAGCATAAACGTGCCCTCTCCCTCGGGAGGAACCGTAGCGACAGTGGCAGACGGATGGGTCATTCTGACAGGCATGTCTGCCGGCAAATACTACACGCTGAATCTTAAAGCGCCAAAGACCCGCGGGACAGAGATGATAGAGCACGCGCTTCTTTCCGGCGGGCAGAATGCGAACCAGAATTACGACTGGACGGGTAATGCCCTGCAGCCGGGAGATCTGCCTGACCCCAACAACAGCAATAAGCAGGACTGTACGGTAAACAGCGTCGATATTTCCCTGATCAATTCGAGGCTTGGCAATACTGATGACGATAGTTTGAATATAGCTGACGTCAGCTACGACGGAGTGGTGAACGCTAATGATATCGCTCAGGTGGTAGGCACGCTGTCAACCAAACCGGATGACGATAATTAATTTTTAATTATTAAAATATGATAAATCATACAGAGAACAGAAAAATAATACTGGTGATAATAATATTGGCAATTCTCATAGGGGGCATTTTTCTCATACGCCGCGAGCGCCAGTTGATGCTGACTGCCAATATGGTAAAAAATCCCGGAGTCATGCCTGAAATCAGTAAGGTACAGTTTGAACTGGTCGCCGGTCAATTTATCCAGCCTGTTCATCTTTTGAAAAAAACAGGCGAGATTTTCAGTCTGGCTGTGGTGGTGACGGCCCCCGATAAAAAACTGGATGGCGCGGATACGATCATCAGATACGACCCGCGCCTTGTGGAAGTGACGGACATCATGCCGGGTGAGTTTTTTACCAATTATCCCCGTATCACAATAGATAAGGTAATCGGAGTCGTGAAAGTGACAGGATTTTCGCCAAAAGACGCCAACCTGACCGGCGATAACTTTATTTTTTTCACACTTCAGGCAAAAGCTCTTTTGAAAGGCAGCGCCAAATTTGATTTTGATTTTGAGAAGGGTAAGACAAACTTATCAACAGTGGTTGAAAGTAAAACCAGCCGGAACCTGCTCGGGACGGTGGCGGGTGCGACAGTGAGTATTTCCGGAAATTAATATGCTGATATGCCGGATAAATTTATGCAAAAGACGGACGCGCAATATATTCACCGGCGCAGTTTTATCACTGGTATTTATTTTCACTGTTGCCAGATCTGAAGCTCTGGCTCAGTATTTTACACTCCAGCTTTCAGACGGCGGTGCGACGGTCGCCTGCGGTCAGAGCTTCCAGACTAAAATCCTTATCAATACCACGGGCGAAAAAACTGTCTCGGCTGATGCCCTGATCAAATACGATCCTACCAAAGTGAAAATCAATATTGATAAATCAGTGAAAGGCGATTTCTACACTTATTTTTCCGCAAATCCCTTGGGTGGAGCAAACGATAAAGCTCTTATCAGCAGTTGGGAGGAGAGTATAGCCCATGAAAAAAGTTCGACGACTGATACTCTCATGGCAACTCTTGATATGACGCCTTTATCTACCGGAAATACAACTCTGTCTTTTGACTGTGTGGGAACAACCGGAGCTGATTCCAACATCAACCGCTCGCTGGATTTTAGCGATATCATAAAATGTGCTGACAACAAGCCTTTGACTTTCACCATTACCGGTACAGACACTGCCTGCGGTACGACTCCGACCTCCACTCCTTCGGCTACATTGACACCCGCTCCGACCTCCACTCCTTCGGCAACTCCGACCAAAAAACCCACCAGTACGCCGGTTCCCACTAATACGCTTGTTCCGACAGTCAGTATTTTGCCCAACGTCGGGTCGACTAAAGTCACTCTGGCGGCAGTAGGCCTCGGCCTGATCTTGACTATCGTGGGTATTTTGTTTATTGTATGAGGGAGGTAGAATGTATTAGGCAATAGGCAATAGGCAATAGGCAATAGGCAATAGGCAATAGGCAATAGGTTTTAAAATATGAATCTGGCATCTTTTCAAAAAAAAATAAAAACCGCAGGAATTACTGTATTTCTTCTGGTAGCTTTGGGAACTACTATTTTTCTCGGCAGGCAGGCAAACATTTTTTTTGCCAGAGCTTCGTCCTGCTCGATAAAAGAAGTCGGGGCCAATCAGGTGACAACGAACAATGCCATGATTTCCTGGGTGACGGATGAGATGTCGCAGGGGATGGTGGAATACGGGATTACGGCCACCAATCTGACTTTTTCTACCCCCGAAGGACAACCCGGGAAAGCGCATAATGTCAATTTGTCACTTCTCACTCCCAACACTGTTTATTATTACCTCATTAAAATAGGGGATAAAAAGTGCGACGCATCAGGCCAAATATGCGGAGCAAGTTGCGTCCCGTGGAGTTTTACGACTACAGCGATAGTTCCGCAGACTGAGATAGTAAAGCCGATAGATACTCCGACCCCCTTCCTTTCGCCAACTGCTGCAGTCGTTTCACCGACCCGTTTTACCACGGTATCAGCCGCGCCCAAAATCAGCGTCTCGCCGTCAGGAACTTCAAATCTGTGTGCGGGAATTTCCGCCAATATAGGTAAGAACGACAAGTTGCCAGCGTCAGAATGGGCAAGTGTAAAAAAGTATGATATTGATGCCAATGGACAGATTAACAGTCTCGATGCGGTCAAGTGCAAGTAGGGGATTATATTTTTTAATTTATACCAAATAACCCATAAAGATCCGTCTTCTCTCCATTATTATTTTCTATCCCACTAAGACAATATTCAAAGTTTTTCATCATATTAGTATACGACAGCCTCCCTTTTTCACACATTTATATGCTATCGCTTGCAAATGTGTGAAGATATGTTTTAAAATTAAATGCTAAGATGAAGAATCGAAAGAATAAAAGGATAAAAAGCAGTAAATATAAGATAAAATTAGATTTTTCGAAAGTTGATCTGGTAAAAACTGAAAAGATATTCTCCCGCGATAAAGAATTTTTCAGCCGGCAACTAAGACAAAAAAAATTGTTAAATCCAAAAACCAAGGAGCTATTAAAAATACTGGCAAGCGGCGCAGTTATTGGTTTGTCGTTTGCAATTCCTACTTTACCGATGGCGGTGGCGCCATTTATTACCTACGGCAAGAAATTTAACAAAAATTATTTTAGCCAAACAATCGATCGTCTAAAAAAACAAAAACTAGTTAAAATAGTTGAAGAAAATGGACAAACTTTAGTCAGAATTACACAAGCAGGTAGAGTACGGGCTTTGAGGTATAAACTTACAGAAATGGAGATTGCAAAGCCAAAATCCTGGGATAAAAAATGGCGGATAGTAATATTTGATATTCCCGAAAAACACAAAAACATGCGGGATATATTTCGTATGCACCTGAAACTTATGGATTTTTATCCTCTGCAAAAAAGCGTCTGGGTACATCCATTTCCTTGTTTTGATGAAGTGGAATTCCTGCGCCAGATTTATCAGGTGGGGATAAACGTGACTTATATCGTGGCAGAAAGAATTGAAAACGCTGAAAATATCAAATCGCACTTCGAGTTTTAATAAAATTATTCCTCTAATACTTTTATTATTTTTTTCTTTTTAGGTTCGTATTGATGTGGTAATGATAATTAAGCATTCCACACATTTGTATGCTATCGCGTGTAAATGTGTGATAATTTAGGATGTTGGATTAGTGCCGTCAGAGGATTTAACCCGCCTTCGCGGAATCCCGATTAAATCGGGAGTAGAGACATTTTTCCGCTTCGGCGAGGTTTACGCTCTGACGAAGCGCATTATTCAGATTTCCCGACCCGCTTCGCCATAGCTTCAGCGAGGCGAGCCGTAAGGTCGGGAGCTTCAATATTCTACACCTACGAGATAAAATTCTTTCGCTGGTAAATGGGTATGAGGTGAAAGGTGAGGTAATATTGTTAGAATAGAGATTTATGCTTAGATTTATATTGCAACGGAAATCCAACCGGATTTTTTCGGCTGTTAAAGTTATAAGTCTGAAATATGATCAGATCTGAGAATTAAGGGAATTATTAAGAAGTAGATGGTGATAGTATCTCTTTTGCAGTTCTAAGCAGATTTCTGTATCCTTTTCTAAAGACTTTATCAATTGCTTCATCAACGGCTACCCATTTTAATGACTCCACGTTACTATTTTCCGGAGCTTGCCAATCATCTATCTCAAGGTCGTGTCCATTGATAAAATAGGCTAGAAGGTGAAGTGTATTTGACGTAACATCAGGACCATCCGGATCCAGAAGAATATTTTGGGAGACAGGGAAACGTTGGTCCAGACGTTCCGATAGTCTCCGTCTCATAGTAGAGCCTAATTCCTCATCAGTTTCCCGGCGCAATGTTTCTAAGGTCGATTCATCGCCCAGGGTAGTGTCTTGAAGGGGACCTCCTTTCCACGTGCCTCCGGGCAATTTGATTTTGATAACACCTTCTTTATCTTCTTCCTGCAGCAACACTTCGAGTTGTCCTTCTCGATATCTGTAGCATATTCCAAAGACGCTTTGAGTATGTTCTATGTATTCATGAAGTTGAGAAGGAAAAAAGATGTATTCACCTTTGGTAAATAAAGAACCATAATAAGGATTCATTGCGGAAGCGGTCGAATCTTGTTCCAGAGCTAAGAAGGCGATATTAGAGGGAGGATTGCCGATCTCTTGAAGATAAGTTGACATCGTTCGAACTGTATTGGCATTAATACCGACATCATCCAGAAATAAAACTCTTCTTCCGGCTAAGGCTTGAGCATTCTTCTGAAGAAAATCAGCGATAGTGTGGCCATTTCCAGGGTAAAATAGCATCTCTGCCTTAAAGCGACGAGCCAGAGCTTGGGAGGCTGTCATAGTGTTTTTTCCTATTGCTATAATTATATCCGGCCATTTCTGATAATCGGGAATAATAGTTGAAGAGTGTGGTTGAATTTGTTCAGAAATCTGGTTAACAGCCTGTGCGATTTCACCTTCTGACATCAGTCTGAGACGTCTGGTCATATGTTCATTATGCACGAACGCTTTTTCCCTGACGGAAGTTCTTATTCCATGCACAAGCGATCTTAAGTATTCGGCAGCATCTATTCCATAGATATCCTGAGGTACCAGATACTCAAAAACTCCGGCATCCACGTTTTCAGGGTTATGCTCAATAAGTCTTCTTACCAGATATTCAAGAATTCCCGTATTATCCGCCACGTTATAGTTGACGAAGGCCTCTAAGGTATAGCAAGATAATTCCCAGAACAGATCAGGCCTGTCGGCAAAATAAAGTTTACGGCGCATTACCTGATACTTTTTGCTTGATCCGGCATATATCTCGCTTTTACCGTTCGTTACCGCCTCATATTTATCTCCCTCAAGAGTATTTTCAAACTCCAGTTCGTCAATAACGATCGGTTTACCTGCTTTTTTGCTTGCCTCTTTGATCCCTGTCAAAAATCTTTCTATATCCGCGCGGTTGACAAAAGTGGCTGCCATACGATAATTATCTCGAATTTCGGCAGGATCAAGGGTATTGCGGCGAATCATTTTCAGCATTGTCTGGACGATTCCTTTGGGTTCGTCATTCAGTTGGAGTAGATACTCTCCATGCTCATCTACTGCTGTTCTTACCCTCAAACTGTTAAACAGTAAATTAGGTTGTGGTTCATATTTTTCACCCGGCTGAAGAGGTTTTACTCCTTCAACATAAAAAGTTTCAGGGTTATGGAGAGTCAAGAAATTATACGGATCTTTTAACGGCCCGTGTTCGGATGGGTTAAAAACTCCATGATGATCCAGGATGTCAGATATTTTATCTTTCAAACCTTCATATTTTCGTTTATATAAAAGCACTTCTGCAGCCAGATCAGACAGTCCTAAGATCTGACGGGCCTCAAATCGGGTTTGCTCACCCCATTTAGGGGAAAACATTAAAAGGAGTAAATCCTCAAATTTGGTAATACCCAAAGGTTCATTGACAACTGCCGGTAAAACATTTGACAGACCCCGAAGAACTCCGCTGTGAGGGTTTTGTAAATAATCTCTTACAGTACGTCCATACCTGATTGAATCTGTCATCAGTTCTGCGACCTCAAATTTAGTCATCGTGTCTATCTCTGGTTCCCCAAATTGATTTTTACGGGTATTAGATAAAGTAATTCCATAATCGTTGTTTGAAGTTGCCATATCAGAAATAGTAATGCGGTGTCTTTGGGCAAAGGCCTCTATACAACGGTCGCCGATTTCTTTCTTCTTTTGCTCTCTTTCTTCAGGAGATATTCCTTTTGTACGGGCTGTATCTCCGAAGATAGCTGATACTTCATTAAGGCGTTTGACTCCACAAATAAGCTTTACAGTCCTTACCCATGTATGAGCGATATTTTTTACCTCAGGATTTGGTTCCAGAAAATAAGCGTGAACTGGATCAGTTTCAGGAAATATTCTTCCTGAAATTCCTGGTCCTGCAAAGTGAATAAAATTGGTTCTTCTTAATTCTTCTGCTATTGGCATAATAAAACCTCCCTTTGGGGAGGTAAAAACTGCTTGTTAATTTATAAAATAACCTTACCTCCCGGTCGGCAGGTTAAAAGATCGATTAATAGGGAGGTGATATATCCACCTTCGCAGAAGACCCTGTTTGTAAAGGCAGGGATGAATGCTCTTCTGCTTCGGCGGATTTTGCTCCGCAGTCTTTGAAGATACCACGGGTGTAAACCCGTGGAGCTTCATTTCGAAATAGTTAAAATTATTACTCATACCAGACCTATAATGTTATGATACCAGAGTAAATCTGTCAAGCGGGATTTTGACCTATAGTTTGACCTCACACATACAACATAGTAAAATCGCTGGGTTGGTATTCTTATATCAACATCACTATTATGGCGTTTCGCGAATATTTACACGACCTGACACGCAATGTACCTCAGCAAAACTGGAGTGCAGAGCTTTACAACAATCTGGTCGGAATTAGGGGTTTTAGCCAGAATTTACAGCCTCAAAGCGCGGATTTGTTGCAAACCATACATTTTGACACAGCTTTAAGTTATGGATTTGATTTAAGCCGGCCGGGAAATTATAGTCCTGTAGAAGTAAAATTTTCCGAGATTCCCGAGAAAGATAAAGAAACCAAAGATCTGATGAGTAGTTTATATGACTCATGCAGTAAGTACATGACTTATAAGGAGCTTGAGAAGATAGATATTGCCATGGCCCTCATGCATTATGGACATTGGGGACAAACAAGGGCGGATGGACAAACGCCATACGCCAATCATCTGTTACACGTCGCCTTGCCTCTTGCAGGAAAAGATTTACAGTGCGATTGGGAAACGATATCCGCAGCCTTGTGTCATGATCTTCTGGAGGATTCCACAGTCAACGGATATCCGGTAACCAGGTATTATCTTTCAAAAATGTTATCAAAGGATGTCGCCCGGACCGTCGAATCATTGTCTAAAGTAAGATTCGGGAAAGGAGACAGGCCGGAAGAGGTTGATGATGTGACGCGGGCTGTCTTGTTTGAGTCTTTGGAAAAAAATCCCCGTGCTTCTCTCATTAAAATTTATGACCGTTTACATAATATGAAGACTATTGGTCAGATGCTGCCTGCAAAACAAAAAGAAAAAGCTACGGAAACATTACGATATTATGTACCGCTGGCACGCTTCCTGGGGCTTTTTGAGGAGGCTAGGGCGCTTGCTACGCTTAGCTTAAAAGTTATTGATCCTGTGTACAGCCAAAAATTAGAGAGTATCCTTGATACCTTTACGCGTGAAATTAAAGAAATGGAGATCGAAGATCGTATACGCAAACAACTTGCAGAGATACTTAATCTCCCTGAAGACAAAATACAAATTATCATTCCGGATATTTATACACTTTATCAAAGGGTTCATAAAAAGGAGGATTTATCCGCGGAGGACTGCTTTTTAAGCGTTGATATAGAGATGAAAGGAGCGAAGATGGATCAGAAGAACTTTGAAAAATACGCTTGGGTAAAAAAAGCCTGGCAGCATAGAATAACACTTGCTCTTTCGGGTCAATTTGACTCTATAGGAAGTTTAGATTTGCCAGAGGTTAAGAGAAAAATGGCTGAAAAAACACTGCAATCAATGGAATTCCATCTGCAAGCTCTTCCTGAAGAAGAGACCTCTCCCTCCCTTATATTAAAAATAAATATCTATCCTCCGGGAAGAGGCAAACTCATGCAAATTCCTATAACTCATTTATATTATAAACAGCTGAAGGCTATTCTGCCTGAAGAGATACATTCACCTGATAATGAACTCAATACCCGGCACAAATTAGGCCAACAAAAGTGGGAGATGATCAGAAAACGTGTGACACAGGTTACAGGTTTGGCCGGCGGAGATTTAGGCAGAAAATTTTTGGATTTTATCTTACCGGGGAAGCTCGAGCTGTATTTTTTAGATGGTGATAAGAAAATACCCTGGTGGATCGAGGCAGGATCAACTGTTTTGGACCTGGCGTGCGACCGGTTTCCATATCAGACCGAAGAAGAGAATGTACCGCTGTGGCAGGGATCGCTTTTCTTTATAGTAAACGATAATGCTGTAGGGCCGGATTATGTATTATCTGTTGGTGATACGGTTAGTCTAGTATTTGAATCAGGTCCATCCATACAACCTTACTGGATACGCTGTCTCAAAACAAGCGGAGATGAATTTAAAGAGCAGATACGGAGGCATTTCCGGGATATTCTTGCCGGCCCGAAAAAGTCAGAAACTCAGAAAAAGACCCGTGAAAGTCTGATTTTCGAGGCTAAAAGAATACTGGAGTCTTTAATGGATCAGAAACCAATAGTTGATCTGAGGCAGGTATTCGATGTGGTCGATCCGGATGAGTTATTGTTTCAAATAGCCTTAGACGAACTGGATGCTGAGAAAGTTAGTCAGTATGCAGAAAAGTTGTTAACCTATCAGCTGGAAAACGTAGTGAGTCTTGACTTTAAATTTACAAATAATGAACAGGGAATCGAGAGTACAATTACGGATCTGTTGTCTGAAAAATATAACATCGACATTCGTTATTCGGAAGGAATGGCTGGAGTGACCCCCGGTGATTCCCCGATAATACATATAGCTTTCGACATTTCTCAGGTTAAAGGGTTTACTGCGGAGGTTGATTATGTAGCGGTAAGAGTTTTGGTAAAAAATATTCATCAAGAATTAATGGAAAAGTTTTCAAAGAAGCTGGTTTCTACAACTTTTAATTTTAGACCTCATGAAAACAATCTGACGGGTATTTTTCGAAAGAAGAAGGTGATTTTTGAATATAGTCCCTAAAAGTGGTAATATTCAGCAATTTCAGGATTAGACCGAAGAGACGGTATGTCTCGATTATTTTTTTATGGCCAAAATTGAGTTAACGCCACAACTTGCAACCGACCCGATGCTTTACAGCCGTCTGATGGGTGCGGTCAGACCCGCAGGGGGGAATGTGCCCGAATTGATACCCGAGAGTGGCGAAGTATACTCTCCTGTGTTTTTTCAAAGCCCATTGACCGATGACGGAATACAAAAAAATATTGATTTTGATGACAGGGAAAAATTAAACCAGGAAAATCTCTTAGACAGTTTGGATTATTTGACCCCCGGGGATTTTATGCGTGTCAATGATGCTCTTTCTCTGATGCATTATGCCCATCAGGAACAAAAAAGAGAATCAAAAGACAGATATTCCAATCATTGCCTTCGGGTGGCAAATATTATCGCCCAAATGAAGCTTGATGCGGATACGGTTATCTCCGCGCTGCTTCATGACGTACTGGAAGATTCGGCCAAATACCGCCATCCGGTATCCGCAGACTTTATCGGACAAAGGTTTGGTTCGACTGTCAAAAAGTTAGTCCTTGGATGCAGGAATTCAGAGTGGGATTTGCAAATTGACCCGACTACACTTCGCGGATACCGTGCTGGAATGACTGAGGCAGAGATTAGAGATCTGGAAAAGAGAGAATACGACAGGCAAACATTTCTGAAAATCTACAGGCAATTTCAAACCGGAGAAGATACAGACCCCAGAATTATCTTGCTCAAACTGGCAGACAGATTGGACAACATGCGTGAAATTGCCGGGAAACAAAGCCCCAGAAAAAGACAGATGAAAGCGGTGGCGACACTCGAAATTTCCTCAAATTTAGCCAAACTTACGGGCGAGGATGACATCAGAAACGAGCTGTCAGATCTGGCGTTTCAGGAGATAGATCCCAGAAGGTTCAATTATTTCGCGGACGTATTGATGAAAGCTGCCGATTCTGCAGGGGATCTGAGCGAGGGAAATCTTGAGCGGTATGAGGTTATTACAAATGCCTTAGAGAAAGTATTGCAAAAAGATACTTTACGGCAGGAATTGGAGAGGGCCCTTGCGAACGGTAATTTACATCTTACTCCTGATTCTATCCAGATTACACTTCCGGGTATTTACGGGTTATATCAAACATGGTTACGAAGGATGGAAAAAGGCAGGTTTACTTCTGATGATCTTTATGCCAAAGTTTTTATCCCCGTAGCCGGGTTGGGCCAGGGGCATAATTTAACATGGTATGAAAGAAAGATTAAAAATAAATTACAAATATCAGGTTGGGTCACTAGCGATGAATATAATCCTAATTCCAAAGCAGTTGGAATTGGTTCAAGAGAGGTGATTTTTACCCATCCGCAACTGAAGAAAAGAATAAAAGTGAAAATAGTGAGTAAATCAGCTGATGAAACAGAAAATGCCCGGTTAGCGTACCTTTACAAAGCCGGATTATCAGATGCGGAAACAAGTCAATATTTCGATCCGGCCAAAAGGAAACTTCAGAGACTTTCTGCAGATTATCATGATCTTATTAACGTATTTTATAGGCAATCTATAGGCGGAATTGGCGATGTTTCGGATACTGTACGAAGTGAAGAAATTTTACATGCATTAGTGACAGATATGGGAGGGATTAGAGTTTACGGCATCAAACCGGGTGAATATACGACTTTACCGGCTGGGGCGACGGTAGCAGATTACGCATACAGGATTAGAGGCGGGAATATGGTACACCTTGATTCTTTCATCGTAAATGGATTTTCGTACACGGCAGACCAAATAAACAGGCCGTTAACAGACAATGACAGGATTAAGTTCACGATTGATGACGAAAGCGACTCGGTTGTGACTCCTATATGGCTTCAAGCCACCTCGGATCCTAAACTTCTGGCAGTTATCACCCAACAAATGAAAGCGAAACTGGAAGTTCTCAAATTCCGCCAGAGTCCAATTTATGCCCAATGGAAAGGAGAGATTGAGGAAATCGGGGCCATGAAGTTTAATGACAGACTACTTTATACAAGAACAGTAAGTTTGGACTTTGTCCGGGATTACGTCCAAAAAGGGTTGGATTTTGCCGGAATCTCTGACTTTTTACAGGCTGTGGCATATGGCGAAGTCCGCGAGGTGGACCTTGATGTAATAGCGGATGAGATCGATAAATATACTAAAAATACAGTTGCCATGGATGTTGCCTACCGGACAATCAATCAGGAGGACCGTAAAAGATTTAAAGAGCTGTGTTTATCTTTAGATCTGCCGTTTAAGAGAACCGAAGATGAATTTGAACGGGGTCCGGTCAGATATTTTTTCGATATAAAACATAAAGTTTCTCTAGCTGTATTTATAAGATTTACTCTTGATCAGAATCTGACAGATAAGGAGATAGATAGATTATTAGTACCAGGGGAAGTAATATCTGTTAATCTTTCCCGGTTGATAAAACAATGGAGATCAAGTGTAAGGAAGACAGCTGGAGGTTCATCAGGTAATGGAGAAAAAGAGACAGATATGAAACAAGAAGCACGTAAAGCCGCAGAAATAGCAAAGCAGCGTAGAAAATTTGAACGTCTAGAGCGTAAAAGACGGAATAAGGGTAGCAGGCATGGTCCCCAAAGACGCTGAAAACTCGACCTTTAAAGGTGTCACCCTTAAAGGTGGCGGTGGAGGAGGAGTTTTTTGGTTTCCGAGACCAGAAGCGGCAGTAAAGAAATACCGATAATGATTCCCCACAACTGCCAGCTCAGGGCGGTAGTTTTGAAGATCCGGTTGCCAAAGAGGGTGGTGACGGCCAGAAATTGCAGGCAAGCTGAAATAATTATTGCACCTATCAGAAAATGATTGGAGAATATCCCGATTTTAAAAAGAGAAGTCCTCGTGCTGCGGTTATTTAAAGAATGAACAAGTTGCGACAAACTAAGCGCCGTAAAAGCCATGGTTTGGGCGACAACATAATTTGAACGCCCCAGCATAATTATAAACAGCAAAAAGACAGACAGCCCCATAACGGCTCCCTCAAGCGTCATATAAATCCATCTTTTTTTATGAAGTATTCCCGTAGTCAAATCACGGGGTGGTCTTTTCATAATATCCAGCTCTGCCGGATCAAGGCCAAGTGCCAGAGCAGGCAGGCCGTCTGTAATCAAATTGATCCAAAGAAGTTGAATAGGAATTAGAGGAAAAGGTGTGCTAAAAATTACACCCAGCGCTACAACAAAAACCTCAGAAAGATTGCAGGAGATTAGATAACGGATAAATTTCACAAGGTTGGCAAAAATTACCCTTCCTTCACGGATTGCGTCAATGATGGTGGCATAATTGTCATCCGTAATGACAATATCAGCCACCTCACGGGTGAGGTCGGTGCCAGTTTTACCCATGGCGACGCCAATGTGTCCCTCTTTCAAAGCCGGAGCATCATTCACTCCGTCTCCGGTTACAGCTACCTGAGTGAAAGGCATGGCTTTTACCGCTTTGATGATTTTGAGTTTGCCCATAGGAGAGATGCGTGCAAAAACCGAAGTGCCGTTTTTAATCTCACGGGTCAACTCACGCAAAGTCATTTTATCAACCGCATCATCGGTCAGAACTTTATCACTTTCAACCATAATACCTGCCTCAAGAGCTATACAACGTGCTGTATCTTTGTGGTCGCCGGTGACCATGATTGTGCGGATACCTGCAAAACGCGCTTTGATTAAAGCTTCTTTAACTTCAGGACGGAGCGGATCCTGCATGCCCATAAGCCCCATAAACTCCATGCCTGATTCGTCAACCTCATTTTTTTCAAGAGCCCGTCCTACTTCTGTTTTAGTAATTTTTCTGCCGGCAAAGGCCAGACTTCTTAAACCTTGTTTAGCCATCGATTCGGTTTGCAAAAGAATTTTTTTCCTGATATCCGGAGCTATTTTACAAAGGTTCAGTATTACCTCAGGGGCTCCTTTGGCATAAAGCATGTGGTCAGACGTTTGATCTACATCGACAATGACACTCATCATTTTCCGTTCGGCGGAAAACGGTACTTCATAAAGCCGGGGACTGGCTTCTTTTATATTCTCAAGATTCAGCCCGGCTCTTTTGGCGGTGACAAGAAGCGATCCTTCGGTGGTGTCACCCAGAACCTGTGTTTCCTCATCATCAGAAATTTTCAGGGAGGAATTATTGGCTAAAACACCGATAGTCAGGAGCGTTTCGAGTTTCGGCAGAGATAGGGGATTAATGATTTTTTTGGCTGTATCATAGAATTCCCCCCTAGTCCGGTATCCCTGTCCTGTCACCGTAAACTGTTTTTCATCCGGAAGCAGAAGACGCACTACATTAATTTTATTTTGGGTGATGGTACCGGTTTTATCGGTGGCAATTATTCTGATTGCGCCTAATGTTTCGACCGCTAAAAGTTTTTTGACGATGGTTTTTTTATCCGCCAGTCTTTTGACGCCAAGGGACAGGACAATCGTAACAATTGCGGGAAGGCCTTCAGGGATCGCGGCAACAGCGAGAGAGATGGAAACCAGCAGGCTGTCGATGAGGGGAACGCGTGCCAGCATATTTATGGAAAAAATCAAACCGGCAATTCCCCCTACGACCAAAGAAAGCACCCTGCCGACCTTTTCAAGTTCTATCGTCAGAGGCGTTTTATCAGTTTCTTTTTCTTCCAAGAATACCGCGATTTTGCCAATCTCTGTATTTTTGCCCGTGGCAACGACGATGGCTTTGCCCCGGCCGGCCATAACTTTAGTATCTTTATATAGCATGTTTGTCCGGTCGGCCAAAGTTGAAGACTTTGAATCAAGTGTCTGGTGGTTTTTCTCGGCAGCTAAAGATTCTCCGGTCAGTATGCTTTCATCTACCCGCAGAGAGTATGACTCGATAATACGGCAATCCGCGGGGATTTTACTGCCTTCCTCCAGGATGACTATGTCGCCCGTGACGATATTTTTCACTTCAATTTCTGCAGTTTCACTGTTTCGCACAACCAATGCGTAGTGAATCTCCTTACTTTTTAAAGAGTCAAGGGTCTTTTCAGCTTTTACCTCCTGTACAAATCCGATGACTGCATTGATGATAACTATGGCTGCAATCGCTATGGCATCGACAGTTTCACCCAATAGAAAGGAAACCAGAGTGGCGACAAGAAGGATGATGACCAGAAGATTTTGAAATTGAGAGATAAATTTTTTCCAGAGTGGAACAGGTGAGACGACCGGTAATGAATTCGGTCCTGATGCGGCAAGCCTTTTTTCAGCCTCACCTGTCGAAAGTCCTTTATGAGGATCTGATTTAAATTGCCTGATAACTTCAATTTCTGAAATTAGATGGTACATTTAGTTTGGAATTCGAGTTTCGCACCTTTGTCATTCCGAGCGATCCAGACTCAGTCGGGAGAGCGTGGGAATCTTTCATCAGATTGCCACGTCCCCCGACGTAACGTCGGGGTCCTCGCAATGACAACTGCGAAATTCGTTTGTAATTTGGATTTTGTAATTTGGATTTTTATTTATATCATTCCTCCAAGACTTCCCGGCAGTAAAATCGAAAGTATGAAACTAATCACAGGAGAAATGATTTGGGATACAGCAGACCTTCCAAAAAAGGGGAAAATAAGCATAATCAGAAAAAACATGCCGTAAGGCTCCAGAGCCAGCCAGTCGGAGTAATATTTTTTAGGCAGAAGCCCAGCTACCACTTTGAAGCCGTCAAGCGGGTGGACGGGGAGGAGATTGAAGATTGCCAGCAAGACATTGAAATAGACAAAAAGACTTAAGACTTGAGTCGCGATGGAAGACGCAAGAAGCAGAGGCAGAAAGTTAGTAAGTCGGATGATGACACTTGCTAGAATTGCCATGAGAAGGTTGGAAAGGGGTCCGGCAAAAGAAATAAGGGCAGAGTCCCTTTTGGGATCCTTGAGATTAAATGGATCAAAGGGGACTGGCTTGCCCCAGCCAAAGCCGACAAAAAAGAGAAGCAGTGTGCCCATAGGATCAAGGTGTGCTCTCGGATCAAGAGTGAGGCGTCCGGCAAGCCGGGGTGTAGGATCCCCCAGATGATCAGCCGAAAAGGCATGGGAAAATTCATGCACAGAAATTGCTGCTATCAACAAAACAGCAATAATCACAAAAGAAACCGGATTTTGGGAAAGCAGCGAAAACATCTTGTTAAATTATACTTATTCTGATATAGTATAACACATTATAAATTCCAATTATGTCATACATTTGCGATTATTGCGGCAAGGCGAGGATTATCGGAAGCAACGTCTCCCATGCCAAAAACAGGACCAGAAGATTGTTTCTTCCTAACCTCCAAAAATTAAAAGTTTTATATCAGGGGCAAAAAAAAACCGTCAAATTTTGCTCCAAATGCATCAAGACTTTGCATAAAGACCTCAAAATTGGGCCCTACAAAGTGATTGCCTATAAAAAGGAAGAAGAAAAAATTAAAGTAAAACCCGCTCTAAAATCTGTTCATAAAAAAATCGAAAAAGTAGAGGAAGTAGAGAAAGTAGAGGAAGTAGTGAAAAAAGCCGACGAAAAACAGGAAAAAGTTAAAGAAAAAATCAGGATAGAAGATATTGTGGGGAAGAAGGAGTAAATCCTACTTAGTCACTAACTTGTCCTTATAATATTCATCAAAAGATAAAATTCCATCAATTTTATAAAAATCGCATACTGCCAAATTGGCACAATCCACGAATGAGGTACCCTTTTTAGTCTGATGCAAAAATATGTCCCAGGCGCTTTTTTCTAATTCATCATCAAGCTTGATAATTGAGAGATCAAGGGAGGGAAGCAATTGAAAGAAAAGACGGACTGCGATCATCCCAGTTCTATGGCTTAAAACCGTAGCGGTTTCCTGTAAAACAATATTCAAAACATACAGAGTGTCACCCTTTTCATTATGAGATTTTAGAAGTTTAGTGGCGACTTTTTGATGGGGATCACCTTCTTTTAATGCCCCAACTAAACAATCAGAATCAACTAGAAGCTTCATTTATATATATCATTAATTCTTACAGACAGGTCTTTTGGTCCATACTTTAAAGCCCCAAAAAAGCCTTTGCCGAAATCTTTTTTCCTGCTGGTGGTTTTCTTTTTGATGATAGTTCTGGCTCCTTCTCGAATAAGGGTAGAAAAATTAGTGCCTTCTTTTTTAGCCAGAAGCATGAGGTCTCTGTGGATATCTTCAGGTAAATAAACTTGAGTTCTGATCATGTATAAATTATATGTTGTATGTTATATGTTGTCAAGCGTCTAATAGATGAGGGGAGTTGCCGGGATAATTATCAGTACTGAGTATCCATCTGCAGATAAACTTCTTATTGTAACATTCGTTCGATGCTTGTAACCCCCGGAAATTTTTCTCGAATTGCTGTTTGAGTTATATCAAAAACAACACTTGATTCTGTATTGACTACAGCCTTTGGAGGCTTAATCCAGACGCTGCAGTTGGCTTCACTTTCCGGATCATCATCCTCCAGGCACATAATCGTGCCACTACGATCCACCTGCAATTCATAAAGTTCAAATCCCCGAATTATTTTTCTCTGATAAATTGTCCAATTCTGATGCATAATCAATTGTAAATTATAACATCCGGATTAGTTTTAGTCATTTTCGACATATTTGCACTTTGAGGGTATACACCTGCAACTCTCGATATTTCCTCAATCGCCGGGAAGAGGGTGCCCCCACAAACTCAAGCTATAGCGAAGATATGTGGGGTATGTAAAACTCTGTATCGTTGCACTTACACATTAAACCTAAGCTCTTTTGCTGAGTGGAAGTCAAATACTATAGGACTTACAGTAAGCAAATATTGACAATATACACCATAGGTGATATGGTGTATATATGAACAGATACCAGATATACCTTGATCCGAAATCGGTTGATACCGCTGATGAGATGGCCAGGCTTATCGATATTTCCCGTTCCCAAATCCTGCGGGACGTAATTGACCGCGTGATGAGGGAATACAGGAAGATAATGGCCGTTTCCAATAAGCAACGCATCCGCAATAATCCGCTTCTTAAAATGGCCGGGTTTGCCAAGGGGCTGCCCTCCAATTTGTCTCAAAACGTTGATGAGATTTATTTGAGGGATTAAAACTCTATGCACAAGGTCTTTGTGGATACTTCCGCCTGGATCGCGTATTTTTCCCGTGATGATGCGCACCACGCTGCCGTATTTCAGGCGTTCAACTCAGCCATAGAAGAAAAAAGCGTCATTTGTACTTCCAACTATGTGTTTGACGAGACAGTCACAAGGCTTCTTTATGATGCTTCATGGAACTATACTTCCAAATTTATCAACTTTATCACGCAGTCAGTCACCGGCAGGTCCATTGTAAAGTTGTGGGTCGATGAGCAGATAGAAGTGGAAGCGCTTGGAGTTGTGGAGAAATATCATGAGCATAAGTTATCATTTACCGACGCAACGACTGTAGTGCTGGTAAAGAATTTCAAAATAGACTCAATACTTTCTCTGGATTCTGATTTTGTAAAACTGGGTCTTTCCGTTTTGCCTGCTTGACAGGTGGGTGTACGGAGTGTACACTATGTACAGTATGAACACTACACTTTCAGCAACTGAAGCCAGAAACAGGTTTTTTGAGCTTCTGGATCTGGCGAAATATGAGAGAAAAGAATTTATTATTGAGAAAGACGGAGTGCCGGTGGCGAAAATGATTCCTGCGGAAAAGAATAAAACTCCAGAAGAAATTGACAAAATTATTGCAGATATGAGAAGAATCTTTGCAAAATCTAAAAAGAGAAAATATTGGTCGGTTATCGAAACACCCGCTTGGAAGAAAAAAGAAAAAAGGTATTTGGAGAGACTTTCGAAAGGAATTGTAGATTGAGGACTATTATTCTAGACACAGACATACTCATAGATCACGTGCACGGGTTTGCCATCTGGCTTGATGAATTTCTTAAAGAGAAGAGAAATTATCTCCTAGTAGTTCCGACTATTGTTATAGCTGAGTATAATACAGCACAAGAATTAGAGACTTTTGACGAAGCACAGAAATCAAATAAATATCTTTCAACTTTTTCAATTCAAGATCTTAATAGGGAGATCGCTGAATTACTAGGAACACTTCTGCGGAAGAAAAGTTATCCACTTGGTGCAGATTTAGGTGATTTAATTGTTGCCTCAACTGCGCTTTTTCTCAACGCTGAACTGGCAACCCGGAATAAAAAACATTTTACCGGCATCCCCAGGCTTCGCTTTTTTAATTCAAAACTATAAGATAAGTCTATATATTAAAAACTATAAAAGTTCAATGATTTAAATCAATGAACTATTGGTGATAAGTGATACTGGATTAATAATCCATCGGGCTTGAGTTTAATGTTATAATTTATCTTCTGATGAAATTCATCAAATCCCCCAAGTTTTTGATATTTCTGGTCGTTTTTATCAATTTTTTGGGCTACGGAATGGTTTTCCCCCTCCTTCCCATCATTACTCTGGAATATGGAGGCAGCCCGCTTTTATCAGGAATATTAATTGGGATTTTCTCGCTTATGCAGGTGATTTTCATGCCGATCCTGGGCAGACTTTCTGACCGCTACGGCCGTAAGCCGCTTCTAATTTTTTCGCTGTGGGGGACTTTTTTTTCATTTCTTCTCATGGGACTAACCCATTCGATTTTCTGGCTGATGATTGCCCGTATTATTGACGGGATATCCGGGGGTAATTTATCGATCGCGCAGGCTTATATTGCCGATATTACAGACAAAAAAGACAGGGCAGGCGGGATGGGCGTAATTGGCGCCGGCATATCTCTGGGATTTATTATCGGTCCATTGTGGGGAGGGTTGCTTTCCAAAGTCAGTTTTTCAGCGCCGTTTTTGGGAGCATCTTTAATTACTTTAACCAGCATATTACTGGCCCAGTTTTTCCTGTCGGAATCTTTATCCCAAAAAGAGGCGGAGTATGAGAAAAAGCACTTTAATTTCGGCATTTTCATCAAAGACAGTTTGAAATCCGATCTGTATCTGCTGTATTTAGTTTATCTTCTTTTATTCTGGGCGCAGTCGGGAGTTTTTACCATCATGAGCCTTTTTGGCGAGCAGGTATTGAAGCTGTCTTTAATCGGGATAAGTGTGGTTTTTGCCTTTGGAGGTATTTTATCTGCCCTCATTCAGGGATTTGGGATAGGCAAAGCTGTGAAATATATGAAAGAGGAAAAAATTTACCTCATCAGCACCGTCATTTGTATCGCAGGACTGGGGTTTATGTCTGTCGGAAGTACGGTTTTATTGTTTTTTATCGGCGTGTCAATTTTTATGATCGGCAACAGTTTCCTCGGCCCGATTATTCAGGCTCTCGTTTCCGAGAAATCCAGCGAACATGAACAGGGCGGCAACCTGGGATTTTTGCAGAGTTTCGGCTCCATGGGCAGGATTTTCGGGCCAATTGCCTCAGGATACCTTTATCAGCAGGTAAGCCCTTTTTCTCCTGCCTTGTCCGGAGTAGTTTTGATGATTGCGATATTAATCATCGGTCTTAAGTTCTACCTTTAAAGGTGACACCCTTAAAGGTGGGTAAAGATGGTGGTTGAAAGTGTGTTTAGATTTTGTTATTTTTAAATTATGGCAGACGGAAACAGTGAACAGGGAATCGGTAGCGAAGTAAAATCTTCCGCTCTAAAAGTGCCGGAAATAAAAAATCCCCTGAAGGTGGTAGAAAAAATCTTCGGCTTTCTGGCGGGACTTTTTTTCGGCAATAGTGAACAGAAAACGCAAAGTCAAACTGTTTTAGAACTTCCGCCGGTTAAAGAAAAAATAGAAGAAATAGATGCAAAATTAAATAAAGATAACGGTAAGATTAAAAAAGAAAAGCCCGGGGCATTTGCTGCTGTACAAAAATTAACAGGACGCGTCCCTTCGATTGAGACAGCGCCTCTGCCGCAAAAACAGGGATAAATTATGCATGTACTTTTGGCAAGGTATAAAGAAAAGCTTAGTCATCTTCCTTTCAATGATCTCGAAAAAAGCAGGTTGGGAGTAGAATTTGAGAGACAGCTTCTCCGCAAGCTTCTTGACGCCTTTTACAGTAAACTCACCGATGACGAAAAGTCAAGACTTGATGAAGCTCCAACTACAGAAAAACTTATGACGGAGTATCTCACCCTTTTATCCCAAAAGATTGACTACCCGGATTTTATTGATTATCTGGATAACACTTACATGAATATATTGACTTTCTCTCTCAACGAACTGCCGGAATTATAATTTATTTTGACCATATTTTATTTGGTTAAAAACAGAATTATGACTGAACCGAAACCGTTACCGCCAGATGCTAGAGCCATACAATCTCAAGAACTTGTAACTTTTACCTGCCCAAACGGCCATCGAGTTAATACGACTTTTTCCCAATGGGATTTGCAGGTATTAAGAGAAAACGGTGATATTGGACAAAATTTTCTCGATTTTACTTGCCCCATTTGTGAAACCCCTATTAGAGTAGAATTGTAATTAGGCAGCGTTCATTATTAACTTGAACAGTATAACCGCTGCACAAAGTGCCGTAACCATCCCGCTTAGCGGGATGCACGAGTCCTTAGTAAATTATATTGAAAACAGATCCTGATAACCTTCACAAAACTGCCTGAAAGAAACCGGATTTTTTCCTTCGAGTTGGACTTCGTCAAGAACTAATTTATCATTTTCCAGATGAGCTTTTAAAATTAGTAATCTTTTTGTTATCTGTTTTTTGTTATTTGTTATCTGAATAGTTGTCCATACTCCCGGCCAGGGGGAGAAGGCGCGCAGAGATTGTAGTAAGTAGTAAGTAGTAAGTAGTAAAGAAAAAGGGGAAGGAGGAATTTTTGTTAGGGGCCAATTATCAAGTATTGCTTTGTTGGGTTTTATGCCTTTCATTAAATTAGATAAAAGATCAAAGGGCACAAACCCGTCCTCTTTGGTAATCTTGCGGGTGTAAGTCGCAAGTTTATCATCCTGCTTGACTGGCTTGATTTTACCTAGGGCGAAATCAGACAGAACGCTTGGAAGGTCTTCTGATATAATATTGAATAACTTTTTATATAGGCTTCCGGCGGTTTCATCTCCGGATAATGGAAATTCTTTTTGATAAATAATATCTCCGGCATCAAGCTTCTTAACCAGTTTAATGACGGAGATCCAGGCGCTCGTTTCGCCGTTAAGAATGGTGTACTGCACCGGAGACGGTCCGCGGTATTTGGGAAGTCTGGAAAAATGGATGTTGAGAGTTGTTAGTTGAGGTAGGGAAATGACATCATCCGGAATCATGATACCATAGTCGGCGACAACCGAAAGGTCCGGTGAAAATTTTTTCAGGTCAGGTATTAGCACGGAAATTTCTCCAGCACTCCGGGGTGTAAAGACAGGGATTTTATGCATTAAGCCAAACTTTTCGGGAGGAGAAAGAGGACGAGTGATGATGGCCGTCAAATTGAAATTCTTTATTAAGGATTCCAAAACCGGTAAGCAGTAATCCGATGAGCCGAAGAAAATTATGTGTAGCATGTAGTATGTAGTAAGTAGTAAGTATTATGAATTTTGTATACTTTTGATTAATCCATTGATTAATTTATGAACAAAAACTGTTTGTTGAGCGATAGATTGAAATTTATTATCTGTAAGATATTTTAGATCTCTAGAAATTAAAAGTTGATTCTGCAGTTCAGTAACTGAACCAAGAGACATATAATAAAATTGCACCTTTTCCTTCTTTGTTTTTCTTGAGAATCCTTCTGCAATGTTACTCGTGACAGATACTACACATCTTCTCATCTGGTCAATTAAAGAATATATTTCTGTTCCGGGAAAATTTTTAGTTATATTGTAAATTAAAAGTACTAACTTATGTCCTTCTTGCCAACATATTAAGTCGGTAAATGATCTAATTTTTTCGTTCATACTTACTACCTGCTACTTTCTACTTTCTACTTATATTTCTATCTCCACCAGTTTTTCTCCGCCTTCCCCGTCTTCTTCTATGCTGTATAGTTTTTCATGCTGTTCCATCACGCGTCTGGTAAAAAGTATGCCGTTGAGGTGATCAGTTTCATGCTGGACGATGGTCGCCATAAAACCGGTAAATTCTTTTTCTTGTGCCACGCCGTTCATATCCATGTATTTTAATTTCACTCTGCTGGGCCTTTTGAGGTATCCCCAGACGTTGTGGACGGAGAGGCAGCCCTCGAGTTTTTTATCTTTTTTGAGAGATTTCATACCGCCCTCAGGGCGTGCTATTTCCGCCAAATGCGGGGATTGCCAAATGACCTCCGGATTGATAAAAACATCAATATCAGCTTTTTCATGCGGTCTGGTGATAAAAACTCGCAGGGGAATGCCGATTTGAGGCGCGGCCAAGCCTACCCCTTTGGGACTTCGTGCCGAAAGGAGTGTTTTTTTCATTTCGGAAACTACAGCCAGAATTTTAGTATCTATTTTCAAGACTTTGCGGGCAGGAGTTGTGAGAACAGGGTCAGGTGTCTGGATGATCATTTTATTTCCTCAAGTCTTTTTTTAACATCAGCATTTTCCGGATCAAGATGTTCCAGTATGAAATTATACTCTTTGCGGGCAAGGTCAAACTTTTTTTCCTTTTCATAAAAAAGCCCCAGAGCAAGATAGGCGTCTTTATAGTCAGGCTTTAATCTGATCGTTTCTTCAAGCATTTTGATAGCCTGGGGTGTATTGCCTTTTCGATCATAGAGAAGCGCCAGATTGTAGGTGATTTTAGGATCGGTCGGGGATAAAAACTTCGATCTTTCCAGAGAGTCTACTGCGTCATCGTAATATTTTTCGTCAATTTGACCCAGCATAAAAAACAGACGGGTGCGGGTCTTCCAGAAGTTGACATTATTGGGGGATATTTTTATCGCCTCGTTGCTGGCCATTACTGCTTCGTCCCGCAGTTTCGAAGAAAGGGTGGAATCATTATTTTCATCCATCAGAAGTGAAAGATAGCCCGCCGGGACGACAAATTCATCATAGTAAAGAGGCTCATCGGAGTTGAGAATGATTGCCTGCCTGATATTTTTATAAGCTTTGGTGTAATCCTGATTTTGCGATTCACTATAGCCTTTGGCAAAAATAGTGTCGGCGGTCCAAGTCCTGAAGATTACAAATAACAGATAACAAATAACAAATAACATAGCCCCGATTAATAAATATTGAAATGATGAAATTTTATTGTCGTCTGTTACCTGGGGTTTGTTTTCTGATTCATTTATCAGAATGAATGAAATTGCCGGGATAAGGTAAAAAAACAGCTGGATAACCACGACTGAAAAACCAAAAAAGTTGGTGATGAGGATAGAAAGCCAGCCGGAAAAGAGTGCAAAGCGTAAAGCGTAAAGTGCAAAGTCAGGGTTCATAATTAATAGCTTTGAGTTTTGAATTGTGGTTTTGAGTTTTGCCTGCCCGCCGAAGCCCTGGTGAAGGTGGGAGCTTTGACTTTTGAGCTGTTGGAGATTCCACCCGATAAATATTAAAATAATTAGCAAATAACTTCCCAGACCAAATGCTCCGGTGGTGGCAGCGTAGTTGAGGTATTCATTGTGCGCTTTGTTGTAGAGAAAATCCCACTCGCTCGTCATATTATGTTCAACGGGCCGGAATTTATAATAGGCGAAGGCAAAAGTTTCCACCCCTGATCCGAAAAGGGGATAGTTTTTGAAGATATCAACTGCCCCTTTCCAGACGATTTTTCTGATAGTGCCGGATTCCGTGATACCGACTTCAAGAAGTGATGATCCGACAGGCTTTTCTTCTTTTTTAATATCTGTTCTTTGTTCTTTGTTCTTTGTTATTTGAGGTAATGTGAAGCGGTTTATCTCATTGAAAGGCGCTCCAACGAAGAAAGTAATAACGATAATTAAAAGGATAATTCCCGAAAGACTTTTAACTGTCTTCACCCATTTATAAGCGATAGCATGCAAATGGGTGAAAAGGAAGATCAAAAACAGGATGAAAAGGCTGATCCAAAATCCCAAAAAGCCCGAGCGGGATTTGGTAAATAGAAGAGTCATATAATAAATAATAATGAAACAATGCCACAATGAAACAATGAAAAAAGAATTATTACCGGTTTTTTCTGACTCCGCTATTACATTTGACATTTGGATTTGATTTGACATTTGATCTTGGGACTTGGACTTTATTGCAAATCCAATAGAGATCGGTATTAAAACAGCCAAATACGCCGCCAGCCAGTTGGGTTGGCCAAGCGTAGAAAAAACCCTGTTTTGCACGTCCTGCACCCAGAGATTTTTGTCAATACCGAAGTGTTCCAGAATTCCATAAATTGAGACCAGAAGTCCGGAAATCAGGCCGATCTGCAGAAGTTTTATGATTTTATCCTTCGGGAAGTTCGAAACGAAAGCATAATACAAAGTTAAATAACAGAAAGTGGAGATAAGCCCGCCGTTAAACCTGCTGTAATAGCCGAAGAGTGAGACATGCCGGTCGATAGAGAGGTAAGTAGAGATCACTTGAGAGAGTAGGAAAAGTAGCAAAGGCAGATCAAGGGGAGTTCTTCTGAATATTATTTCTTTCTTAATAACCATTTTTATCAACCACGACCCAAGAATAATTACGGTGAATCCGTAAGCGGCCATCATCTTGTTGTACTCGAAAAGCTCGTAGTTGAAGGGGGTAAGAAAAAGAGGGACGAGAAAAAAGAGGAGGAAAAAAGAAGTAATAATCGTTTTTTGAAAAATATTAATTAGCTTATTTGTCATGTATGTCTGATTCTACACGAAATTCCGGAAGAAAGTAAAATGTAAATTGATTATGGACAAATATCCAAACTCTGATAAAATACTTACTAAACATTAAAAAATACTGGTTGATTTTATGTCAATAGAAACAGAATTCAATAGAAGGTATTTTAAACCTGATGATCCGCCAAGCCGAGGATCAGGAGGTATTTCTGCAGCTGCAGTTGCAGCTATGGATGCGTATCCTGAATTTGAATCAAATGCGTTTATGAAAGCTACTGATGAACAGGCAGCTAATCCTGATAACGAACCGTTTCTCGCTCATCCTCCAGACGGAGGAACATGGATATCAGTCCACGCACCTGGTGTAAGGACAAAAGAATAAGACCCAAAATTCGCAGCAAGAATGATCATTCAGGGAAATGTTGTTGCAGGTCATATCGATGCTTCTTGTGCCGTTGATCCCAGTTGTGAGGCTATGGTTTTACAGATTGTACAAACGCTTCCCGCAATAGCACTTCCTCTAATGTATGCAGCTGGAAGAGTAGTTCATGGTATTGTCGTTTATGCATGTAGTGCTCATCCGGATGGTGGTCAAAATAAAGGAATAACGGCGAGAATCGACTGAGTTTAAAATTTCCGCTCCCGGAACGGAATAGCTCTACGATCGAGGATTATTTATAATTATCAGGTCTTAAGTTTCCAATCTCAAGTGTTTAATTCTGTTGATTTCTTTTGCATAATCAATTTGATCGAATAAGAATTTTTTATATTTTTCGAATGAGGAAAAGTGTCCTAATATAGTGGATATTTCTACGAGAACAGAATTTCCTTTTTGATAATCGTTTATTGAAGACCATGGATAAAATAATAAATCATTTTCCTTTACTAAATATGAAACAACCGGATTTATATGGATATATCTGGATAAATGTATTAACTGTTCATCGTCTTCGATTCTGACAGCTTTAAATACTCCCTGAAAAAGTGAGCCAACTCTTACATGTCTTTTATTAAAATGATGTGTCCAGCTGTTAAGGATTAATCTCATATATTTTGAGATACCGTCATCTTCTAATTGTTTGAGGATTAGATGAAAGTGATTTGGCATGAGGGTGTAACATAGCACTTCAACTAATTTTTTATTTTCATTGTTTAGCTTCGTCATTATGTTATCTCTATCCTTATGGGCTAGTTGCAGAAAGCGGGATAACTTTAAAGGGAGTTTGGCATATCGATAGTAGGTGAGGGTTAAAATGAACTTTTCATAATCCCTTTTATCTAAAAAAATTGGCTGTTTAGCAACACCGCGATTATAGATATGATAGATTTCATTCTTGATTAAAAGAATATATCTTTTCGGCATTATGAATTATTATACACAATCTTCCTTGATCGTCAATAGTCTTCCGCTCCCGGAGCGGAAGGTTGAGTGAAAGGGCGGGAAAAAGTTTCAAAGGACAATGACAATGACAAACGTGAAACGGACCTCGTCTTTCTTCCCCACGAGATTTTTGAGACAACTATTTTCCAATTAGAAAATACCTATTAGTATTAGTGGTGAAAAGCTAACTCAAGAGCATGATGGACAAATCCGGATAATATGTTTTGATAAGAATCTTCTCCAATGAGCATCTTCCGTGCGTGTTCTCTTACAAGTGGTGAGATTAGAGTATTACCATTATGCAGATATATCAGACGTCGTTCAGACCAAGGGAAACGGACCGCCAAATCATTTAATTCCATCAAAATCCGTGCCCAAATATGATCATCTGGGGGAAAGAGAGATTTAGCTTCTTGAACGTACTCTGGTAATGTTTTATTGATATATGCATTTGTTGCACGTATTGCGTTAAAGGCTGCAGCTCCGATACCATCCTTATACAGACGTGTCACGGCTGAGTCACCAATATTGACTATACCTCCATCGATAAGTACTGCAAAATGTTCGGGTGTCCTGGTAGTGATAGTATTTTTTGTACATGCGCATTGATTGCATCCGCCCTTATCTACCGGTTTTTTCCATCGTTGATCTTCTCCCAACATATCTTCAGGTAATAAACCAGTGACATATTTGGACGCCATTAAATTAATAATATCATTGGGAGTAACATCTTTTTTCCCCAATACGATCATAGAAACACGATTATTACCCTTCGGTACGAAGGCTACGAACAAGGCGTTTTGATCTTTCCGATGCATGGGAACGACAACGACACGCACCTTACTGTCATAATTTTTTTCGTAAAAATCAGGATCTATAGCAAATTCATACACAGCAGATTTCTGTGTTTTAGCACTATCGAGTTTATATCCTTCCGGTACACTAATCTTTTCCTGAATGGAACTATGGCCGAAAGCACCCATAACAAAATTGGCAGAATATATGTGGTTTTTCGTCGTGACGATGGCTCTTCCATTTTGACCCAAATCGATCTTTTCTACCGGATCAACTTCAAATCGAACTCCGGCTTTAATTGCAGTCTGTAAAAGAAACGCATCCAGTCCCAGACGTTTGTCTCCTTTTGCCGGTCCAAAACCGCGGTCCAGTGCCAACATCCCCGGAGTACTGACTTTCAGTATGCCGCCATGGGGTAAATGAACGGTATACCCATCCATTACTTGACGGGTAACACTTTCTAAACTTATTCCGATAGTTTCCAATAATTCCATTGTTTTATTTTGGACCAACCCTCCGCAACCGGTACATGAGGGAGAAGTTTCTATTCGGACATCTTGGCTATCCAGACAAAGTACGGGTATATTGTGTCTTGCTAAGTTATATGCAGCTATAGATCCGGCGATTCGAGCGCCCACGACAACCACTCCGTCAAATTGGATGACCTCGCGGGCTTCCGGCCGTCGGGGGACCTCACTAGCAATACTCGTGAGCGGTATGATTGCAGTAGGTTGTTGTGCTTCTAAACCCATAATTCGACCTCATGACCAACGTTTATTTTTGGTTTAATGGGATATAAATAAGAAACGAAGCGGGGAAGATGTATTTGCGCAAAAGTCAGCCTATTAAACATAATAGGGCTCTTATCCTTTAAGAGGGGATTATACCAGAAATATGGTAATAGATGTAAAACATCATTAAATGTTACTATTTTAGAATCTTACCTACTCTGCTAGAATAGTGACACTTAATTAACTGCAATTAATTTATATGCTGGATTTTTTCTTTGGATTATTTTCACATGATTTGGCAATAGACCTTGGTACAGCGAACACGCTGGTTTTTGTCAAAGGCAAGGGGATCGCTATCCGCGAACCTTCGGTGGTAGCTCGCCACAGAAAAACCAAAAAAATACTGGCTGTCGGAACTGAAGCCCAACGGATGGTCGGCAAAACTCCGATACAGATTGAGGCTTTCCGGCCGCTGAAAGACGGAGTGATCGCTGATTTTGATGCGACCGAGGCCATGCTTCGTTTTTACATCAATCAGGTACATGAAAATCCCAAGTCTTTTATTCCTAAAATTCCCCGCCCGCGGGTGGTTTTGGGTATTCCCTCGGGGGTGACGGAAGTGGAAAGGAGAGCGGTACAGGATGCAGCGCTCAGTGCAGGAGCGCGTGAGGCATATCTTATCGAAGAGCCGATGGCGGCGGCAATCGGGGCTAAACTTCCGATTGATGATGCCCGCGGTAATATGATCGTGGATATAGGAGGGGGAACGACGGAGATTGCGGTCATATCCCTCGGGGGAATTGTCATCAACCGCTCGATCAGAATCGCCGGAGACGAGATTGATCAGGCGATTATCAATCACGGCCGGACCAAACATTCATTATTAATGGGCCAGCCGTCCGCGGAAAAAGCTAAAATCGCGATCGGTTCAGCTTATCCTGTAGGGAATGAAAAACATTTTGTAGTCCGGGGAAGAAATCTGGAATCGGGACTGCCCATGTCAGTCAAATTAACTTCCAGTGAAATCCGTGAGGCGATTGCACCGGTCATAAGTATGATAACTGATGCGATCGACGAGACAGTGGAGCAGATTCCGCCGGAACTGGTTGGCGACGTACTGGAACAGGGGATAACTTTGGCCGGAGGTGGTGCGCTTTTATCAGGTATTGATAAGCTGATCGCCGTGTCTACCAAGATGCCTGTCTGGATTGCAGAGGATCCTTTGACCTGTGTCGTCCGCGGCGCTGCGGCACTGCTTCAAGACGTGAAACTTCTTCATAAAGTCAAAGTTACCGGCGGGTTGAAATGAAATCTGGAGGATAAATTTCCATGGTTAAGACAGATAAATACACATCTTTACTGATTATTCTCTCGATTCTACTTCTCTTTCTTGATTTTTTTCACCTTTTAAATGTTGTTAAAAATCCTCTGGAAAGTGTGATTATTCCTGTCAAACAGGAGGTATATAATGCCAAAATGGCGCTTTCCAATTTTACCGCGATTTTGTGGCAATATTCCAAATTTAATTCCCTGGCCCAAAATGAACAAAGGCTAATTAAAGAAAACAACGACCTATCTTTACAGATTCAGCTTTTGCAGGAAGAAAATAACTCGGTTCGTAAACAATTGGATGCTCCTTTGCCTGCCGATTTTCATTATATACCGGCGTTAGTAGTGGGTATTTCCCGTTATATGGAAATTTCTGTTGGAGAAAATGCCGGGGTTAAACCGGGGATGACCGTGGTGGATGGTGCCAATCTGATCGGCAAAGTTGTGTCAGTCACTCTTCTTCGAAGCCGGGTCATGCTTTTAAATGATCCGGACATGAGCTTGCCTGCCAAAACATCGCGTGGAGTTGTTGGCCGTGTCACCGGTCAATCGTCTCAGACGATAATATTCGAAAGAGTTTTACAGAAAGACTCTCTTTTTTTAAATGATCAGGTCGTAACGACAGGAGAAGAGAATCTGCCGCCCAACCTGATACTTGGGAAAATCGTCCACATTACCGTCAACGATACAGATCCCTACAAACGGGCAAAAATTGAGCCGGTAATAAATTTGCAGAATCTAAAAACTGTTTTTGTCATTTCAACTTTATGAAATATTTTTTATTTATCTTTATTTTCCTTAGCCTTCTTATCGAATCCGCGCTTTACCCGTTGCCTCTGTCTCTAATTTTTGCTTTTATGGTCTCACTTCATCTGAATCAAAAAGAAGCCTCGGTCATTGTCTTTACAGAGGGTTTGCTTCTTGACCTCTTTTCATTCCGGGTGTTTGGTACGGATAGCTTGATTTTTTTGCTCCTTCTGGTTTTTTTGTCTTTGTTCCGGCAAAAAATGCATGCGGGAAGGGCTTTGTACCGGCTGATTCTGCTATTTGCAGCCTGCCTGATTTATTCTTTATTTTTTTACAAAATTTTTTCTACCGGATATATCATAACTGCGATTTTGTCCATACTTGGCATATTTATATACATGGAACGATTTTTCCCCGTAAGCCTAACCGATAAAAGATTATCATTGTAAAACATGCCTGAAAATTTATTGAATGAAATTTTTGCCGAAGGCATAACAGCGGAAAAAAGAAGAAAAAAATTTATTACTTTTTCACATGATGATGAAAATTCTTCCCCTGACAGGATATTTTTTTTCCTGATCTTACTTATTTTCGGGATGGGGCTTCTTGCAGCCAAACTTTTTACACTGACAATTCTCGAAGGCCCAAGATACAGACAATTGGCGGCTGAAAACAGACTGAGGGAGGTGAAAATTACGGCCGCCAGGGGAATCATTTATGACCGGAATAACAATGTCTTAGTCCGAAATATTCCCCTTTTTACGGATGAGCGCGGTAAGCAATTTTTTGAAGAAAAACCTGCCAGCGCCTCCGGACAGATGCGTGAGAGCCTGACGAGGGGATATCCGTTTGGCCAGGCTTTCGCTCATGTTTTAGGCTATATTGGCGAGATTAATGAGGAGGAAATTGTGAATCTGAGTGCGAAGTATAAGTACGCGGCTGCTGATTTGGTCGGGAAAATAGGGATAGAACAAAGTTATGACACATTACTTCGCGGTAAAGACGGCAGAGAGGTGTATGAAGTGGACGCTCTTGGCCAAATCGTCAGGGTTCTCGGCAGGTTTGAGCCGAGTGCCGGAAACAATCTGAAACTGACCCTCGACGCCAAACTTCAGCAAATTGCGGCCCAGGAACTTACAGGCAAGAAAGGGGCGGTGATTGCTGCAATTCCTGCAACCGGTGAAATTCTCACGCTTTATTCCTCACCTTCATTTGACCCCAACAGTTTTATTCGGGGTGAGGGGGTGGAACAGATTCTTGTACAGGAAGATCAGCCGCTTTTCAACCGGTCGATTGCCGGCCTTTATGCTCCCGGGTCCACTTTTAAGATTGTGGTAGCTCTGGCGGGACTTGAACATAATATCATCACCCCCGGGACAGTTTTTGAAGACACCGGCATACTAAAAGTCGGTAATTTTTCCTTCGGCAACTGGTATTTTCTGCAGTACGGAAAAAAGGATGGGATGGTGGACATTATTAAAGCTTTGCAGAGGTCAAACGATATTTTTTTCTATAAAGCCGGAGAAGCGATTGGAATCGAAAAATTAGCTGATTTTAGCAGAAAGCTGGGTATCGGAAATACTCTCGGTATTGATATCAATGGTGAAGAGGTCGGCATCATGCCGGATCCTCAGTGGGCACAAAAGGTACGCGGGAGCAGCTGGTTTTTGGGCAATACTTATCATGTGTCGATCGGGCAGGGGGATTTACTGGTGACACCCCTCAATGTCAACTCCTGGACTAATCTTATTGCCGGCAACGGCAGGTTGTGTAAGCCTCATCTGACAGGCGCAGCGGACAGCGCCATCTGCAAAGATATGGGATTAAAGCCGGCCAGTATTGAACTTGTCCGCGAAGGCATGAAACTGGCTTGTGCTCCGGGAGGGACAGGATGGCCGCTTTTTAATTTCAAAGTGATAAACGATAAGCTAAAAC
>MFJN01000022.1:5262-8112 GCA_001779235.1 Candidatus Gottesmanbacteria bacterium RIFCSPHIGHO2_02_FULL_40_13 | reverse complement strand
CCCATGCATGGTTTACTGTCTTTGCGCCGGCTGCCAATCCGCAGATATCAATCACAGTCCTGATTGAGGGAGGCGGGGAAGGAAGCACTAACGCTGCCCCGATTGCCAGGAAAATGCTGGAGGAGTGGTTTGGGAGGTGAATTTAAAATCTATTTTCAGGATAAGGTGGCATCGCGCCTTCATTATAAAATGGGGGAAATTCTATTCTGATAATTTCTCCAGTACTTCGTAAAATGACATGGAAAGAATTATGTCCGGGGTGGGATAAATGATGTTCTGAAGCACTGTCATGAGCCTCCGGGTAATTTTCTAAAATGGCCTGGAAGACCGAATCTATTTCTCGCGTACCCATTTGGAATTCATGTATACCCACGTAACTCAGATTTGCAACTGAGTTACTCAGTATATACCCCTCTAATCCGCTTTGCTGCCCCTTCGGGTTGCAAACCGGAGTAAGATGGGTATAAACATCTGTTTCAGCTTAAGTGGACCTTTGGAACATATGTCATGATAAATTTAATTATCTATATTTTAGTCTTAGAGAAATAAAATGGTCGGGATTGGCTGCAGGACAGCAAGAACCTTCCACTACCGATCCGTACTCCTGCCAAGCCATAAAATCAAGCTGATCTTCAGGTTTACCCCAGCACCAGAATGCCCCGGACGTAAGTCTGCGGGATGAATGGTTTTCCAGCGGGCATTCGGTGCGGGGTTTCGCGCTCCGAATGACCGAAAGGACTGATGCCCCGACCGTAAGGTCGGGGAGCGCTTCACAAGAAAAATTCAGATGACCCGGAGCACCGACTTCCGTGGTTTGTTCTGCCAAGGGACACATCTCACCGCCCTTTCTTCCGTACATATGTGGACATTCACATTCAATCATAGCGGATAATATTATCATAAAAAGGTGAAAATTGACATCTTTACGATTCATTTTATGATTCTATCTGGACTGTCGGAAATATACCTTTCTTACCCGATCCTACGTAAATAGAAGGAATAGTTTAGAAGGGCTTGCTCTTACATCCACCGAAGGGTTTATACGATTACACTTCGATTATACTTAGGGTAATCCTGGTTTATGGAATGAATTCCAATTTACGTGATAGAAGAATATACATAAACCTGGTGAGTTTTGGGCCGTAAGCAGGTTTGTTGCCAAAAATACTCAGGATGAGTGATAATTGGTTTGAAAAGAAATTTTTTATTTGCCCAATCCAGCGGTCGTGGAATTTGACAAATTTATTTTATTGAGTGAAAATTAAAATGACGTTTTTCACATTGAAATATGGTAAGTAATAAAGAGGTAAAAGAAGGAAAAAAATTTATCACTAAAGAGTTAATGCTGGGGATTCTCAAGACCGGTGCGATTTTGGGATTGGCGGTATTTGCTCCGAATGCTTTACAACTATTTAAGAATATTGGGAAAAAGAAGCCGTGGAGCGAATATTACCCTTCATCTCTGGAGAGACTGACAAAAAGGCTGTATCGGAGGGGATTTGTGGAGATAAAATACAAAAACGGCAGTCCGGTGGTAAAAATTTCCGAAAAAGGCAAAATGGAGATACTAGAGTATGATTTGGACAGAATGACGATTGCAAAGCCGAAAGTTTGGGACGGCAAGTGGAGAATAGTGATGTTTGATATTTCAGAAAAATATAGAAAGACAAGAGATGTGGTGAGAAATAAACTGCAGGAATTAGGATTTTACCCCTTTCAGGAGAGTGTTTTTATATACCCGTATCCTTGCGAGAAGGAAATAAAATATATCAGAGAGGTTTTATCAGTACCTCACGCTATAAAGTGGATAAGGGCGGATAGAGTAGAGAATGAACAGGAATTACGGAGGATCTTTAATATTTGACAAATTCAACGGCCGCGTAAATTGGCAAATTATTAAAATCGTTCTATCATTGATTCAGGGTGAAGCGTATTTGCTGAACAGTTCAGGTGATCATTACTAATGTAATATCATGTTCCACTGAACAAGGACCCCCCTTGGATTAACTCATCATGATCAGACTTAAGATGATCTCAACTTCCATGCGCTTCGACTGTAATACAACTTTCAGGTTTAGAAGACATATTGTGGGACTAATTACACATAACCGAAATAACACTTGTGTATTTAAATAGTGTTTATTCATTAAATAATAAGTACAATGGTGTAAGTATATGAATGAAAACGAATTGGAGTATTGGTTGGGTTTTTCTGCTTTTCCCGGCATCGGGCCTCTGCGGTTTAAGCTTTTATTAAATTATTTCGGCACAGCCCAAAAAGCCTGGATGGCCCGCGAAAAAGATTTGCTCAAAATAGGCCTCGGAGAAAAATTGGTACAGCACTTCCTCAACTTCCGCCGGGATTTTTCCCTGACCGATTATCAGAAAAAGATCAATGATTTGAATATTAATATTATTGTACTAAACGATAAATTATATCCGAAATTATTAAAGGAAACTGCGGATGCACCGTTCCTTCTTTATGTACGGGGAAATCCGGAGATCCTCCCAAAATTAGACCGCACCATCGCGGTGGTGGGCACCAGAATGATTACCTCCTACGGCGAGGCGGTGACCAGACAGCTGACAGCGGATTTGGTAGGGGCAGGCTTTACCATCATTTCCGGCCTGGCGTACGGAGTAGATACCGTGGCCCACCAAACAGCCATTGAAACTGGCGGACAGACTATTGCAGTTTTAGGCTGCGGGGTAGATGTAATTCATCCTAAGAGCAATACTACATTATATTGGCAGATCATAAAGAAATACGGATTGGTGATCTCGGAATTTCCCGTCGGGCAGTTTGCTGCCAAAGGTCTTTTTCCGGCCAGAAACAGGATTATCAGCGGG
>MFJN01000022.1:0-5233 GCA_001779235.1 Candidatus Gottesmanbacteria bacterium RIFCSPHIGHO2_02_FULL_40_13 | reverse complement strand
GGCAGCGGACAGCGGAGCATTAATTACCGCCCGTTTTGCCCTGGAGCAGGGACGGGAAGTGTTTGCGGTACCGGGTCCGATAACTTCTTCTTTATCCAAAGGTCCGACAAATTTACTCAAGCAGGGAGCAAAACTGGTGACGGAAGTACAAGATATTCTGGAGGAATTAAATATCAAAAATGTTTCAATGAAACAATTTTCCAATGATACAAGGAAAAATTTAGAAGATTTAACCGCAGAAGAAAAGAAAATAGTAGAACTTTTACAAAATGAAAACCTGCATTTCGATGATTTAGTCCGAGTTGCCAAAATCGACAGCGCTAAGTTGAGCGAGATACTGACTGTTCTAGAAATAAAAAAGATCGTCAAAAATTTTTCCGACGGGACTATCGGATTATTAACCTCTTGACAATACTGCTAAAATGATCTTTCATCAAATAACACATGATTTATAAATTATGCAGAATTTAATTATTGTCGAGTCTCCTACCAAAGCCCGGACGCTGACCAGATTTTTGGGGGCAGATTACAGGATCGAGGCGACCCTTGGCCATCTCAAAGATTTACCCAGAAAAAAACTGGCCATTGAGATTAAAAAATCCGCAAAAGACAACTCTTTCGAATTTAGCCCCCAATATGTTGTGATTCCGGAGCGCAAAAAAAGGTTAGCGGAATTAAAGGGGTTGAGCCAAAAAGCAGACAAAGTGATACTGGCAACAGATCCGGACCGTGAAGGGGAAGCCATTGCTTTCCATATGCTTCATGAACTGGGTGCAGGGCAGGATAAAACTAAAACGAAGTACAGCAGAATAGTTTTTCATGAAATTACCAAAGAAGCAATTGATGAAGCGTTGAAAAACCCCGGGAAAGTAGATCTGAAACTGGTGGACGCCCAACAGGCAAGAAGAGTTTTGGACAGACTGGTCGGTTACTCACTTTCGCCCCTGCTATGGAATAAACTGAGTAAAAGATGGCTGTCTGCCGGAAGGGTGCAGTCGGTGACGGTGAGACTGATTGTGGAAAGAGAGCGGGAAATAGAGAAATTTCAGAAAGAGGAGTTTTGGCGGATATACGGGATTTTTACAGGTAATAATGAGAATTTTGAGGCGGAATTGACAGCTAAAGACGGGATTAATTATGAGACGAGTTTAAGTTTTGATCTGTTTGACGGCAAATTTACCGTATCCTATACCAGTATTAAAAATACCGGAGAGGCTGAGAAAATTATTGCAGACCTGCAAACACCCTTCACGGTTTCAGCTGTAGACAAAAAGGAAATAAAAAGATCGCCGCCGCCCCCGTTCACTACCAGTAAACTCCAACAGGATGCAGGGAGACTTCTTTATTTTTCCTCCAAAAAAACCATGCAGGTGGCCCAGAGGCTTTATGAGGAAGGAGTGATAACTTATCACCGGACTGATTCTTTCAATTTAGCGGAGAAATTTCTCGCATCTTCCAAGTCTTACATCGAAAAAAATTACGGTCCGCCATATCACTCTGGAGAATACCGCCGATTTACCACTAAATCGAAAGTAGCCCAGGAAGCGCATGAAGCGATCCGGCCAACCAAAATTGAATTGACCGGTTCTGAATTAAATAAGGTGAACAGTGAATTTAATAAAGATCACCTCAGGCTCTATGAAATGATTTGGAAAAGAGCTGTGGCCAGCCAGGGAAGTGATGCGGTATTCGACGGCACAACCATACAGATTCAATCCGCCAACGGCTATTTATTTGAAACCAAAGGCTCTGTCATCAAATTTGAAGGGTACCTGAAAATTTCGGGCCGCAGCGGAGACGATAAACTTTTGCCGTCTGTGGCGATTGGTGATCAACTAAATGCGAAAGAATTTACCAGACTCCAAAATTTTACCTCGCCGCCACCCCGCTACAGTGAATCGTCACTCATCAAAGTTCTTGAGGAAAAAGGGATCGGACGGCCGTCAACTTACGCTCCGACTATTTCGATCATACAAGACAGGCAATACGCTGAAAAAATTATTGACGCAGACGGCAAGAAAACGAACCGTTTCAAACCGACTGATCTGGGGTTTCTGGTGACGGATTTTCTGGTGAAATATTTTACAGATATCATTAATTTGCCTTTTACCGCCGGAATGGAGGACAGTTTGGACGATATTGCTGCGGGAGCCAAAAACTGGCAGCCGGTCCTCAGTGAATTTTATGCTCCTTTTAAAGAAAGCCTGGATAAGGTTTATAAAACTGCCGAAAAAGTGGAGGAAAAGACAGAGGAAGTCGGAGAAATGTGTCCGGAGTGCCAAAATTTCTTAGTTTACAAAACAGGCAAATTCGGCAGGTTTATAGCCTGTTCCAAATTTCCGGAGTGCAAATACACCAGAAATATTGTAGAAAAAATAGACGTGAAATGCCCGAAGTGCAATGGCGATATGGTAGTCAAAAAAACCCGCCGGGGAAAACAGTTTTACGGTTGCGGAAACTATCCCACGTGCACTTTTGCAGCGTGGAAGAAGGAAGATATTAAATAAAATCCAAATGACAATATGTCAAGTACTGGTAATCCCCTAGAAACTACTTATAACACACAGTTGGAACCTCCTGCTTTTTCGTTTTTTGCAGAGGAATACATCGAGCCTATTAAAGTAGTCGATTCCAACGAATTTGCGAGAAAATGGGGTCGATTTGAGGATGGCGCGCCACTAGGGGGAGGCGAATATTTTAATGTGAGAGTAAGTCCTAGAGACGAAAGATATGTCCTAAAAGTACCTACTGAAAATTGTGAGCCATGGAACGTAGCAGCTGAAGTAGTTTTTACAAATAGAGGCGCTCAAAAAGCCACACCTCTTCGTGATTATGATCGGGTGAATCAACCTGCTGGTTCGAGAGCAACAGCTGAAGTTTCTACTTATCAAGGGAGATTAATAATAGCTGAACCAAGATTGTTTGGTGACAGCTCTATTAAAAAAATGATTGATAGTATTACAGGTTTGGAGAGTGAAGATGGGATACCGTCAAATCCTGAATTAACACGCAGAGTCGTCGAAAATGCGACAGCACTTATGGCGAGAGAAGTGTATGGGGTCCATCGGGATATAGGGGCTGTATTGGACTTTAAACAAGACGGTTTTATTTTTAAGCGGGATGGAACCGAAGTGCATGGTGGGCTTGTCGATGGCTCTTCGATGTTAATTTTACCGCCCATCGATCGGCTTCAGGCTGTCGCTCACGGAGTTGATGAATTAGTTAACTTTGTAGACTTTGTATCTGGTTTGGATATTCCTGCTGACAAACAATTTCAGTTGGGTCACGACATTAGCGGGATCATCATTGATATCAATAATGCCTTAAACACGCTACGAGACAGTAAAGATAAGAAAAATATAAAGTTACAAGCGACGCTGATTAGTCAAAATTTAGATGCATTTTATCATAGTTATCCGTTGTATCGTACAAGACTTCGAAATTATATCAGTAGAGCAGGAAAATCAGGTGCTTTGTTTCAGCAACAGACTCCATATGATAATAGTTTTGCGGACAAAATATTGACTTTTTTGACAAGCAGTGCATGGCCTGAAGATGATTTTTTTGAGCAGACAGAAAATTTTACCGCTTATTTAGCAATTGTTAAAGACGTAATCAATGTCCTTGACAGAGATGTGAATATGGTACGAGTCGTGAAAGACCTGGCTCAAAATGATTTTGCTGGGTTTGATAATCTTCTTATGCGTGCAATAGGTTTTCAAGATAATAAAGCATTGCATTTAATTGCAGGAACGGGCCAAACTCAAGCTTTGGATTCCTATGTTCCGGATTTTTTAATACGCGGCGGGCTTTCAAAAGCAATACGGGAATTGCATACTCACATACAATCTGTTTATGCTAGGATCGGCGGATTTAGTAAAGCACCGGAATGGAATGGAGGTAATATTTTTCGCAGTTGGTATCTTTCTGTGCAAGATTATGCTTGTGAAGATTGGGATCTTTTCGCAGAGAAGTATCAACTCAATAGGAGACTTATTCAGGGATCATATGATGTAGTGTTTTATGGTGAGCGTTCGGAAATGATTGAGACGAAGGTAGCTGAACGAAGAAAATTACTAAAAGATGCGAGAGAATCTAAAGAACCATTTTCAATAAAAACATTGGATAATAGATTGTGTATTATTGATCGTGAAATTGTCGGTTTGTATTCAGATCTTTTCAGAGAAAAAAGAGTTCGATAGGCTTAAAAATTATCAAAGCAACTGGTAATAAGTCCGGCAAGACCTTTTATGACTGCAGTAACTTCCCCACGTGCACTTTTGCGGCGTGGAAGAAGGAAGATATTAAATAAAGTAGAAAGTAGCAAGTATTAAGTAGTAAGTTTTTTTGCATTCAAATTTTATGAACCCTGAGTCCTAACACCTATTACTTGCTACCTGCTACTTACTACATTCTACTTACTTTCTAATTCTGCTATACTATTTTCAATGAGACGCCTGCCTCTAATTGTTTTCCTATCTGGTATGATTTTGCTGTCAGGATTGAAGTCCGAAAGTTTCGCACAGAAAGCCACCCCCACTTCATATTTTTCCTCACCGAAAGGCGAAAAACTCTATGAGACCCTGGAAGATATCAACAAATCATTTCTGCCGTATGGCGCAGGTTTGAAAAATGATAAGAAGCAAGTCAATTCAAACCAGGTTTCAGGGCTGGAGACGGGCGCCGAAGATGACCCTGTTGTAGCGCCGGCTGCGCAATACAGTATCGGAACTTCGGTCCAGACTCAAGAGAAAAGTTCGACAGGAATAAGCTTTATTTTAAAGGATTTCTTTGCAGAACTTCTCGGTATTTTCGGCTTCGGCAATAAAAAAGCCACCCAGTTTTCGGAGATTCAGGTGCCTCTGGGGGTCGCAAAAAAAGAACTGGCCGGATCCGAAAACGTCCTGGATTCGCTGTTTTCAGATACAGCTATGGAAAAAAGCCTTTCCCTGAGGCAGCGCCAGAATTTGCCTTTAAGCGTGGGTCTTGGCGTGAAAGAAGAATATGGAGAGGAACCCCCTCCAAATCCTCCTTCATGCGGTGGCGGTGGCGGTGGCGGGGATGGTGGCGGTGGCGGGGGAGGGAGTGGCGGAGGAGTCGGGTCAGGCATCTGTCCATTGGGAGTAGGGTACTGCGCACCGGAGTATCTCAGTAAATTTTTCCTTGATCCGTTAAAGACTAACCAGGCCTCCGTCATCTGCCAACAGGAGAGCGGCAGTCAGCCGGGAAGTAT
>MFJN01000021.1 GCA_001779235.1 Candidatus Gottesmanbacteria bacterium RIFCSPHIGHO2_02_FULL_40_13 | reverse complement strand
GTTTTGGCTCGACAAGATTACCCAAAGCATCTGTCCGCAGTTCAAAAAGGTAAACTCCTGTTTTTAATTTCAAAGAACCGCTTGCTGTTGCCTCACGCCGGGTGATCATATAAGCGACTCTTGTTCCTGCGGGAGAAAGGGAAGGATGATTTACGCCTGTGATTGTTAAAGTTTTAAGAGAAGGATTGGTAGGAATGAGCAGGGAATCGATTTGGCTTAGTATTTCGCCCTTAATGTGGATTTTTTGCTCCCAGGGTTGGTATCCTTCCTTGGTAATTTTGACATTATACCAGCCGGGATTCAGCGAGAGAGAAGTATTGGTCGCCGATCGTAATTGTCCGTCTATCCAGACAGATGCTTTATCCGGGAATGATGAGGCTGACAAGATTCCGGTCGAAGTCAACGTTTTTTGGTTGAAATTTAATCGGAAACCCCGTCCATAAGCAATCACTGCAACTGTCAGGGTGATAATGATAAAAACGGCAAGTACTGATGAGGCAATTCGTCTGATCATCTGTATTGTAATTATATCATAATAAGGGTAAAATATTATCAATTCAATCAGTTTACCGGATATTAATATATCTAAATAGAGCAAATAATACTATTAAGCACGAGTTTCGCAGTTGTCATTGCGAGGACCCCGACGTAACGTCGGGGGACGTGGCAATCTGATGAAAGATTCCCACGCTCGGTCTTCGACCTCGCTCGGAATGACAGAGGTGCGAAACTCGAATTAAGAAAAATATGTTATTCAAACGCTTAGGAATCGATTTAGGCACAGCCAATTCTTTAGTATATCTTGCTGGTGAAGGCGTGGTATTGAACGAACCGACAGTTGTCGCCATCTCAATTGAAGATAACAGAGTGGTTGCGGTTGGCAATGAAGCCAAAGATATGCTGGGCCGGACTCCCGGCAATATCATGGCTATGCGTCCTCTCAAAGACGGTGTAATAGCCGACTATGTGGTGACCGAGGCAATGCTTCGCTATTTTATCGATAAAGTCTGCGGACGTTCCCGGCTCTTTAAGCCGGAAGTCATGATTTGCGTGCCTGCAGGCTGTACGCAGGTGGAACGGCGTGCGGTAATGGATGCCACCCTTTCAGCCGGGGCTAAAACCGTCTACCTTATCGAAGAGCCTTTGGCCGCCGCTATTGGCGCCAAAATTCCTATAGCCCAGGCTTCGGGTAATATGATCGTTGATATAGGAGGAGGCTCGACTGAGGCTGCGGTCATATCTTTGGGAGGGGTGGTTGTACACAACAGCGTCAGGGTAGCGGGCAACAAACTTGATGAAGCAATCACCACTTTCATCAAAAAGAAATTCAACCTTTATATCGGTGAGCGGATGGCGGAAGATGTGAAGATCCAGATCGGTACAGCCATGCCGCAAAGAAGTTTACCAACCGACGGGAAAAAAGAAATACCGTCCAAAATGGAGGTTCGGGGCAGAGATTCTGTGACAGGAATGCCCAGAATGATTGAAATCACGAGCGAAGAGATTTCAGATGCGCTTCAGGCGCCTTTGGTTAGTATCCTGAACGGTATAAAAGGTGTTCTGGAGGAGACGCCGCCGGAGCTTGCCTCAGACATCATCGATAAAGGGATTGTTTTATCAGGAGGCACTTCGCTTCTTCATAATTTCGATAAACTGGTCGTAAAAACAACCGGAGTGGCGGTGCATATTGCCGAAGATCCATTACTCTGCGTCGTTCGCGGTACCGGGGTAGCACTCGAAAATATTGATCTGTACAAAAGGGGCATCTCTCGAAGATAATTCTAATCATAAGACCTATAACATTACAATAAATTTCACGAAATCTCAACAGTAAATATTTTAGTATAACTATATCAATAAATATAAAGACTTATAGTAATAAGATATAAATTTAAGAAAATATAAGAAACTAGGATAAAATTATTATTAATTAGAGTTATATAATAGCCATAGTATAAAAAACAAAATGTGTTCATTTTTACGTCTCCAGATATAGTAATATTTTATTAAAACATCTTGTATAATTTACTATATATCATATGATAATAAAAGTCCTCGGCGTGAAAATAAATTTAGCTAAAAGAGATGAAGTCCTGGAGAAAGTGAGAAAGTACTTACAAAAGTTCAAAGTTCAAAGTTCAAAGTTCAAAGTTAAAGGGATAGAACCACTAGTAATTTTTACCCCAAACCCGGAAATTATCAATTACGCGCAAAAGGATCATTTGTTTAAACAGATCGTCAACTCCGCCCAAATCAATATTCCTGATGGAGCCGGATTATGCTTTGCAATAGAAAAGAAATACCACATGAAAACTGACAGGCTCACCGGAACGGATTTGATGAAGGATATTTGTCAGATGTCATCTAAAAATAGCTTTACAATAGGACTTATAGGGGGTAGAGGGAGAGTAGCACTTGATGCGAAAGAGTGCTTAATAACAAAGTACCCCAGCCTCCTGGTCGAAGTTTTAACCCCGCCGGAATTTAAAGTAGAAAGTAGTAAGTATAAAGTAGTAAGTATAAAGAAGAATATACCTGATACCAAATACCTAATACTTAATACTGAAGGAAACCAGACAGATAGAACAGAATTATACTTTAGAAATTTAGTGCAGGAGATTTTAGATAAGAAAATCGATATCCTCTTCGTCGCGTTGGGATTTCCTAAACAGGAGTATTTTATTGAAAGCGTGAAGCGGGAAGCGTTAAGGGTAAAGTTCAAAAGGTCATTTGTGATAATGGCGGTCGGTGGAGCGTTTGATTATATTTCAGGCAGGGTGAAAAGAGCTCCTCTTTGGATGAGAGAAAAGGGGTGGGAGTGGTTATTCCGTTTGATCCAAGAGCCATGGCGTCTGGTGCGGATGCTGAAAGGTGCGAGATTTTTCTACAAAGTTATCAAATACAGTTAAAAATTCAGATCCAACGTTTCAATTTGAATAAGAGAAGCATCAGAGTAATAATAAGAAACATAATGAAGCTGATGATGGCAAGTGCGTTGGGGTGATTGGATAAGGGTAAAAAAGAGAGGTTCATCCCGTAGATGCCGGAAAGCAAGGTCAAAGGAAGAAGGATAGTGGAAATGATTGTCAAAAATTTGATCGTTTCATTGGTTTTGAAAGATAAATAACTTTCAAATGTCGAGGATAGATTGTCGGAGAGCTCTTTTATATCTTCCAGCCGGTCCCAGATTTTTTTCAGATGATCAGTGATATTACTGAAATAGGTTTTTATTTCTTTAGTCATAAATTTATGATTGGTATTTTCAAGACCGGTAAAGGCGTTCAGCTCTGGTTTCACCAAAGTCTGACAGTAAATAACATTACGCCGCAAAAAAGAGATATGATCAGCAATATTTTTAGGTTGTATGGTGAAAATGTTTTTGTCAATAGTATCCAGATTTTTTTCTAAATCTTCCAAAAGAGGGAAAAGACTGTCAAAAAGTTTATCGAAAAGATGGTAAATTAAGACAGCTGTGCCTTTACTCATGATCTTTTCTCTCTCTTTTTTATTTTTGAATATGCTTGTGATTATTTCATCCAGCGCCAGAAATTGATTATTGATAACCACGATTACCTCGTTTTCGGTCAAAAAAAAGTCAATTTCTTTGGAATCGATTTTTTGCGTTTGTGAATTAAATTGAGGGAAATGAAGCACAAAAAATATATATTCGTCTTCCAGATCAATTTTCGGCCTCTGGATAGGAGATAAAATATCTTCCAGATGAAGTGGGTGAAAGCGGAAATACCTTTTCAGATAGAGATAGTCTTTTTTCCGGGGTTCATCAATCACGATAAGTTGCGTCTTCTCATAATTAATTTTACGGATATATTTAGTATGTTTGTTAGTATTATGTTTTTTTGATCCCAGAGGTAAAATCCTGTTAGGCAGGTTATGGGTTTGCTGGACCAAAGTATCCAATAAATTATTTTTATGTTTCATATTTTCACTATATATTTAAATGGTAATTCCAGTCAAGGGTATTTTATATAATATTGAAATTTACCCTTGATTTCATATACAATTACCACATCATGAGAATTTTATACCTGCAGACATTTCCTCTTTGGGGTTGCGGTTCAGGAACTTACGCGCATTATCTGGCCAGTGAAGTAGGAAAGCATTATAAAGTGGCAATGGTCGTACCGGATATCAGACCGATCCCCAACGTAAAATTTTATCCTCTGAAACTATCTTTCCCCGTAGCCTTTACCGGTCATCCGGAATGGCCAAACTGCAAACTTTATACAGAAATTTCCAATCGTGAAATTGTCAATATCTATGAGGAAATGTTAAATAGCGTGACCGACGCTGTAGAAGATTTTCAGCCGAATATCATTCATGTACATCACGCCTTTCCTCTTTCCTGGGTTGCCAGAGTGATCAAAAATACCTACCAGATTCCCTATATCATTTCAATTCACGGGTCAGAGCTTCCGACAGTCCAAAAAGATAGGCGGTATCTGGCTCTGTCAAGCGACGCATTACGGCGTGCCCGAAGAATTGTACCTAATTCGTTTTGGACAAAAGAGTGGCTGTTTAAGATTTTTGGAGATGAGTTCAGGTCGCAAGTACGCGTTATTCCCGGTGGAGTAGATATTAAAAAATTCAGTCCGGATCTGACCACTGCAGATCTTGATAAAAAATACGATCTCAAAGGACAAAAAATCGTGATGTTCGCCGGAAAACTTACCCCTTACAAAGGAGTAAAATATCTCATACAGGCGGCCCGTAAAATTCCTGCCACAGTACTCATACTGGGCGAAGGAGCGGAAAGGGCGAGTCTCGAGAAGAGAGTAGCGGACTACGGATTGAAAAACGTCAGATTTATAGGTCATCTGGGGACGAGTAATGCACTCAACAAATTTTATAAAAGAGCCTCAATATTCGTTGCTCCAAGTGTCTGGGATGAGCCGCTGGGTCTGGTAATTCTTGAAGCCATGGCCTGCAAAACTCCGGTGGTTGTTACCCGTAAGGGTGGGATTCCTCTGGCTGTCAAAGAGGGAGTGAACGGTTATTTTGTCCGCCCCCGAAATGCCACGGAAATTGCCGAGAAGGTGAATTTGCTTTTAAATAATGAAGAAAAACGCCGGAAAATGGGAGAAAACGCCCGCAGAATAGCTGTTGAAAAATTTTCCTGGGAGACTATAGCCCACCGGTTTATACTCATGTATGAAAAATTTGCCTATTTTCCGAAAAATAAGAATAATAATAAGTCACCTAAGTAACTTAATTCACTTATGAAAATTGCCATTCTTGGTTCTGTTGCTCTTCCGGTTCCGCCCCCCGCGCAGGGAGGGACCGAGTGGATTGCTTATTATCAAGCCAAAGGACTTTCCGAGCGTGGTCACAAGGTAATTCTTTTTGCTGCGAAAGGCTCAAAAAAAGACAATTACGAGTTGGTAGAAGTTGGAATGGGAGATACAGTCGCGGGAGCAAAACCGATCCAGGATCGAACTCCCGTAGAAACGATCCTGGATCGTCAATATACAGAATCCTCCAGAAACTTGCGAAAAGAAAACGTCTATCTTGCTCAAGCGTTACAGCAATTAATCGACCGGAAAGATGATTACGATATCATCTTAAACAACATGCGGGGTGAGGCTGTTTTCCTCCCGGTTGCCAAATTGTTGGAAAAGCCCTTTGTAAATGTGATGCATCTGCCGATTTTTCCCGAGCTTGCAGAAATATTTAAAACCTACAAAACGCATATTATAACTATAAGTCAGGCACAAAGAAAAGAATATCAGGATTTAAATTATTTAGCGACGGTAAATAACTGCGTGGATACGGAAAAATATGTCATGCTGAACCATGTCATCCTGAATTCATTTCAGGATCCCAATAAGACCCTGAAACAAGTTCAGGGTGACAAAAAGGAGGATGATTATCTTCTGATGATGGGTTCGATTGCCCCCCACAAAAATCAGGCCGGGGCAATACGCGTGGCCAAGAAACTCGGAATGAAACTGGTTCTTGCCGGTAAAATCGGTAATCAGGATTATTTTGATTCCATTAAAGCAGATATTGATGGTACGCAAATCAAGTGGATAGGTGAGCTTGCTTTTTCCGATAAACTGAAACTTTACCAAAAAGCCAAAGCTTTTCTTTTCCCCATACTCTGGGAAGAGCCATTCGGTCTGGTTATGATTGAAGCTTTGAGTTGCGGGACGCCGGTGGTTGCCTTTGGCAATGGGGCAATCCCTGAGGTAGTAGTTGATGGTAAGATAGGTTTTGTTATAGAAAATAGCAGACAACCCTCCTTCGCCGAGCTAAGCTCGGCTACGGCGGGCAGGCAAATAACAAATAACAAACAACAATTGACTATTAAAACATCAGGCGAAGAAGGTTTGGTAGAGGCTGTGAAAACAATTACTTATATGAATGAAAGGGAATATCAGATGTTGCGCCAAAATTGCCGACGACACGTCGAAGAGAATTTTACCATTGACCTAATGGTAAATGATTACGAAGTAGCCTTGCAGAGGTTAATAGACAACAGTTAACAGATAATAAGGTATAATTAATCTGTTATCTGTTATCTGTTATCTGTTATCTGTTATCTGTTATCTGTTATCTGTTAAATGAAAATCGCACTACTGGCTCCGCCATACTTGTCTGTTCCTCCCAAAAAATATGGAGGTACTGAAAAAATTGTTTCTCTTTTGGCTGGCGGTTTGGTCGAATTAGGGCATGACGTAACTCTTTTTGCGACAGGCGACAGTCAAACGCGGGCGAAACTCGTCAGCGTCTTTCCCGAAGGACTGGGAAATTCAGGTTTGAAAAAAGATGACGGACTGCTGCCTCTCATGCATTACACAGAGTGTATCAGACGGCAGAAAGAATTTGATATCATCCATAATCACGGGCAGTATCTGGCGATGTTTGTTTGTGAATTTTCAAAGACCCCTGTAGTTCACACCATTCATGGTTCGTATTACCCGGGGGAGATTCCTGAAGAAAAAAGAAAGGTGCTGCAAACCTTCAAAAGCCATCGTTTTATAAGTATCTCCGATAACCAGCGGGGAGGCATGAGTGACCTTAATTTTGTCGCCACAGTTTACAATGGCATTGATGTATCGCAATTTCATTACACTGAAAAGCCAAGAGGTGATTATCTTTTGTGGGTAGGAAGAATTATTGCCAAAAAAGGTCCGCTGACCGCAATTGAGACCGCCAAAAAAACCAACATTCCGCTTGTGATAGCAGCTGCCATCGATCCGGCAGATATGCCTTATTACGAGAAAGAAATTAAGCCTCATATTGACGGTAAATTTATCAGTTACATAGGAGAGATAAATCATCATACTTCGGAAGAGCTTTACGGCAATGCCCTCTGCACTCTTTTTCCGATTACCTGGCATGAACCGTTTGGCCTGGTGATGGTGGAATCCATGGCATGCGGAACTCCGGTGGTTGCGTATAATATCGGATCAGTGCCGGAAATTATCGTCAGCGGAAAAACGGGTTTTATTGTAGAGATTGAGAGCGGGGTCGAAGGTTTGTCTCATGCTGTGCGGAAAATCGGAAGTATCCAGCGGGGTGATTGTCGTGCTCATGTCCTGGAAAATTTCACCAAGGAGAAGATGGTGGAAGGATATGAGCAGGTTTATAAAGAAATACTAAGTAATAAGCGTTAAGCGTAAAGCGGAAAGAATAATATCGTTTCTTCTTCACGCTAAACGTTTCACGCTAAACGCTAATGATAAAAATCCTTTTTGCAGTTTGGGAGCTAGATCCTTTTATAAAGGTAGGCGGACTTGGCGATGTAGCCAGATCCCTGCCTGCGGCTCTTGCCGATTTGGGCGTTGATATCCGGGTAGTTCTTCCATATTACAAAGCCATACGTCTGGGCAGAATAAAAAAGAACTTTGCGGGTGAATTCAAATTGGATTATGGAGGCACGCTTGAGAAAGTGGAGATAATTGAAGTTGCAAATCCCATTACCATGATACCGGTATATTTATTGCGAAACGATAAATATTTAGGTGTTGCCCATCATCCGGATACCTTCGCATTTTTTGATAAAGCGATAATAAAAATTATTTCAGAAAATGTCTTATCCTGGTTACCAGAGATTATCCATTGCAATGATCTGCATACGGGTCTGATTCCACTTCTAGTCAGGGAAAATAAGATCGGGGTGAAAACTATATTGACCATACATAATCTTTCCTATCAGGGAAAAGCATCTGTCGATGTTTTGGATAAATTGAAAATGGACCAGACTAAATGTCATCTGGAAAACTGGGAAATCGAGAACAAGAAATTGAATTTTCTTATGGAAGGAATTATTCATGCAGACATAGTGACGACAGTTTCCCCGACCTACGCCAAAGAAATCATGACGGAAGAATTCGGCTGCGGGCTGGAAGAAGTGCTGCGCGGAAAAGAAGGCAGGGTATTTGGAATTCTAAACGGAATAGATAATAACTGGAGAAGTAACTCGCATACAAGATACGTGAAGTATCCGTATATGTCCTTAAAATATAAAACCTCAGAGAATATTCAGGCCAAAATATATAACTGGGAAGAGGGGAAAATGAAAAATAAACTCTACTTGCAAAAAAAATTAGGTTTGAAAAAAGGAAGTTCCATCCCTATGCTTTCATTTATAGGCAGGATTGATCCCAATCAAAAAGGGATTGACATACTTCATAAGATGGTCAGGAAAGCCAACCTGTCAGAATATGAACTGGTGATACTGGGGACCGGAAACCAAAGCTGGGAAGAGCGTTTCCAATGGCTTGGCCAATTTTATCCTGACAATGTATCATGTAATTTCAAGTTTGATGAAAAACTTGCCAATCAGATTTATGCTGCCTCAGATTTTATATTAATTCCTTCCAAATTTGAACCATGCGGTCTCATCCAGATGATTGCAATGTTCTACGGGACTCTTCCAATTGCCCATAAAACCGGAGGATTAATTGATTCAATCAAAAATAACGTGAACGGATTTATTTTCGACAATTACTCATCAGAAGCATTGGAAAATGCAGTACAAAAGGCATTATTCATCTGGTATCAGGATAAGCCGCGATATAAAACAATGGTAGAATCGGCCATAGAAAGCGATTTTTCCTGGCGAGTCAGCGCCAAACAGTACCTGTCTTTATATCAGGAATTAATCAATAATACCCTTTGATAAAATGGTGATTTACCCTTCCTGATAACCTTTTTATCATACATTATCAATTAAGAACAATGAGTGCTAATAGATATAAGTCAGTGGCAATCGGGGGAACTTTTGATAGGCTGCATAAAGGACACAGGTACTTTATAAAACAATCTTTTTCTTACGCTCAAAAAGTTATCATAGGATTAACCGCAGATGAGTTTGTCAAGGCAAAAATTTCAAATTTCAAATTTCAAATTTCAAATAAAAATCAAATTTCAAATTACCAAACACGGAAAAAAGACCTGATAGATTTTTTAAAAGAAGAAAAATTATTTAACCGCTCGAAAATTGTTCAGATCGGTGATGTCTATGGTAATGCAGTGGAATCGGCTGAGCTTGAGGCAATCGCGGTAACCTGCGATTCTTTGTATGGAGCACGCCTTATCAATAGGAAACGGAAGGAGAAAGGATTGCAGGAGTTGAAGATTATCAAAATCAGGATCATTAACGCGCAAGACCACAGAAAAATATCTTCGACAAGAATAAGACTGGGCCGGATAGACAGGTTAGGAAGAATACTGGAGAAACTCAAGCCATATGGTTATAAAATTCCTGAAAATCTGCGCAGTAATTTAAAGCTTCCTCAGGATATTTTGCTTAAAAATAAAAATTCATTTGAGAAAGTTCTGCCCCGATTAATTCAGGAATTAAGGACACACCGGCTAAATCTGCTGATTACCGTAGGAGATCAGGTGACCAAATTTGCCAATCAATATAAAATAAACACGGATTTGGCCGTTGTTGATTTTAGAGTAAAACGGCGCAAAATTTACAGCTCAATGCGAGATTTATATTTTAAAAGCGGCCGGGGAGGTTTAAGTAATGTTATAACCGTAAAAAATGATCCCGGAAAAATCACTAAAACTTTAGTTTCTGCCATAAGAGTTTCATTGGACCGGATAATTTCAGACGGCAAGTCCCGTATTATAAAGGTAAATGGGGAAGAGGATCTGGCGGCGGTACCGGCCATAATTCTTTCACCACTGGGATCTGTCGTCATTTACGGCCAGCCTGATAGGGGTGTGGTTGTCGTGCGGGTGACGGAAGAGAAAAAGAGCCAGCTGATAAAAATGCTGGAAGAAAATATTGGGGACGGTCCTTAAATAGAGCTTACTAGCAGTCTAGAAATGAATAAGATTAATTAGGCATGGTCGGGTCAGAGTATGTAATAAAGCGAATGAATTAATATAATATTAGAATCTGTTAAGTTTTTAGAGCGTCATGACGGTCAATTCAAGGACCGTCCCTAAAACATGCAAAAAATCAGCATTAAAAGTTACGGAGAGAGAGAAGTATACGATGAGGCCTTAAAGAAGTTGTGTTTTGTCATAGCAGGGGCTTTTCATCAAAATAAAAGAGTCTTAATATTTCTCTCGGGAGGGTCAAGTGTAAATTTATATGCCAAATTGGCAGATTGGATCGCTTCCACAAAAGATTTCGGGGGGAATTTAGGGCGCTCGCGTAAACAACATGAACAAATGTTACACTTACCTCGCGCCACAAAGGAGCGCAATCTAAATAACATGGACATGTTATTTAGAAGCGTCTCCTTAGCGTTTGCGCAGGTAGATGAGAGGTTTCAGCCGGGGGATCAAGTAGAAAGTAGAAAGTATAATGTAGTAAGTAGATTAAATAAAAATATTAATTCTGATGCAATTGGAGAATCGGGATTGTGGGAGATGTGTAAAAAATTACGAATACCTTTTCATTTAGTCTCACAAAAAGGATCTCTCAATGAAGCCGCAGATGAATATAATCAAACAACTGAACAATTATTGAAGGAGTATGATTATAAAATTGCGGTTCTCGGGATTGGGGAAGACGGACATACTGCAGGACTCTTGCCCGGTTACCGCCAAAAATGGTATGTGCCAAGGTTTGTAGCAGGATACGAAAATAATGGCAAATTTAACAAACGTATTTCTTTAACACCCCAGGGTTTAATGCAACTGGATTATGCGTTGATCGTGGTTTTAGGAGATAAGAAGAAAATTGTAATTCAAGAGGTATTAAATAGAAATAATTATGATAAAGTCAATTTATATCCTGCTGTTGTTTTGCAAAAAATCCCCAATTTAGATTTGTTTACTGATATCTCTTTTGGGCATTGATCATTTGGAATATTTATGGTGCAGGGGGTTGAGAGGGTGCAGTTGGTGGTGGGATAGGATGTGTTACTTCATCTAACCTTTGAAACGCCTGTCTTACTCTAATTATTGCACCCGAAATAACTGTGTTATATGTAGCTTCTTCGTCTTGCACCGCTATCTTAAATTCGGCATTTAATTCCTCAGCTGGTGTACCTATTTGTTCACTCATATGTTTATTTTAAAGTATAACAGATTTTTTACTTAAAGATAGTGTCAAAAATTATAATTATGTTTTAACCCGCCTTCGCGCGGAATTCCCCGATCGTTAGATCGTGGGATGCAGAGACTTTTTTCCGCTTCGGCGAGGTTTACGCTCCGACGAAGCGCATTATTCAGATTCCCCGACCCGCTTCGCCATAGCTTCAGCGAGGCGAGCCGTAAGGTCGAAGGGGCTTCAATCCGAAATCTAAAGTATATAAACTGACTAAAGTATATAAACTGAATTATTCGTCCGGTAAAATTTACTACATTAATATATATTAATGTAGTATTCTGGGTATAAGTCAGTCTTTTCAGCTATATGTTTTTCTGCTATATTCTTTCTGATGCCTACATCAAATACACCCATCGATATAAACCAGTCGATTCATCCCTTCGTCATGGTGATTTTCGGAGCTACCGGCGATCTGACGGCCAGAAAGCTCATGCCTGCTCTTTATAATTTATTGGCCAACGGAATATTACCGGACAATTTTCTGGTGGTTGGATTTGCCCGCCGGTCTCTTTCCCATGATCAATTCAGAAGCATGATGAAGGAGGCGGTAGTGAAATATTCCAAAGATCAAAATATTAATTACCGGATTTTACTGAAACTTACCAACAATCTTTATTACCAGCAGGGTTTTTTTGAAGAGATTACTCCGTATAAAGAAGTAGTCAAGCATTTATTGGCGTTTGATAAAGACAGAGGCGCCTGTATCACCCGCTTTTTTTATCTGGCTGCCCCGCCCGTCAACTATCCCTCGATATTAAAAAATTTACTGCAGTCTAAATTAAGCGAAGGCTGCGGGCAGGGATCAGGCAGATGGACCAGAGTTCTTATCGAAAAACCATTCGGGAAAGACATGGAGACCGCCAAAAAACTTGAGGAACAGCTCTCTAATACTTTTACCGAAAAACAAATTTACAGGATAGACCACTACCTGGCCAAGGAAATTGTCCAAAACATTCTTGCTTTCCGTTTCGCCAACTCGATTTTTGAAAACATCTGGAATAAAGACCACATCGACAATATCCAGATTTCCCTGATGGAGGCGGGAGGAGTGGGAGAAAGAGGGGCTTTTTATGAAGGAGTCGGGGTGCTGAAGGATGTGGTACAGAACCACCTGATGGCTATGTTGGCATTTACCGCGATGGAACAACCTAAAAAACTTGACGTCGAGTCCATCCGCACGGAAAGGGTGAAAGTTTTGCAAAAAATCAGAAGGCTCACGCCCGGGGAAATTAAAGCCAATGTAGTGCGGGGTCAGTATAGCTCTGGCGCGTTAAACGGACACAAGATTCATGCATATCGCGAAGAAAAAAATGTTGACAGCGCTTCACAAACCGAAACTTTTGCAGCTTTGAAATTATTTATAGATAATCCCCGCTGGCAGGGAATTCCAATTTATCTTCGTACCGGTAAAAGAATGGCCAAGTCGGTAGCGCGGATTTCCGTCCAGTTTAAAAAAGTCCATAATGCTCTTTTTCAAAATTTACCCCCGGATGTTGAGCGCTCACATCATGACGTCCTGACTTTCAGGATTCATCCGCGACCCGGTATCAGCCTCCAGATGCTGGCTAAAGAACCGGGACTGGGTTTTAGCCTCAAAAATGTTAAAATGGATTTTTCCTATGAAAATGTTTTTGGCATGCAGACTTTTGATTCCTATGAAAGGTTACTTCTCGACAGTATGATCGGCGATCAGACTCTTTTTGCTACCAATGCGGGTTTTAACGCCACCTGGAGTCTGGTGACTGATATTTTGAATGTTTGGGGAAAAGAAAGTACGCCAAAATTTCCCAACTACAAACCCGGCAGCTGGGGGCCGCATGAAGCTGATTTATTAATCAAAAAAGACGGCAGGTATTGGCTATTGCATTAATTAAGTAGTAAGTAGTAAGTAGAAAGTAGTATGTAGTATGTGAGTATAAATAAATCTGATACTTTATACTTTATACTTCATACTTTATACTTTATACTAAATACTATGCGAATAGGCTTCATAGGGCTCGGCCGGATGGGAAGAGCGATGGCGCTTCATCTTCTGGAAGAAGGAGTGGATGTGGTGGTATTTAACCGGCGTGTTGAGAAAGTATTTGAACTGGACAAGGAAGCGCGGACACTCACCAGTCAATCTTTGGGCGAGCTTACGAAAACCTCAAACATAAGGGAGTTAATTAATAATTTAGATTCTCCGCGCATTGTGATTCTGATGGTGCCGCAAGGCTCGCCGGTGGATGAGATGATCACCGGGCTTCTGGAGGCAGGTATCACAGATGGAGACATCATTATCGATGCCGGTAATTCATTTTACAAAGATTCCATTGCCCGATACGAAAACCTCAAACAAAAGAAGATTAATTTTTTAGATGTGGGAACAAGCGGAGGTATTGAAGGAGCCAGGAAAGGGGCATGCCTCATGATTGGCGGAGATCTGCAGGTATTCCGCAAGGTTGAACCCTTTTTTAAAACGATAGCCGGCAAGATCGGTTCTTATGAGTATTTTGGGCCAAGCGGCGCCGGACATTTTGTCAAAATGGTCCATAACGGTGTGGAATACGGCATGCTTCAGTCACTGGGAGAAGGATTTGAAATTTTATCCAAAAGTACGTACGACCTTGATTTTGAAAAAATTGCCCGCAGTTGGTCGCGGGGAAGTGTGGTACGGGGATGGCTGGTGGAACTTCTGGAAAAAGCATTTCAGGATGATCCTAAACTGGAAGGCATCGAAGGAATAATCGGAGGAGGTATAACCGGAATGTGGACTCATCAGACAGCGAAAGAGCTTGGGGTGAGTACCCCTGCAATTGAAGTTGCGTTAAACGCACGTGAAAAATCAAAGATTGAACCCACATTCACCGGTAAAATAATTGCAGCATTACGTTATCAGTTTGGACAGCATGAGGTGGTTAATAAAACAAGCGTGAAGGGTGAAGCGTTAAGCGTAAAGAAATAATATTATTTTACTTTTAGCTTTTCCCTTAACGCTTTACGCTTACTATGATTTACTTAGGTGCTGATCACGGCGGTTTTGACCTCAAAGAAAAAATTAAGCTGTGGTTGACTCAAAATAATTACCAATGGGAAGACTTGGGCAATGCCACTCTTGACGGGGGTGATGATTATCAGGAGTTTGCATTTAAGGTAGCAGAAAAAGTAGCGGGGGAAGAAAAACGATTTGGCAA
>MFJN01000020.1:47897-50581 GCA_001779235.1 Candidatus Gottesmanbacteria bacterium RIFCSPHIGHO2_02_FULL_40_13 | reverse complement strand
CTAATTTATTGTATGACATTAAATATAATGGGTCGTATCCTGCTGCATCCTGAAGACGATATTGAGTTGAAAAATTTGGCGGTAAAATTCTGCTGTCTAATGCCAATATTCTAGCCTGACCTCTATCCTGCTCTAATAAATTGGTAATTGAAGTCTCGGGAAAAATCCAGTCGGAAACTACAAAGGGCGTAAATTTCCAGCCGAATCTGAAAAGATCGAAAATAACAAATAACAAACAACAAATAACAAATAATGTATTTATCCATACTTTTTTGTTTTTATTTGAAATTATTAATAATATAGCTGCTCCAACAAATATTGCTGAAGGTAAGACAAGATTTCTTCTCGCAATTAATAAATTTTCAGGTGAAATTAAACTCTGAAATATCTGAGGAAAAGATATAAATAGCCATAAAAATAAATATATCAAAGCGAAAAGAATCACTACTGTTAACATTTTCTTCATATTTTTACTTTTAATAAAATAGTCATACCCGAGGGCTGTTAAGATAGTTAGAGAAAAATCGATTATAAAGATAAGCCGTGTCGGTTGAGTGGTAGAAATGAAAGGGATTTGCAGTTGATAAGGAAGTTTTGCCAATGGAGTCGGCAGTGCAAATAGAAATGATGTTATGACCAAAACTCCAAAGAAAATAGTTTTTTTATCGTGACGAAAAAGTAATGCATAAATGCTGAGAATAATTGGAATTATACCTATATACCCGATAAATTCACCGTAATTCCAAACACCGAAGTAGTTATTCGTGGCAGGATTGCCGAAAAAGTCAGGTGCAATAAATTGTACAAGATTTTGCCAGGGAATAAACCATCCAGCTTTTTCAAAATTTCCCTGATCAATATTACGGGCGCTGTGGGTGATCAATTGAAGAGTCGGAATCCATTGGATAGCAGTAATTAACGTAAATAACAAAAAACATATAACAAATAACAAAGAAACTTTAAGTTTATTTTTATGCAGAAATAAAACCCGAATAATAGAATAACTGATAATTACTAAAAAACTATAAAAGAATACTTGTAAGTGGCCGGCAAAAAAAGATGAAATAAAAGATAATATAAATATTATTAACCAAAAAAGTAATTTATGATTTTTACCGGGGAAATGCTGAATAATCTTATCAACAGATAAAAGAGTGAGGGGCAACCAAAGAGCCGTGTGTAAAATTGTATTCCATTCCAGCCAGGCAATGGAAAAACCTGAGTAGGAATACACGAATGCTCCGAGCAAACTTCCCGCTTCGCTGATCTTGAGGTTTCTCAAATATAAATACATAAAAATACCTGCCAAAAGAGGTTGAAACATAATCTGGAGTCCCCAACTGAAGTTAAACGGCAGAAAAAAATATAATAGATTTAAAGGATAAAATGCAGCTGTTTGATAGTTGGCTAGAAGTGGAGTACCCGAAAAGGAATATGGATTCCATAATGGCAGACTGCCCTTTAAAAGTTGTGAGACAGCTAAATTACGCCAAACATACTGCTGCCTTACTGGATCGGTAATCAGATAATTTTTAAAAGGGACTCCGGCAGCTCTCCCATCCCACACATTATCTCTCCATGGATGATATAAACCTAAGATAGTATCAGCCGGTATCGGGATTTTGCCCTGCAGTAAAAATGGGTAAAAAAATATGCAGGTCACTAATATTATCAGAACTAAAAATTTGTTCTTAACCAATAATTCTTTTAAGTTTTTCATAAAAAACAGGAGGCGAAAAATCAGCTGCTCTATAAACAGCCTCCTGAGCAATCTGCTGACGGACTCCGTCCTCTTTTATAATTTTTAAAGTTTTCATTGCTAATTCATCCTCAGTCTTCCAAAAAAAACCGTTTTTATTCTCATCTATAATTTCCATTTGACCCCCTGCCCGATAGACCAAAGGAACTACCCCTGCTGCCATTGCTTCAACCGTCGTGATACCAAAATGTTCAGCTTTTTGCGGATTTTTGACTAAATCCTCTCCGAACCCTGCTGCATGCCAGTAAATTTTGGCTAACCGATAATATTCAGTTAGTTTAGCATAGGGTAAATTGTCATAAATTTCGATCGGAGCCTGATGAACTAACGATTTCAGATAATGTAAATACCTTTGTGAATCTTTATCAGAAGTTCCACCTATTATTACCAACCTCCAACTTTCAAAATAATCTTTAAAATAATTTTGAAAAACTTTAATCAAAACATCATGCTTTTTACTGTGTAAATGCGAAAAAAATCTGCCGACTGACAAAATAATGTTTTTTTTATCTTTCCGGGTAGCTTTGAAAATATGTGGGTCGATAAAAGGAGGCAGAATATGTATCTTATTTGACCATCTGTGACTGATAAATTTTTTTACAAAATCTGAATAGCAAATAATCTGCCAATTGCGCATCTTGATTTTATTGAAAAAACTTAAAGAGGGTACATGATCAGGGCTTTGAATTATCAAATAGTTTGCTTTAGCCGAAGGAATAAATATACTTCCGTCGGTAACATAAAAAAATAAATCATATTTTTTAAAAACCTGAAATTTTTGCAGTCTTTTTCTTGAGGTGAAAATATCGGACGGGATGAAATTAACCTTCTCTAAATCGAGCCCCAGAAATTTTTGAGAAATTTTTTTTGTCTGCGGGAAAGCAAATACAGAAACGTCATTATCTGAACTTAATAAACCGGCGAT
>MFJN01000020.1:9851-47889 GCA_001779235.1 Candidatus Gottesmanbacteria bacterium RIFCSPHIGHO2_02_FULL_40_13 | reverse complement strand
TATATCTTTCCCCCCCGCCAAGAATAGAGATATAAGGGCTGTAAACGGCGATTTGACGATGATTTTTATCTAGCATTTTTAAAACCTGCCTTATTCTGTTTTTCCCAAAGTTTGGCATAGGTGATAAACATGCTGTACGCCTGATAAATGCTTTCAATTAAACCGACTGTACCGGCTTTCCATCCTTCATTAATAACAAATGTCTGGTAAAACGAACTTATGATCACCCTCATAAATCTCCACCAGGTCATTTGGGGATGGTTATTTTGGTATCTTAAAGTCGCTTCAATTTCTGACCATTCATTTGTTTTCTCAATCATTTCCTTCAAACTACGATGTGTATAATGAAGCATCAGATTTTGTAAAAAACCGATCTTACCGTTTATAATAGGCGTTTCATGCAAAGCTCCCTGCCAACCGATAAGCACATTTTTTTTCATCAGACGTACCATCTTTTCCGTCTTCGGCCATTTTTTACCCAAAAAATAATTCTGGCGCACAAAATTATAAGCCTGGAAAGGGGTTTTTTTATTCACACAGAGTAAGATTTCATTTTGGAGTTCTGGAGATATTCTTTCATCCGCATCAAGATATAACAACCAGGTGCTTTTAGCTTTTTCGCGGCCTATATTGCGCAGGTATGAAAAATCAAGTCCTTGAACTTCAACTATTTCAGCGTGATATTTTTTAGCAATATTGAGCGTCTCGTCTTTCGATCCATTATCTACAAGAATAATCTCATCTACAAAAAATAAGGATTTCAAACAATCTTCAATTCTGTCGGCTTCATTCCTGGCTATAATGATTGCGCTAATTTTCATATGATTGTTGACCCATCCGGTTTAATAAACAGTCTAAAGTGGCTTTCAACCGAATACCGCCCTGAAATAAAAACTTAGCACTTTCCAACAATAATGATTTTTTGGTCCGAAAAGGGGCGTATTTTATACCGAAATATAGCCTGTTCCGGGTCTGATAATAAACATGAAGCGGGGAACCGGGGCGTCCGGATGAGGAAGCATTTTTATGCCAAATAAATGCCTGCGGGTAATAATACGCCTTTAATCCCTTAGATCTTACTTTCATCGAGTAATCGATGTCTTCATAATACATAAAATATTTTTCGTTCAGTAAGCCAATATCGTCAATGACTTTTTTTTTGAGAAGCATGCAACACCCTGTAGTAAAATCAGTTTCGATTTTACTGTTGTATTGTTCCCGGTCTACTTCATCAACACCTCTGTGTTTGGCATACATATTATTCCAATCTATATCTCCTCCGGCATACCATATCACTTTACCCCTGTCTGAAGATAAATATTTATCTTTGTGAAATTCAAAACCGGATGCAAAATAAATTTTCGGAGATACCAAACCGATCGTCTTGTCAGTCATGGAAAATCGGACCAGTTCTAAAATAGCATTTTTATCGACAACCGTATCATTATTCAGTAAGATTATATGACTGCTACCCAATGATAAAGCTTTTTTTATTCCTAAGTTATTACCAGCAGCAAAACCGCAATTTTGGGTATTAATAATAAAATTTACTTTACTGTATAATCCCTGGATTTTCAGTTTAAGGTCGGGGGATAAACCGTTCATGACTAAAATAACGCTTATATTAAGTCCCGAAAAGTTTGATTTAAACACTGAATCCAAACAGTCTAAGGTATCCTGATTATTTTTATAATGGAGTATCACGAGAGAAGTTTTTATCTTCATTTGTTATAAAATTTTCTTTTAGCTTTCAGGATGGTCTTTTGTAATAAATTTTTTGATGACTTTAACATCGTTGAATTTAACCAGTATTGCTTGATTCTATATTCTTCTTTAAAGTTATATTCGATATTTTCCAGCGTTATTTTTTCCTCCTTATATTTTTCTAATTCCCATAATTTTAAATATATTACAAGTTCAGACACAGATTGTAATAACGATAACGCTAACCCATGAAGTCCATCTAAATAACCACCCCGTTGAAAAAAACGGCTGACAAACTCATCCAAAGGCTTTTTAAATAAATCATCTTTCAGAATCTTATACCCTTCTTCATACAGCTGTTTTGAAGCTACACCGGTATACCTATTCATGCGCTCAAGATACTGACCAATAGATTGATAATTATGATGGATTATACTGAAATCTTCATTCACCTCAATATCTTCTCCCTTTCCTTTGGTGAATGGAATTCCATGAATCTTATCATTCCAGGAAACCATGCCTCGTTTAAAAAATCTGACCTGGTAATCAGGCCACCAACCGGCGTGCTTCATCCATTTATGAAAGATTATATTTTTTCTGGGGATCCGGAAATAATCGGAAGTGTTTAAATCTGCAGATTTGCGGAGAAATACTGCCAAAGTTTGGGGAATTTCCTCATCTGCGTCCAAGATTAATATCCAGTCTCCTTCTGCCTTACTGATACCAAAGTTACGAGCCGGCTCAACATATCCTGTATAGTTGTGTTTGAATATTTTTGTCTTGTATTTTTGCGCCTCTTCGCAGGTTTTATCTGATGAGTGCATATCAATTACGATAATCTCATCTACGAAGGACAGTGATTCTAAACATCTCTGTATATTTTTTTCCTCGTTAAACGTATGAATGACTGCAGATATCATATAATTTATAGTTAAGCTTTAATGATTGTATCAGGATTGTCAGCTAAAATAAACTTATGAGAAGCTTAAAATAAATTATATCGGGTTAAGATTATTTTATTTTCAGGAATTTGGGCAGATAGGGATTTATTTCAACCCTGAAGGTAAAAAATACGGCAAGAGAATAAAATATGGCGGCTATGGCAACCGAAACTATAATTCCAATAAGCCCCTGAATTGTATGGATTAAGACCCGGATGAGTAAAAAAGTAATAATAGACAAGATAAACGGCCGAATAATTTGCGGCAGGATATTAAATTTTACAAATCTCTTCATGATTATGACAGGAAAAATTGAGGTCAGGGATATTAAAACCGAAGCTGCAGCGACCCCGTTAAATGAAAAATAACCAATCAGGCTAGGAATAAGTATCCACGTCAGTATAGTCCAACCTATCATCAAATAGAGGGTATATTTTACTTTTCCTATGGCATTTAGTGCATTTACTAATGTGCTTGAAAAAGCAGCGATAACAGATGAGAAAGAAAAGAGGTAAAAAGACAAGAGTGCCGGTTCCCATTTCTGGTATTTGGGTATATATATGATCATCGGCTTAATCAAGGTAAATAAAAAAACTGTAACCGGAAAAATGAATAAGGCCAGAAAAAACATTGATTTTTCTATGGCTTTACGCAGTATTTCTTTATTTTCCTGTAACCTGGAAAAAGCCGGAAAAGTTACTCTTATCACTGAATCCATGATCAAACGGAGTGATACCTCAGCCCATTTTTTAGCCCAACCAATATAGCCGACCAATTGAAACGGCAAGATTTTGCCTAAAAATATAGTCATCAAATCATCTTTTATTAAAGCCAGCACGGAATTTATCTGAAACGGAAAACCGAAAGACATAAGTTCTTTTGCCGCCTGAATAGACAGGGAAAATGATATCCGCCAGGGACACATGATATAGATTGCTATAAGCCCAATCAGACCGCGTCCTAAAGCTGCCCAGGCAAAACTGTTCACACCTCCACCGCGTGCTGCAACCGCTATAGCAATGATATAAAACGTTGTTGTTTCAAGTATTTGAGGAATAATCAGTAAATTAAACTGAAGTTTTCTTTCTAACATGACTGAAGGAATGGTTTTAAGAGAAGATAAGAAAAAAGCCATGAGAAATGCCCGTAAAAGAAATTCTCCCTCAAGACCGAGATTATAAAAACCGTTTATGAAAGGAACCAACATGAAACCCAGCAGAACTAAACCTCCAACGATTAATTGCTGAATGGTAAAAACAGTTGACAATTCTACACCCGTCGGTTCGTCTTTTTTTTGAATTAAAGCTGCAGCTAAACCTATATCGGAAAAATATCCTAAAAATGACATCAAGGCTGATACCACAAAAAATATTCCAAAAACAGCAGGTGATAACAGGATTGTCAGAATAAGTGTAGAGGCAAATGAAATAATCTGTAAAAGAAGCGTCCGGGAGGTCAGAGCAAGTACCCCGGCTACGATTTTACCTTTGATTTCGAGATAATCACCTTCACGCATGGATCAATTATACACCAAAAAAAGGACAGACTTCTGACAGCTAAGATACTGGTAATCGGGTAAACAGGCATGATATATTTTTGAACACCGGTAGTAAAAAAAGTGACATAAAGAAGAAGAAATAAATTCAGATAATAGGCAATTCTGATAGGAAGTTGATTCCTGACTTTTTTTTGCAAAAAAGGTATTAGAGAAAGCGTGATTATGACCGGCAACCGTACATTCCAATGTTCGTTGGCAACCAGTTTTCCCGCAGGATCGATGTATTCCCCCGTAAAAATATTACGCCAGATATTTCCGATGCTAATCGGAGATCCGCGATACCACGACAGCATCCAAATTTTGTGCCTGATGAATTCATGTAAAGAAGGATGGTAAATAAAAAAGGAAATGTGCGAGACGAGATAAATTAGCGGAATTATCAATAAACTTATCAAATATGATTTCAGCATTTTTCTCTCGTGCCTAATAATAAAATAGAGTAAATACACTTCGATGGGAATTAAAACAGGAAAAAATCGGGTAGCAAAAGCCAGACCCCAGAAGAGGCTGGAGATAAAAATTAATTTATACCTATCCAGACTGCATATAAATGTATAAAGGGCAAGAATAAAAAAAAGAGTGAAAGGCAAGTCCAGCTGTGATCTTATGAGGTGATCCAAAAGTAATGGGTTGATTGATAATATAGAGACAGACAGGATAGAGATAATCTTATTTTGGGTTAATTTTAACGCTAAGAAATAAGTCGTTACCAGCAATAATACAAAATAGACGAGATTAATGACGTTCTCGTTCTGAAAAAGATATATTGATAATCCGATCAGGTATTTGCCAAGTGGCGGATGTTCAAAATTGACACTCGAGATATCCCCTTGCTGGAAAAAATAATAATATCCTGCGAAAGCATAAAGCCCATCATCTCCAATTCCGCCTACTGACCGATCGCCTATTACGTATTGAGAGTTGGTATATAACTCGCCTAAAGATACTGGATCAAATTTTCTTAAGAAGTAGCTTTTTCTGGTGACAATAAAAATAGATAAGTTTAAAATAATGAAGACTAAAATCCCAAACCAAATAATTTTCTTAACTTTAGTCATACACTCTTAATCATAAACTGTTACTATCCTGACATCGTTAAATACAATTTTTAGGGCATCCTGATCATTAAGTGCTAATTTATTTTCGGGAGTATTTTGAACATAAAAAACCTTTTTATCGGAATCCAGCTTTTTTTCTTCCAAAAAACGTTTCACTAATTTTTCAGAAATTAAAGCTCTTCGTGGAGCCCAATGTATCAAAGAGTTAAAATTATAGGTAATAATTGCTTGATAAAAGTAACTCAAAAGAAATAGAAACAAATATAAATATTTAAAGTTTAATTGATTCCTGATAGGGATATGTTGATTAAATAATTTAGTCAATAAATATGCAATTATCATAAATAAACCAAGTATGGATATAGGCAAATAGTACGGATATTTATGTTTAGAAAAGAATAAGACCGGAAGAAGACCGATCAAAAACCACCCTATACCGAATATAATAATGTTAAATAATGACTTGTCTTTTTCTCTTAAAATAATGATAAACGGAATTATAAAATAAATAATTATCGTAAAAATAAATAACGCCACCGACAAATTTGCTAAAGACGGATAATAATTCATGATTCGGAAATTAAATCGGAACAAACTTGTCATTTGTTCCGTCAGTATTTCCGACCAGTTAAAGCTCCATAATAGATAAGTTTTCAAATTGCTCAATAAATGATAATCAGCTTGTAAAACATAGTTCCCTGTAGAGGGAGGATGATAATAAATAAATCTAATAGCGAATAATAAACCCCCTAAAAATAAATAAGGTAAAACTCTAATGTAATGAATTTTTGATATCTTCTGGAATGATAAATAGAGCATAAATATAAGAGGAGTAATTATTACAATTTCATAGGTAAGCAATCCCAATATATAAAATATAAGTGATATAAATATCTTTCGATGAGTCTTTAAAGAGAGAATAAAAAAAATACATGATAAAAATAAAAAAGCCGGACCCAAAATAAACGGGTAGGTAGAAAACCAATAAAAAGGTATGAAATGTATGGTAGAAATCGCATACATAAAGGAAATCAAGAGCGCCGTAAAGTAATTATTTAGAATCAATTTGAAAAGATAATACACCAGAATTATATTGAATATGTGGGTAAAAACTATTATTAAATGATACCAAATATAATTTAATCCAAAGATAGATTTCATAAAATAAAACATCACCTGCATACCCAAGGGACGATAATAGATGACATCAGTGCGGGGGATGAAAAACCGGATGAATTCCTTCAAATTTGAAGCTTTACTGATACTGAAAGTAAACCAGTCGTCCTGAAAAAAATAGGCGGAAAAAGAATCTTTATATAAATACAGACTTGCCAAAACAGTAAGAAATAGTAGTATAAAAATTTTCCAATTAAACATCTGTTTAGTCATATTATTTATGAAGATTGCTCTTTTGGTATTTCCCAGAGATACTTTAACAGATTTATTTTTCCTTCATGATCAAAATTAACATTTTCCTGCTGCAACAGCTGTTTTTGGATACCCGGTCCCCCATATGCAAAACCCTTTGCCAGACTACCGTCACTTTTAACCACCCTATGACAGGGAATATTATCCGTGTCGGGATTTCCATGAAGGGCGTATCCTATCAGGCGGATATCTTTAAGTCCGAGATGACTGGCAATTGCTTTATAAGTGAGAACTTTGCCTTCAGGAATGAAACGAACAATATTGTATATTTTTTGAAACAGCATAATCTGGTAAAATTCTAATCCAGTCGTAGAAATTAAACAAGTCAAAAAATAATAATCCTAAATCAAATTTATGGCTAGTAATTATTTTTCCTTTAAAATCTTAAGCAGGGATAAGAAAACTAAAGCAAAAACAGGAGTGATAAATACACCTCACGGCAAAATTAATACTCCGGCTTTCGTACCTGTGGGAACTGCCGCCACTATCAAGTCACTTACACCTGAAGAAATAAAAAATTGCGGAATTGAGGTCTTTATTGTCAATACTTATCATATGATTTTTCGCCCGGGGGTAGAAACGGTCAAAAAAGGAGACGGTCTTCATGGGTTTATGAACTGGAAGTTTCCCCTCATGACCGATTCGGGCGGATTTCAGGCTTTCTCACTCGGCGAATATGGACCAAGAAATGTCAGTGATAAATCCGAGAATATGGTAAAAATCACGGATCAGGGAATAGAGTTTAAATCAGCCTGGGACGGAAAAAAAATATTCTTTGGCCCTCATGAATCGATTTTGGCCCAACATAAATTGGGAGCCGACTTAATCATGGCTTTTGATGAATGTACTTTTTATCCGATTAAAAAATCGTATGCTAAACGCGCCATGCAAAGAACACATGACTGGGCGAAAACGTGCCTCCAAGTAAAAAAGCAGCTCAATAATAAACAAACTCTCTACGGAATTATCCAGGGATCGGTTTTTGAAGACCTCAGAAGAAATTCTGCAAATTTTTTTGCCGGTAAACCGTTTGAAGGATTTGCCGTAGGGAGTGTTGCCAATAGCCGTGAACCCAGAAAAAAAGTCTTTCAGGTGTTGGATTGGACTCTGCCAATATTGCTTCCGGTTAATAAACCGATTCATTTCTTAGGCATCGGCGAAGTAGAAGATATTTTTATCGCCATAGAAAAAGGGATCGACAGCTTTGATTGCGTCATTCCGACCCGTCTTGCCCGCATGGGATGGATTTTTACCAAATCGGCGGGATTAAAAAATAAATTCCGCTTCGATATTACCAAATCGCGTTACCATTCGCTAAAATCTCCCCCCGACCGGAGTTGCCGGTGTTACACCTGCACGAATTTCACCAAATCTTACCTGAATCACCTCTTCCGCTGCCGTGAACTTTTAGGTTATCGGTTGGCAACTATTCATAATTTATATTTTTATGCCAATTTGATGAGTCAAATCCGTACGGCTATCGAAAATGGTGAATTTCTCAAATTGAAGCAGGAGTGGTTAAAAGTTTAATTAATCTGACGGCGAATTTTATATTGATAGAATAAGTTTAGGTATAACTTTAAATAGCTTCTGATCATTTTAAGTAATTTAAAACTGGATACACCTTCCACTCTGTTAGTGTAAACTGTAGGTACTTCTCCCAATTTATAACCCTGAAGGTACGCTTTAATGGCAAATTCAGGCGAGATGCTAAAACCGTTTGAAGACAAGCGTAATTCCGGTATTATATTTTTCCTGAAACCTCTGAAGGCATTAGTAATATCATGCACTTTAACACCAAACATCACCTTAGCCAGTAGAGTACCCCAGGAACTTAAGAAGGCTTTGAGAGGATCCAAGTTCCCGCGGGATCCACCCGGCATATATCTTGAGCCAAAAACGAGATCAAAACCCGTTTCCAATTTGTCTATAATTTTTCCATAGGTAGAAGTATCATCAGCTAAATCTCCCATGGTCCAGATGATAAATTCACCTCTGGCTTTTAAAGTGCCTTCCAATAATGCTCTACCCATAGTATTACCTTTTTCTTCAGAGCTTTTTTTACGAAAAACAGGATTTAACCTTTTATTTTCCCGGGATATTTTTTTTAAAAGTGAAGCGGTATTATCGGTACTACGATCATCAACTGGAATTATTTCATAATTCCATTTCTTGTTCGAGGCAAAATTAACTATCCGCCGTATTAGAAGTAGGATATTCTTTTCTTCATTATGAAGAGGGATCACGAAGGAAACCGATATCATCTTAGTCCTCGTTTTTCTAACTCTTTCATGGCAAAATCCAATTTATCCACTGCCTGTTCTTTTTCGCTCCACTTTATAACTTCTTTTAATCCGTAAGTCAAATCTATTTGTGGTTGGAAATCCAGAAGCTGTTTCATCTTCTTAATATCCGCAAAGCAGTGTCTGACATCGAGTTTTCTGATTTTATATGAAATTTCGGGAGTTAGTTTACTTCCGTACAATTTGATTAGAATTTCGGCCATATTTTTTATTGAAACCGGATTTCCTGATCCCACGTTAAAAGTTTTATGATTTGCCGAATCTTTTTCTAAAGCGAATATATTCACTTTCGTCAGATCTCTTATGTGGACAAAATCTCTCGTTTGTAAACCATCTTCATTTATAATGGGCGGTTTTCCGTTTTTAATCCTGCTCATGAAAATAGCAACCACTCCATTGTAAGGATTGGACAAACTCTGTCTGGGACCATATACGTTAAAATATCTTAATGCCACGCTGGGAATGTTATAAGCTGCACCGATATTCAAAACCATTTCTTCCTGATCCTTTTTTCCTATAGCATAAATTGAATTGGAATTTTGTTTTGCATCCTCCATCGTAGGAACAGGATCAACTATTGAATCGCAAATCGGACAGTAGACGCAGAAATCTCTTTTTTCGAGTTTGGATTGACTGCGAAGCGGAGGTCTGACTGTTCCATGAATTTTACAACGATATGATCCCTCACCGTATGAGCTCATCGACGCCGCAATGATCATTTTTTTTATTTTATGTCTTGTATTTGCCAATATATCAAGCATTAGAGCAGTTCCCAAACTATTCACTTTGACATAATGTTCTATTTCGTACATACTTTGCCCGACTCCCACAGCCGCAGCGAAGTGATAAACCGCGTCCATACCCTGCAAAGCTTTCAACCAATCGCGTCTTGAGGTGACATCCCCTTTAATAAATTCAGCTTTGGGATTGAAGTATCGCGGTAATTGGCCGGTCGGATGTATTTGCCGATAAAGATTATCCAGAACTCTCACTTTATAGCCATTTTCAATCAGGCTGTCGACAAGATGTGATCCTATAAAACCTGCGCCACCTGTAACAAGAATATTTTTATATTTCTTCATATCTTCAAATGAAGTTTTTAAATAATGATTTATGGTTTTGCACCCAGAAAAATAATTTCTCTATGCCATCCGTAACTCCAAATTTTGGTTTCCAACCTAATTCTTTTTCAACATACCTGATATCGCTGATAAAGACCTTTTGGTCGCCCGGCCTCCAGTCTGAAAAATTGACCGGAATTTTCCGCCCGAATAACTTTGTCAATATAGGACCGAATTCGTGCCATACCGAAATAGTATTTTTAAAACCTCCGCCGACATTATAAATTTTACCCCGGCTTATTTTAATCTTTCGTATGGCTATATCGAACAACCTGACTAAATCCTCAACATATAAGATATCCCTGACCTGTTTGCCGTCGCCATAAACAGTGATTTTCTTTCCCAACGTCAGAGCTATGATAAACCAAGCCACCCAGCCCTGATCCTCAACCCCAAACTGGCGCGGACCGTAGATACAGGATTGTCTGAAGACAACTGTCGGAATATCATATATCCTCTCATAATCCCGTATATATTGATCAGCGGCCCCTTTCGAACATCCGTATGGTGAGTGAAAATCTAAAGGTTCTTTTTCAGAAACACCCAGCTGCAGATTTTCATAGGCATATCTTGATTTTTTTTCAATAATTTTGACATTTTCCATTCCTCCGTATACTTTATTGGTTGAAGCGAAAATTACGATCGGTTTGCGGTCATTTTTCCGTACTGCTTCCAGCAGATTAAAGGTACCCAAAGCGTTTATGTCAAAATCGGTTCTGGGATCTATTACTGAAGTTGTTACTGCAACCTGTGCAGCAAGATGAATAACAATATCTTTGTCTTTAACAGCCATCAACATATCTTTTTCATTTCTAACATCCCCTGTAATAATTTTCATCAGGGGATATTTTTGTATCAGCCAATCAGCGTTACTCTTCGTCCCTTCCCTGACAAAGTTATCAAATATGGAAACATCGTAATCGCACCTTAAAAGGTAATCGGCCAAATTTGAACCGATAAACCCTGCACCACCTGTAATTAAAACTTTATTTTGCATGATTAGTTTTCCTCCATGGTCGATTCCAAAATATTCGCCAAAGCCCTTCCAAGTCTCCGTAAACGGTTTTCATGACCCGGACTGTGGAACCGGGATTGTCAATCCATAAAACAGGCTCCTCATATATTTTATAACCTTTTTTCTCACCTATTATCAAGAGTTCACTGTCAAAAAACCAGGCATTATCTTTGACGTCCGGCAAAAGTTTTTTAGCGACATTTTTTGTGACTGCCTTAAATCCGCATTGGGCGTCTGAAAATTTCACTCTAAAAAGAAATTTAATAAGAATGTTATAACAACGAGAAAGAATTTCTCTTTTTATGGGTCGGTTGATCACTTTTGATTTAGAAATTAATCTGGACCCTATGGCAATATCATAACCTCTGATTAACGAACTTAGTAAATTCGGCAGGCTTTTCAAATCAGTTGATAGATCCACGTCCATGTAAACCAGTAAATCTGCGGAAGAGGTGCTCCAGGCTTTTTTCACCGCCCGTCCCCTGCCTTTCAGATCGAGGTGAAGATAAGTAATACGTTTATCTGATTTTGCAAGATTTAGGGCTATTTTTTTGCTGTTATCGGTTGAGGCATTATCAGCGATTACTATGCTCCAATCATATTCGGCCAAGTTTTTCGCCAAAAAACTTTTCAGTTTTAAAATACTCTCCTGTAATTCCAGTTCCTCGTTATAAATAGGAATCACAACTACGACTGAATATCTCTTTTTCATAAAGGAAATTTGACACGAAATAATGCTACATATACTAACAGAAAAATTCCAAAAATGGAAATAGTATTTGCTATCTTTCTAACCGGAGTATCAGTAAACTTGAGCGTTAGTTTGGATTCCCCATCCGGAACGGACAGGCTTATTCTGCCAAAAGTTTCTTTTACAGATGTTTTTTTACCATCTAAGATAGCCTCCCAACCGGGAAAAAAAGTGAAGGGCGAAATATATTCACCCGATTCCGGTGAATTGATAGCAATTTCTTTATAGGTAAATCGATCGATATCAACTCTAGCATTGATACTAGATAAGGCATTATGGGAATCTATTATTTCCTGACCGTTTTTCTTGATAAATTTTACCGGAAGATATTCATCTGAAATTGCAGACATTTTTCCAGTCAGATTGGCCGCGGATATATAATCAGCATCGGTGGATGTGATATACATTGCAGGCTGAAAAAACTTGGCATAAAATAATATCGAAAATATAATAACCAATGCAGAAAGGGTTTTTTTTTGATTTTCCTTCAAAAAGGTGAACAGATACAGAATCGAGAGTACCAGAAAAAACAGAGAGAAATTTAAAAACCTCCACGGAAACTGGATATATTTAAAAAAAGGAATTAAAAGCCATATAAAGCGGCTGGATTGAAGCATCATAAAGGTGGAAAGGATAAATAAAGCTGCTGAAATAAGAAAAACATTCCCATAACTATTATTTTTCCGTTTGAAAAACATAAGATACAAGAATAACGAAATAACAGTCAGAATAAGATGGAATTTACCTATCATGAATGACATACCGTCAGCTCTAGCAGGAGCAGATCCGGCATAACCCCAGGCTGAATTCCACAACTGATCGGGATAAACGAAGTGATCGCTGAAATTACTTCCTCCCCGGACAACAGACTCGACATTGGTGTATTGTTTTTCAAAAACAGCAGGCATCCAAAAAAATGAAGTGAGCATTAAAGAAAAAATTCCGATTAAACCCAGAGGTAACATAATTTTCAGGTTTAATTTTTTTACTAACAAGTAAATGTATATTAAGGCAATAAAAAGAAGTAAAAATATCAATCCCAACATGCCTAAAATATTGTGTGAGAGGATCATTCCGGACAATCCCATTGTTCCCCATAAAACTCCCCTGCGAACGTTTTGTTTAGTGTTATACGAGAAAAGTTGATAAATACCAAGAGCTAACAGTGGAATAAATGAGTAAGCGTATAATTCCCCCAACGCTCCCCGCACGTAAATATTTACAGCATGATACGGTGCGTAGAGATACATGATGCTACCAACCATTCCTGCTGTTCTACCGGCAATCTTTTTGAGAAAGAAATACATCAATAATGCAGACAGGATAATTCCGATACCAAATGTTATCTTTGCCGTATAAATCGCATTTAATCCTGTTAAGTACACCAAAGCACCAATATAATACGGCAATGGTGCATAAAAATTAAACAGAGGATATCCTGCACCATATCCTAAATCTCCAACCCATCGGACAGGAAATTGCCCCTCTTTTAATGCCTGCGCCATCTCAAATATGCGGGCAGGCTGTGTATCGTCATGCATGGGAAAATATCCCTTTACCAAAAGAGGTTTCAACACCCAATATGACAAAACTGTTAACAGCAGTATTTCGAAAATAATATTAAATCTTCTAATTTTCATGGCGGTTAAAAAAAGATTTATTAAATCTTACTACTATAACTAGAAAAACAGCTGATAAAATACTGACCCAGTCGGCTATTAATCGCAGTGGAGTCTCTTCAAACCTACCCCGGATCTGATGAGATCCCTGATTTAACTCCAAACTCATCACACCATCCGGTTCTTGAATTGAAATCGAAGTATTTATTCCATTAATTTGAAATTTCCAGCCCGGAAAAAATAGTGAGTTAATTTTAATCATAACAGGACTAAGTGCTGTCGCGTTAAATTCAATATTTTTAGAATTATAGGTAAGATTAGTAACTGCTGAAATTTTGTCGTCAAATTCAATCTTGGATATATACCTGTTTTTGGCTTTCTGTTTTACCCAAATAGGCATCAGTTCATCCATGGAGGTGGTAGTGGCATCATTGGTTTCGTAATATGAGTCAGGTTTATTAATGTAGGTTGACGGTTTTACAAAGTTAAGGTTGGTAATTAATACGACAATTGTTAGAAAGGTAAAGATTGACTTTAAAATGGGTCTCTTTGGCAAATAAATCATCAGAAGAGAGATAATAAAAATTATGATACCCATCATCCGCCAGGGAAAATCCAGCCAAACTAAAGGCGGATACTTCCAGAATAAACTTGAATTGATGTTGGTCAGATATAAAAGTAAAAGCAGAGAAACAATCAAAAAATTGAAAAGAAAATCTTTTTTGTATTTTTTATTATTAAATATCAAATAACAGATGAGTATAAACAGGAGTGCCAAACTATGGCCAATACCTAAAGAAATTGGCGGTTTAATTCCATAATTCCAGGGGGTGTAAACAAGATCTTTTAATTTAATAAAATTATCTGCTATCGCGGACAATGGAATTTGCGATAGATAGATGTATTTTTTTTCGAGCAGTGCCGGTATAAAAAAATAGGCGGCTAAACCGAAACCCTGCAGCAGCGGTAAAATCATTTTTATCCATGCAGATAGATTTAATTTTCGCTTTTGATGGAGAACGTATAGAAAATAAAACAACATAAAAAAAGGAATAAATAAAATTGCCATGACGTTATGGCTTAAAATCAAACCTGCTAAAGATAAAGATAATAATAAGTAATTCCAGACTGATGGGTTATTTATATAGATAATCGCCATATAAAATATAAGAGGGAAAAAAATGAACGCCAGTGATTCACCCAAAGAACCCCGGATGTATAAATTCACCAGTCGGTAGTTAGCACTTAAATAATAGAGGGCTGCAAATAATCCGCTAGTCTTATCACGAAGGATTGATCCCAACTTATACATGAAAAAGGCCGAGATAAATACGCTTAAGACAAATAATATTTTAACGCTCTCTACCAGGCCAATATTTATCAACTTCAAGAAAGTTCCTGCGTAGTAAGGCAAAGGATAGGTAAAAGTAAATAAAGGATAACCATAGCCGTGATTGAGGTAATCAGACCAACGGGGAGGAAACTGCAGATCTTTCACTTCCCTGACCATTTCCGATAGCCTTATTACCGACCACTCGCCGTCATGTGTCGTGAAATAACCGGTCTTGTAAAAAGGGAGAGTAAATAAAATGCAGAATATAAAAATTATAATCAGGGGAAACTTGTTTCTTAGGTAGGACATGATTAAATCTTATTGAATTTTTGGCGTATCAACCTGATAAAAGTAAAGATAGGTCTTACCTGTTCCGCGTTGATACTTGGCGATAAGCTTCAACGGCCAATCTAAAGGAATATCCTGTTTCTCCTTAAAAATCAGATAGGTAGGGTACTTCTTGGCAGAATCGAGTAATAATTGCGGTACCTGTGATACCGGCCAAAATCCGTAAATTTCGACATTTTTATTGGTTCCCAGATATATTTCATACACTGCCGGATTTAAACCAAAAGTACCCTCAGTACCGACAACGATTTTTCCTTTCTCTGCCTGCTGTTTTAAATAATTAATAACTTCCTGCACACCATATCCTGACGGCCAGTCGTCAAACAGCTGATTTCTGTCAGTTGAAGGTATATCAACCTTAAGAGGGTCAAACATCAGAAGATAACTTTGACGAATTGAAACTGAAACAATTAGCAGCAAAAAGAAAGGGAGATATTTATTATATTTTATTACTGACCGTGATATCTTCTCAAATAAATATGCTGCGATAATCAGAAGCGGTATCACCATAAAAAGAATAAATCTGGGAAAAATGACTACTCCGAATGCCGCCAAGGAAAGAAATGGAAAAATGAACCAGGCGCCAAGAAGCAAGATTTTATTATCTCTTTTTAAGACTGACCAAAGCGTGCCAAGTAAAATAAAAATACTGAAAGGCAGGGTAAGGTATCCTGTCAGCATCCCCAACAAACCAGTCATATTACCGATGAATAAATCAAGCGGGTGTTTGGCAAACTCACCGAAACCCAGGATAAATACATGATTTTTTAGATTGATGATATAAAACCACGGAGAAAGTCTCAATGAGTTATACATTACAATTGAAATCACAGATCCCAACAATATCAAACCCAACCATTTGAACAGAAGAGTTATTTTTTTTGGTGCTGAATAATTAAATAATAAAAGAGAAAACGGCAAGAGATAGATGAAAAAAAATGCTGACGACTTTGTCAGAAGGCCTAAACCTGTAACAAATCCCAAGATCAAGGCGATATCTAACCGCAGTTTTCTCACCAGCAACACCTGTAGATATAAACTCCAAACAGCAAAAGACGACAAAAGGCTATCCATTAAGGCAAGCCTGTCATAAATAAGGGCAAAAGGAGAAATAATATATAACCCGCATGCCAATACAGCTGTTTTCTTACTAAAAAGTTCTCTTGTTAATAAATATATTCCAACCACCGCCAATACTCCGCTTAAAACTGAAACAAATCTGCCGGCAAATAACGGATCTTGGAAAATTTTTAACATGGGATACATCAGCCAAGTCAACATAGGCTGTTTACCGTCGGTTAAAGAAATATATCTGTGGGATGGGTCATTTAATCCTATTTGAGCCCAACGGATATAGATCGCTTCATCTGTAAAAATTGGAATATTAAGTAAATTTATTACTCGAGTAAAAAAAGTTATCAAACTAATGATTATTACAGTCAAAATTTCCATAGATATAATAAATTTCTACTGCTTCAACCGCCGCAGTGAAAAAATATAATAAATAAGACAAACAATTATAGGCAGATAAAAAATTATATTTTTCGTTCTTTGTAAATTATCACTATAAACTCCTTCGTATAAAAAAGGTACATATCTTCCTAGGGCACTTAAAGATAAGATGAATGTAAATACTAATAATTTCTTATATTTTATCAGTAAACTGGAAAATCCGATAAATATTATAAAATACCACGGATACGCTTCCCGATAATAAATCTCCAAAGAGATAAATAATACTGTCAGAATTAGAGATGATTTAATCATAAACTCTAGCACTGATTTATCATTTATATGCTTTTTAAAAAGTATCAGGGGTAATAAAGCAATGGTAATAAATTTCACCCCGGCTGATAAAATCATCAAGATAATATATTTCATCCTGCTGTTTTGCAAAGCTCCCCAGTACAATGCTGCCAAAGCAAAAAACAGCATCATCACTTCATTGTGGGGACTAACCAAGGATTCAGAAATAATCAGAGGATTCAACCCGTAAAAAACTAAGGAAGTTAATCTATCTTCCGGATAAAGTTTTTGCGTGATTTTATTAATCAGATATAAATTGCCCAGATGAAACAAAAAAAACATCAGCTTGAAATTCATTAATGTCAATACAAACTTGCCAAACCCCAGGTAGGAAAAAGGTAGGGTAAGAATAAGCCAAATTGGACCGTACGGGTAATATCTGTGCGTCCAATGCATAAACCTGACCCATAAGTCACCCGGGAAATCATTGGCTTTAAAAAAATAAGGATTCAGATGATATTTTGTGACTATGCGGGCATCAAACATGTAATTAAAGATGTCATGAGATAACGCCGGATATGAAAGTATGGCTATAACACTAACCAGTAAGATAAGTTTAACTATTTGTTGTAAGTTCAACCGATGACTTAAAACTTGTCTCATGAGATAAAAATACAAACCGAACATTATTAACTGAATAAGGGAATAAATCAAGGCTGACAGATGTCGTTGGAAATAACCAAGAAAAATTAACTGTCCTTGAACTTGCTGATAGATTAGATTTCCCGAAAGGGTCAGATTTAAATCAATCTGAGTATAAGAGTAAATTACCAACGCAAGTAGGCAAAAAATATATCCGAAAGAAATAATCCTATAAGGACTAAATTTCATAAAGAATACGAGTTTCGCGCTTAATGTCATTCCGAGCGATCCCGACTCAGTCGGGAGAGCGTGGGAATCTTTTTATCAGATTGCCACGTCCCCCGACGTAACGTCGGGGTCCCTGCCTGCGCAGGCAGGCTCGCAATGACGACTGCGAAACTTGTGAAGAAGAGTGATAATTTTTATTTTTTATGATAAAGTCCTTTCATCTCGTTTATTCTGATTTTTATCAGATCGTATAATCCGAAGAGGGAATCTTTCCAAGGATTGACGTTTCTGGTTTCCTGATAATGCCACTCAATAGGGACCTCTTTAATTTTAAAACCACGTTTATTCGCGATAAACAAAAGTTCAACATCAAAACCGGCAGTCACCGTTGATCCTTTAACATTTTCATGACCCGTATGTATCCTTAAGGATTGGAAAATTTCTTTAGCTGCCTGATTTTTAAAAGCTTTAAAACCGCACTGTGTATCTTTAATACCAAGATTTAATATAATATTTCTTAAGATCATGAATCCTCTGGCCATTGCTAACCTTAAAATTGGAGCACCCTGCCGCGTTGAGTTTCTGGACCCGATGACAATATCATACCCTTTATGAAACCACGGAGTCAGTTTTTCCAACTGATCAATGGGTGTTGCCTGATCGAAATCAGTAAACAAAACAATTTCTCCCAAGGCTCTCATTACTCCGGTTTTCACCGTCGCGGCTTTCCCCTGATGTTCTTTGGATAACAGGGAAAAACCATTATGCCGGGATATAAACTTCTTTATAAGTTCCACACTTGTATCAGTGCTCCCGTCATCAACTATTATTACCTCCCAAGAATAGTTTTTTTTAGCCAGATAATCATAAACTTTTTCCAAAACTCCAAGCCTCAAATTTCTCTCTTCGTTGTAGCAGGGAATTACAATCGATATCTTTTTATCTGTCATAAGGAATTAATTTAAAAACCTTCGCAGTTGATACCTGCCATTCTCCGATTATTTCTGCTCTGCCAAAACCGGCAATTTGCCATAAAGGGTGGCCCAAAGGCTGACAGATCTTTTCCTCACAAACAACCAGAAGTTGAGATGTAACGGTTTTTCTCATAGGATCAACAACAGGATTTGCGATTTCAACAGGAGGCTCACCCCAAATTTCCAGGAAATAACGGTAGGCGTGATCCGAATTTTTGCCGGCGATTAATGCGAAATTATAGGGTTTATTTCCAGCCAGATCGAATACAGATCTGGATATTTCCTGAGTATTTCTTATTAAATTATTCGGTTCGATTGCCAGCGGACTATGTTTGATGTTATAGAAAACTAATATCGCCAAAACTAACAGTAATGATATATTATATAGGTTTTTCCCGCCCCAATAGGTAGCAACCGCAATTCCTAAAAAGAAAAACGGCACAGGAAAAAGCGATCCCAGATAATAATCATAAACCACCCCCTGATATATACCGATAAAACTTACAGCAGTAATAAACCAAATGAGCAGAATATCAATTGGCTGAGGTCCAGGTTTATACCTGTGACTTTTAATCCAATAAAGACAAACTCCAATAATAATACCAAGCGTTATAAGTTTTGCCAGTTCGGCATTTTCAATGACAATTAGCCTCCAGAAAACACGAATTAAAATATCCTGTATTGAAGAAATAATTTTAACCAGAGAAAATCCGGCTTCATGATTTTGTTGTCCGATAAACCTTAAAACAGCTTTCGTATTGACTAATCTGTGCCTTATTTCAAAAAGCAAAAATGGAGAATAAGAAAGTATAAAAGCTAAAAAACTGAAAATAAAATATTTAAGATTCAGTCTGAATTTAATAAGAGCTAAACAAAATATGATTACAGGTATCATCAGCAAAGTAACATAATGTAGTTGAATCAGAATACCTAATGTAAACCCGGCTACAATTAGCCAACGGTGTTTGTTTTGAATTACGACTTTCATCAGGCAGTAGATTATAAGAAGTGAGAAGAACGGGACGATATTGGGATTCCAGGAAGATCTGCCATAAATTATTGTTAATGGGGAGATGGCGTAAAAAAATGAGGCGATAATACCAACATAAGGAGAAAAAAACTTGCTGCATAATCTGTATATTAAACATATGGTCGCCAGAGAAAATAAAGCAACCATGATTGAAGGCCCAACAGGATCCAAACGCCAAGCCCAGAGAAATGGAGCCATGATATAGTAGTACACTGGTCCCATATACATTGAACCGACGCTGGTAATTGGTCCAAGAAGGGTAAAGATATGATCAACAATCATTCGTTTAACGATTAAGACATCCCTGCCTTCATCTCCCAAAAAAAGAATGTATTCGCGGATCCTATAAAACCTCATAAATGAAGCCAAAAGTAATATGAGGAAAAAAAGAACTGCGGGTAACTTAAAATATTTATTTAAATTTAATTTTTTCATCACTTGTTTTTCGGAGATTTCCAGATAAAATTATTGTAGATAAAATAGCTGTAAGGAATCACCAATAAGACTATAGATAAAACCATAAAAATAAACCAGGTTTGATTGCCATAAACATAAGTTCCCGTACCAACTGCAAAGCCTTGAATTAATATAGCACCTGCTGAAGCCAAATTGAATTGTAAAAATTTGGATAATAATCTGATGCCGTTAATTTTTTTGTGCGAAAAAGTCCAATAATTATTCAGGGTAAAGTTAGAAATTATTGCTCCTTCGGCGCCGATGGCAACAGCTAAACCGGGATTTATACGGCCTGTGATTATCAGTTTGGAAATCAAAGTCTGCAGGATAAAACCTACTGCCCCCACAAGGAAATATTTTGAAAAAACCCGCGATCTGTCATAGCGGATAAGAAGACTGCTTTTAATATATTCCACAATGTCCCGTAAATAATATTTATTGAAGCCAATCTTAGATTTGCCGTATTCCCTTTCTTTAAATGTTACGGGTACTTCGTAAAACCGTGCTCCTGTTTTAGACAGCTCATACAGAATATGGAGTTGGAAAGAAAATCCGGCATTTTTCATATTTTGCAAACGTACTTTATCCAGCACTCCTTTCACTCTGATGGCTTTAAAGTTACCGGCATGATCTTTAACCTCATGCACTCCGGCCACCCACCAGGCAAGTAATGTGTTGGATACGTTGTGATTTAAATTTCGAAACCAATTCCAGCCGATTACCTTGCCGCCTTTTACATGGCGCGAAGCAACCACGACATCAAATCCATTTTCAATTCTTTCTATCAGTTTAGGAAAATCTTCCGGATTCCATTGAAAATCAGCATCATTAGGGATAACGACGTCTGCATGCAACGTTTTTACTGCATAATCGTATCCCTTAATAAGAGCTTTCCCCAGTCCTTCTTTTTTTTTGGATAAGAGAAATACATTTTTATATTTTTTCTGCAGCTTTTTTACAATAGAAGATGTTCCGTCAGGTGAATAGTCATCAACCACGATTATATCACTCGTCCACGTAGAATGACGCTCTGTGATTGAATTAATAATATCAATCATCTTGGCGATATTTTCTTTTTCGTTATAGGTTGGAATAATGTGGGCTATTTTCATAAGTTTTGAAAATAGGCGATTGTCTCGAGTAAACCATGATGAAGACCTGTATGAGGCTGCCAGTTTAATAATTTTTTAGCCTTGGTAATATCAGGTTTTCTGCGTACCGGATCATCTGATTTCTTCTCCAGATAAACTATTTCATTTTTAGTTTTTGTCAGATTCTGTATACTATGTGCTATTTCGTTAACGGTATGTTCTTCGGGATATCCTAAATTTATAACCTCTGACTGTAAATCCGGTATCTCCATGAATTTAATCAGTCCGTCTATCAAATCTGAAATATAACTAAACGATCTGGTTTGCATACCGTCTCCATAAATGGTCAGCTTTTTACCTGACAAAGCTTGAGTGATGAAATTAGAGATAACCCGGCCGTCAGTTACCGACATTCTAGGTCCATAGGTATTAAAAATCCGCGAAATCCTAGCGTCCAACCTGAATTTCCGATAGTATTCCATGGTTATTGCTTCGGCAAACCTTTTAGCTTCGTCATAACAGGCCCTGACACCATGCGGATTGACGTTACCATAGTATGATTCTTTTTGCGGATGCACTAACGGATCTCCGTACACTTCTGAAGTTGAGGCTAATAAAAATCTGGAGTTGAATTTTTTGGCTAAATTCAGAATTTGATAAGTCCCGTATGAATTTACCATTAGTGTTTCTATAGCTAGCCGCTGGTAATGCGGCGGGCTGGCCGGAGAAGCTAAATGGTAAATAAAATCGAGTTTATTAAAATTATCTGTAAAGTCTGCCGGAAGCGGAGAAGTCAGATCCAACTTACTGAAATGGAAATTTTTATGGGATAATAAATGAGCTATATTTCGCCTGTCTCCTGTTGACAGATTATCCAAACAGTAGACTTCGTATCCTTTGGAAATCATGCTGTCGCACAGATGCGAACCAATAAATCCTGCACCTCCCGTAATTAGACATTTTATGTCGGTTTTCATCATTAGTCATTACCGGAAATTTACCGCCCTTAAACTTTTTCTCTCCAATAGTTTAACAAGTCTTCCATGGTTTTTTCAAAAGGGATTTCCGGTTTCCAGCCTGTTTTTTTCCTGAATTTGGAAGAGTCTCCTATTAACACCTCTACATCTGAAGGCCTCATCCTGTCTTTATCAGGAACTATCTTTATCTTAACCTTACTCAGGGAAAGGAGTAAATTTAATACATCTTTGATCTTCCAACCTGCGCCTGTTGCTATATTATATGCTTCACCCGGTTCGCATTTTTTTACAGCTATATAATAAGCTTTCACCATATCCCGGACATCCGTATAATCTCTGACTGCGTCCAGATTGCCTACATAAACTATCGGTTCGTGCAGTCCTTTTTCAATTTCGGCAATCTGCTTGGCAAAAGTAGATTCTGAAAAAACATCACCTCTCCGGGGACCCGTATGATTAAAACCCCGGGTTCTAATAACTTTTAAACCGTAACTTTCATAATACTGATAACCCAGATAATCCATTGCCAACTTGGAAACAGCATAAGGAGATAACGGCCTCAACGGATTATTTTCGTTTATAGGCAGTTCGTCTTTGAGTACCTTTCCGTATTCCTCTGATGAACAGGCAATCTGAATAGGAATCTCAAGGTTACTGTTTCTCACTGCTTCAAAAAGATGAACGGTGCCTATTATATTCACTTCCAAAGTATTGGATGGAGAGGCCCAGGATGACTGCACATATGACTGTGCCGCCAGATGAAAGATATAATTGGGTTTGACTTCATCTATAACTTTATAAAGAGAATGGGCATCGAGTAAATCGGCTTCGTGAAAGGTAATTTTATCTCTGATTTGATTTATATTATCGCTTTTAGATCTCCATCTTTGGATGCCGTGCACTTCCACCTGTTCCTGAAGAAGAAGCTCTGCCAGATGACTGCCTGCAAATCCGGTTATACCTGTAATCAATGCTTTTTTCTTTAATACTGTCATTTCCATCTCCTTTTATCTTCCGATGCCTTTATAAATAAACCCCGCCATTCTGACTTTTTCGGGATCATAGATATTGCGTCCGTCGAAAAAGAGATTTCCGCGGGTGACTTTTCTAATTTTTCTTAAATCGATCTGTTTGAATTCGTTCCATTCAGTCAGAACGAGGATTGCGTCAGCTTTCCCGGCTGTTTGAATCGGATTATCACAATACTTAATCTTTGGTAAAATTCTGGAAGCATTTGGCATTGCCTCGGGATCATAAGCTTGTATTAAAGCCCCCATTTTTTGCAGTTTTTCCAGAATATAGGTTGAAGGGGCTTCCCGCATATCATCAGTATTTGGTTTGAATGACAACCCCCAAACGGCAAGTACTTTCCCTTTCAAAGGCGAGAGTTCATCACTGACTTTTCCTATAAATTTATCTTTTGCCTCTTTATTAATCTCATTCACCGCCTGCAGCAGCTTGAAATTATATTTATGTTTTTTGGCAATTGCTATCAGTGCCTTGACATCTTTGGGGAAACAACTGCCACCATACCCTACCCCGGGATAAAGAAAAGCTCTGCCTAATCTGTTATCCATACCCACAGCTTTCAGAACAATCTCCACATCAGCATGTACCGCATCACAAATAAAAGACATTGCATTGGCAAAAGAAATTTTTGTAGAAAGTAATGCGTTGTTGGCATACTTTATCATTTCTGCAGTTTCAATTGAGGTTACAACCCTTTCACCATTAATGGATTTATGAAGATCAAGAAGTAAATCACGTGCTTGAGATGAATCTGCGCCAATCACAATCCTGTCAGGATGCAAGGTATCTGAAATCGCACTTCCTTCCCGAAGAAATTCCGGACAGGAAGCGATGTCGAATTTCACCCCTTTAGCAATAAACTTCTTGATGATTTTTTCAACTTCACGATTGGTACCTACCGGAACGGTGCTTTTAGTGACGATTACTGCGTATTTTTTGAGATTTCGTCCAAGCTCTGCGGCTGCTTGTCTCACAGAACTTAAATCTGCTTCACCGTTTTCCTGCGGCGGAGTACCGACACAAATGAAAATTATTTTTGAGGATGTGGTTGCATCTTGATAATCCAGAGTAAACTTAAGCCTTTCGGCTTTCAAATTATGGCTAACCATTTCTGCAAGTCCAGGTTCAAAAAATGGGGTAATCCCTTTTTTCAGATTTTCAATTTTCTCTTTAGTGTGCCCCACAACCCAAACGGTATTTCCAAGGCCGGCAAATACCGCGGCTGTCACAAGTCCAACGTAACCATGACCGATAAAAGCTATTTCCATAAAATTTAAATCCGGGCTGATAACATTTGTTGTCGGATTATTTTCAAACCCTGATCAAAGCCGCACATGCTCATTCCGAGTTTTTTTATTTTATCATTTTTCAATACTAATTTAAAAGGTCGGAAAGCTCTCTCTTTAAAATAGACTGCACGGGTTACGGACCTGACATCAATATCGGTATAATTAAACTCGGCAGCAATCATCCCTACTGCGTCGTATACACTCACACTCTGATCGCCTACCAGATGATATATACCGTTTAAATCTTTGTTTAAAAACTCCCCAAGACCCTTTGCAATATCATCTATAAAAGTTGGCGTGATGATATGATCAGTAATTGCAATCACGGTTTCCTTGTGTTCCATTTTATCTAAAATTCTTCTCACGAAATCTTTTTTGGCAGAAAATGTTGATCTGTAGGGATAGGCGATGCGTATCACGCAGGAATTAGAATATTCCAGAACCAGTTTTTCTGCTTCATGTTTAGTCACCGCGTACCAGTTGAGAGGATTTGCTTCATCATCCTCACTGTAACTGTCCCGGGTTCCGTCAAAAACGAAATCTGTCGAAATATAGATGACTTTTTTTCCGCATTTTTCTGCAATTTTGACTATATTCTCTGTTCCGGTCACATTTATAACCCAAGCTTTTCCTTCTTCGCCAAATATTTTGTCATCTTCGCAACCGTCCACATCAGTCTTGGCAGCCATATGAAGGATAATCTTTGCCGGTGAATTTCTGATGTGGTTTTCTAAATCTTCATAATTGGTAACATCAACGCCTGTCGCTAAACTCAAATCTGTGAATTCGAATTTATCCTGTAATAATTCCTGTACTCTTGTCCCAACCAATCCTGAAATACCTGTCGCTAAAATCTGTGGTTTCATATCAGTTTTTTCCACCAACCGGTGTTTTTTTGATACCAATCAACCGTAAATTCCAACCATTCGTCAAAGTCTTTCACCGGTCGCCAACCAAGAGTCACTTTAATTTTTGACCAATCGACGGCATATTTTCTGTCATGGCCCGGTCTATCAGGCACCATTTGTATTATCTCTTCATCAGCATTTAACAGGGCAATTATTTTTCGGACAATCTCGAGGTTGCTTATATTTTTGGTCATTCCTCCGATGCAGTATGTTTCCCCTATATTTCCGTTTTTAATCACCAAATCAATTGCCTGACAATGATCTTCCACAAACAACCAATCCCGTATGTTTTTTCCATCCCCGTAAACCGGTACTTTCTTGCCTGTCAAAATATTGGTGATACATAAAGGAATAAGTTTTTCAGGGTGCTGGTATGGTCCGTAATTATTGGAACAATTAGTTATGGTAATCGGCAGATTGTAGCTCGAAAAATAAGAGCCAACCAGATGATCGGCCGCGGCCTTACTGGCAGAATAGGGACTGTTTGGGTGATAGGAAGAATTTTCGTTAAATCGGGTTAAATCTCCCAAATCTAACGAACCGAAAACTTCATCGGTAGAAATATGATGGAAATGTTTTACTCCGTGGTGGAGTGACGATTCTAAAAGAACATGGGTTCCTACGATATTGGTCTGAATAAATTCGGCTGGATGAAGAAGTGAACGGTCAACATGGCTTTCCGCAGCAAAATTTACGACTATATCCATTCCGTCTTTTAATATGAGGTCAACGATTTTTTTATCGCAGATATCGCCCTTTACCAGCTTATAGTTGGGATTTTGGGAAATGGCAGTAAGATTATCCAGATTACCCGCGTATGTCAGTTTATCCAGATTAATAATTTTATCTGCTGGATATTTTTTGAGCCAGTAAATAATAAAATTGCTGCCGATAAAACCTGCTCCGCCTGTAATTAATAATTTCATAAATGGTAAAAAACTTTTCAATATTTAAGCCAGTCATATCCAATCGCCTTGTCATCATGAGGGATTCTGCCTTCTTCTGCGGTATTGTAGATTTTGGAAGTAGCGTAAAATAATTCTGACCCGCCTACCGCTTTACATCCGTGGGCTACCCCCGACGGAATCTTCAGAACTACATTTAATCCGTTCTCTCCCAGGGTGAACTCGTTTAATTTCTTATAGGTAGGCATCTCTTCTCGCATATCGAATAAAGCTACTTTTAACGTTCCTTTTGCCGCATACCACCAGTCAATCTGGGTTTTGTGTATATGCCATGCTTTAATCACCCCGTTTATCATAAATGAGTGGGATAACTGTCCAAACCCTTCCTGGAAAAATTCGTCGGTAACCCGAATAAGTTCTTCAAAGAATCCTCTCTCATCATGGTTTCTCTGTAATTGCTTCAGTACGACTCCGTTTATCAAATCAACCGTGTTATCTGTTTTCATGTTTTTTTGCCCAGTAACTATTGGCTAAAAATAAAGTTTCAAACGTTCCAGTATCGGACCAGAACCCGGAAAGATTGATCCAGTTTGCTTTGCCTTTGGCAATATAGTGATTATTAACATCGGTAATCTCAATCTCCTTCCTCCATGAAGGGCTGCACTTACGGATGTATTCAAACACCTTATTATCATAGACGTATAAACCGGTCGCTACAAGTTGGCTTTGGGGATTTTTTGGTTTTTCCTCGATCTTAATGAGTTTATTGTCCTTATCGAAAACTGCCACCCCAAATCTGCGTAGGCTCTCTGGATCTTCAATTTTTTTAAAAAATAACAAAGATCCGTCTCGAAAACTATCAATACTGTCTTTAATTTTGGCATCAGTGGTATTATCCCCCAAAATAACGCAGATTTCGCTGTTATCTGCAAAATCCTCAGCCAAAAGCAAAGCATCGGCAATACCTCCGTCCGGCTTTTCCTGATAGGCAAATTCCAGATGTTCTACTCCAAGCTCCTTACCGTTTTTTAAAACCCCTATAAAATGTCCCGCGTGTGGGCCACTCACAATTACTAATATTTCTTTTATTCCCGCCTGCACCAGTGTGGAGATAGGATAAAAAATCATCGGCTTATCGAAAATCGGAAGCAAATGCTTATTGGTCGTATATGTCAACGGATAAAGCCTTGTCCCTAATCCTCCTGCTAAAATTACGCCTTTCATTTTATGGAAAAATTGCTCCTTTCAATAATATTACAGCCAATATGGCAATAAGTAGATATTCTAACATAATTTTGAGGTGAAAATCACCTTTTATAAGATGACGTACCACACCCCAAACAAAATAGAAAATCGCACCGAGTATAATCAGAGCAAACTGCTTATCGGGAAATCCTGCCAAGAGATAAAAAAGCCATATAGACAATGCTAAAAAAAGAAAAAGCGTCAGAAAATATATGTATTTATGTATTGCCTTTATCATGCCTTAGATATCTTATTATAGAATAACACCTATCCCTGTTGCACCCATCGCAATAAGCAATGCGGCAAAAAAAACCAGATGAGCAAAATTATGGCCGCTGACCCGTAGAATCTGATGTTTCCAGATATAGATACTGTCAATAAACAAAGCTACCAGCATCATCTCGGCTACAATTAACGAGATAGTTTTCTGCATTTTGGAAACGGAGTTGAGAAGAGAACCTGCCGACAGTTTATCAGGATTATCATTTGTCAGGGGCGAATTTCCGGCTAAAAACGGATTAATATCGACTGCCACTGTTGGCGAAATCTTCGCCTTAGCTGAAACTAATTTAGAATTTGCCTGGGCGGTTGAGGTTCGGGCTCCGAATTCCTGCACAACAAGAGTAGTTTCTTCTCCGTTCAAACTGCCATTCATGATCGCCAGTCCTATATCCGTATATTCTTTTTTCATAATATTCGCCCGGTGAGTTGGAGAGTTTATCCAGGCGTTGACCACCTCTTCAGAGGTGTTGAAACTTTTGGCCAGATTTTCACCTGCATACGCATATTGGTAACCGGAATCAGTAATAAACTGCCATGGAGTCGTACCTGTTGGAGAAATATGAGCCCAGTAATTTTTGCCAAACATATCAGTCCCTTTTTTAGCGGCGGCTATGGTCAGTTCAGGATTTAAAGTTAAGGGAGACAAATTTTCTTTACCGCGCTCTTCGTTGACCAGTACTAAAATCCTGTCAATCGTGATATCTTTGGCAAAACCCAGTATCTCCGGATGAGACCTTTTATATAATGGGAAAAGGATTTGATAAAAAGATAATAAAACTATAAAACCGAAGAGATACTGGTGGTGCAAAATTTTCGCCTTGAAGTTATTGCCTTCATGAGGATAAAAATAATATACAAGTGCTTGGGAAAGTTTTTTGAAAAACATAATACTCATCCATTGTGGCAAAAATAGCCTGACTTATCAAGGAAGAAATGCTGGTCTCATCTCAAAAAGATTCATCAATCGTTCGCAGTTTGGGGTGTGGCAAGCTCTAATGCGCCCGGATCAAGATTAACCGAGGTAGTGGATGTATGCCAATTTGAAGATAGAGAACCGTCGCCGGAAGGTGAATTTCTCGACATTGATTTCTTCGGAACGTCGTTGTCGCCGGCAAACCAAACACCTGAATCATTTGCAGTATCCACTAATATTCCTTTATTATTGATCAAGTTTAACTGCTCACCTGTATTTATCAATTCCATGGAACTGGTCTCAAAGTCAGGATCAACATTGATGACGGAATTATCTTTGCTGTTGTTGGCGATCAAAAAATATCCATTGGCTGGGATAATACCTGAGGTCATATTAATATTTGGCGTGGCTGAGTCACCTAAATTTTCGATACCCCAATTGGTGAGATCTATTGCTGAAGACGTATTGTTTTTTAACTCAACCCATTCATCTGAAGGCACAGCGTTGCTTCCCGACCACATGATTTCATTCAATACTACTGAACCAGGGATACCGGCATCAGAATCAATTTCGTCCTGTGATCTGGCATAATTATATACCTTTACTTCATCGATATTGCCGATAAAATTAAATTGGGCAGGATTATAGCTGGCTAGTAGTAAACTTCCTCCGGTACCGGGAGGCGTACTATGCGCTACTAAAGCTCCTTCTCTAACCCCATCCACATATACCGCCTGATTTATTCCGTCCCAAGAGATTGCCACATGATGCCATAAGCCATTAACCAGATTGGACGTTGCAGCTGCCTGGCTGCCATCGATATAATTACTAACGGTACCATTTCTAAACCATATCATATATCCGGAAAATTTAGAGAGAATGGCAGAATCACTGACTTGTGTTGGATTGATCCAAGCCTCAATTGTGAATCCGGTCGTAAAATCAAAATTAGAATTCTTTAGTGAATCTACCAGCTGACCATACGTCAATCCGTCAAACACTAGAGAAAACGAGTCAGAAACGCTTGTTGGAGGCACATTCACAGACCATAATGGATTACCGATAATCGTCAAATCATTGCCATTGCCTGAAATATCTCCTACCGTGCTTCCGCTTCCCTCATCCATCTTCCAATAGGCTACTAAATTTGGAGAGGCCGGTGGAGTCGTCGGAGTAGGTGTCACTGTCAATGTAGAAGTAGGAGTCTCGCTGGGAATAGGAGATATGGTAGTAGTCGGAGTAGGCGTGGACGTTTCAACAGGTGGTGGTAATCCTGTCACTGTTGGAGTTGGAGTTAAGGTCATGGTAGGAGTAGAAGTCAGTGTCGGTGATAAAGCTGGCGTAAGTGTCGCAGTTGGAGTCGGAGTTATCGTCGGGGTGGGTGTGCGTGTTGGAGTAGGAGTAGGAGTTAAAGTCTGTGTCGGAGTAATGGTTATATTTATTCTCGGAATAAAAATAGTCGGAAATCTGTTAAATATTCCAAATTTTGGCATGGGAGTAATTTTGGAATTTATTCTTGACAAAGGCAGCAGCTTGAGAAATTCTGCAAATTGATCAATTCGAGATATTTTGTTTGCTGCTGCAGGCTTAACATTAAAAGTTAAGGTAAGAATTCCCAACAAAACCCCTAATAAAAAGTTTCTCACATGTATTTTTTTTATCAAATTCATCATTTTACGGTCATTTTTTCCAAAAAAAAACCACTCATTGTGGTTTAATTAACTTTATGTAAACGAAGAGCAGATTCATCATAAATTAATGAGATCTCCGTTTACGGTCGATCATATTATTATTTAATTTAATTCATCATAAAACTAATATTAAGAAGATGTCAACTGTAATTAAATAGAACAAATTAAATGATAATATATCAATTTTATAAAAAATAGATCTAATTACTAACCTCTTTTGCTATGACTATCAGCCTTTTACTGTCTGAAAAACCTGTACAGGTATAAAGAGTCAAAGTTTTTTCGTTTGTCAATCCGATTATATCTGTATTGTTGGGAAATACCTCCTTAATAGCTGTCACAAAATATGTAAAGAGTTTGGTTTTAGTAGAGACAAAAATTTTATCTTTAATATTTACTTTTTTTAAGGGTAAAAATAGACCTTTTCCGGCATGAGCAAAAATTACCTGATTACCAATCTCACCCGGATAGGTAGATCCCAAACCAAAGCCGGCTCTATCGGGAAATACTTCCCAATAGCCGTTGACGACTTTCGCTTCCTTGACAGACAGATCGATATTGACAGACGGAATGATAATTCTGACAGGAGGCAGTTTATCTTTTTGTTTATCATTTGCTTGAAGTAATTTCTTATCTACTTTGATGGGCTCCTGGAAAAAAGAGGTCACTTCGCCCGCGATAATGATATTATTTTGTGGTGATGCGTCTCGTGAGTCTCTCGACATTTTGATCCCGACAAAAACAAAGATAACACCGCTGATTAAAAGCAGGAATCGGGCTAATTTCAATCCTGATGTTTGACTGTAAGCTTTGACCTGAGGTATAGCGTCAGACATAATATTCCGGCGAGGAGTATTATATCAGACGGTTGCAATCCTTCGCCTGCAGTATCGGATAAACCTAAGACTTGCGGACCAACGTATGGAGTAGTCGATCCTGAAGACTCATTTCCACCACTTGTTGATGTTGATGATGAATTATTGCTCGGCGTGGCTGTTGGTTCTGCGGTTGGAACAGGAGTATTCGTCACCCCGGGGTCGCCTATCGGGGGAGGCGATGCAACCAAAGTTGGCGTTACTTGTGTCCCGACGGTTGGTTCCACAATCACAGTAGGTAAACTTCTCTCAATGTTCGGTTGGGTTGGTCTTATATCAGATCTGGTCCACCAGTCTGCCAGCGCCAGATGATCGCTTTTTCCAATCAAGAGCATAAGAAATAAGATTATTAATATGATTTTGGCAGTCAGAATTTTGTTCATAAGATTACCTCCAGAAAAAGATTCAGGTATTTTGTAAAATTAAATTTCTTGCGCCTTCTCAAAAGATAGATAAGTATGCCAAAAGGAACAATTGCCAACCATGACCCTGTCACGTTAATTTTTGCGCCTCCAAAAAGCATTCCCGCGAAAGTTGTCTCTGTAGCTTTGGCAAAAGTATCGGAAAGGTATATTCCCCGAAATATCTGTCTGTTTCGGGTTTGGTCTTCAACATGATTAACTGCTTGAGTATATGTGTTGTTATTCTTTTTTTGAGACATAATTTTTTTATAATTATTGATTTTATTTAAAGCCTCGTAATATTTTTCATAGATATTTTCGGAAGCTTGGTTGTTTGCAGGTGTTGATTGATAATTGGAATTGTCTGCATAAGTATTTGTCTCATTCTGTGCCTCGGGAGTAGGCGTCGGCTGGCTGACAAAATTTTCCACTCCGCCGATATGCGGGTTAGTACTTGTTGGAGTTGGGTTAATATTCTGTCCGGCCTCTGAGGTAGAATTTGTCGTAGTATTGGCTGTCTGATAATTTGGTGGAATAATATTGCCCAAAAACTCGCCTAATATATTCACGATGACGGCAATAAATTTTTTGGCTGTGACATTGGTGTTGGCCACGTTGACAAGATTTAAGGCTACCTTTGCATTTCCGGTATCAATAATGCCTGCTCCTGTGTTGCTTGAGGCTGTATTTTTTCCTGAATCAGCATTGGCCGTAATGTTATTTACAATTGCAGCTGAATTGGCGTTGGTGATGTCGGTATTATCAGTCTGTGAATAAGACGCATCGTTTTGTGACAGAGCTCCTGTTGAAGTATTAAAAGTATCGGTATAGTAAGGAGTATTATTGACTGTAGTTTGTGTTGCCCCCAAACTATTGGATGCATAATTACTGTCGTATGGGGCGCCAATAATATGTCCAACCCATTTTCCGGCTTCATTGACAATTATCATCCAGACTGTACCTTCATCATTCACGTCATTTTTATTGGCGATGGTTGTATTACTCACGGATACATCTGTCTTACCCGTTGATATCAACCCGCCTCCGGTATTGAACGAAGAGGTATTGTCTCCGGTATTAGCCATTGTATCCAGATTGCTGGTAATATTGGCTGTATTAGAATTTTCTATATTTGTATTGCTGTCAGACTGAAACGTCGCTACATTATCAGACAGCGCTCCGGTGTTGGTGTTCGCGGTCAAGATTGCCGGAGCTGTGACATTGGAAGTAGTATTACTCTCCGGCGGAAGAAGAATATTACCAAGCATAGTACCGTATATATTCACTACTCCCAAAAGCCACTCCGCAGTGTTAATGTTGGAATTTGCCAAATTCACGATATTACCAATTGCCGTCGCGTCTCCTGTTTTGATAACTCCGTTGCCGGTATTAGTGGAAGCCGAATTACCTCCGGAGACTGCCTGAAGATTGATATCATTATTAAGTAAAGCATCGTTTCCATTGGCCTCTTTCACTGTAAAAGTATTATTTGACGTAGCTGTATTGTCGGATAATGCGCCTGTCACAGCATTTTTAGACACGGTAGACGTAGCACTGTCAAATGAATCCGTGACGTTATTACTGCCCAGTTTAAAGATCAAATCATTGAGATAATTCCCGTATATATTGTAGACGGCGAAACTTCCTTCGCCTGTCATATTGCTATTCAGTTTGTTGAGTAAATTCAGACTGGCTAAAGCGTCTCCGCTGAAAACCTGGCCGCTCAGAGTATTTAAGTCTGCGAAGTTAAATCCTGTTAGCGACATCTGGTCAATTTTATTCTGCATGTCTGCCAAATTCTGGTTCATCACTTCCAGCTTTTTGTTCAGCTCTTCACCGGAATAATTTTGCGATCCATAACCTGTACCAATATTTGCGGGATCATTGACGGAGGAAGATGATGATGTGTCGTTTGATGACGCAGAAGAGTTTGAGTTATTTGTATTAGTACCATTATCTGAATTGGATGAATTACCGGATGAATTATCAGGGTCAGATCCCGATAAATTTGACAAATTGTCGAGAGTCGCGGCAGTTGGTTCAACCTGACTGGTGGGTAATGTTCCTTCTGTCGGTAGAGGAGGAGTCGTTGGAGCCACCGCAGACGTACGAGGAGGCGCAATGGTTGCTGTATTACTATCAATTGAAGGAACGGTCGGCGGAGGAGCATTGCTCGGTGGCGGCGGATTGCTGGGCGGGCGAGGCAGCGTACTAAAGGTACTACTTCCCGGCGGAGGCGGAACTCCGGGTACCCCGTCAACAGCCAATACTAAAGAAATACCCGAAAATACCCTCAAACTTATTAGGGTGTAGATAAGAACTAAACTGATAAATTTTTTAAATTTATACATTCACCAAATCCTAAATTAAATTAAACTTTCCCGGTGGGGATCCAGAATCCTAGGATAGATCCCCACCAAAAGAAAGGGATGGATATTAAATTTGAACCTGATTCAACACATCATTCAGATGTGACAAAATTGATTCAACTAGTGATGTCCATCCAGCTGTCACTATACCTCCACCGGTATTGTAATCACCGTTATTGTTACCCGCATCAACAAAACTATCTACATCATTGACTATTCCCAAGTCATTAACATCACATGGAACTGGAACCGCTCCAGGAGTTCCAAATCTAGCATCCGCGTTGTGTGATTGACATTTGTTGTTCCAGTTGTCGATCAGCACGTTTCTTGCGTTGTTCACGTAAGAGGAATTGTTGGATTCGGGTCCCGTGACGTCATTGCTGCCGTCATTGGTAAATGATCCCAGAGCCATAGATACCGCGGTTGTGTTGATGTTACCCTCGGTATTTACGCTTACATCACTGGTTGCATTACCGGTTGTGATATCGCCTCCCAAAGTATTGTAGGAAGCACTGTTTCTGCCGGAGTTGGAATCAGTGAGCACTCTATTGTCTACTCTCAGATCATTGACGTTGTTGATGTTGACATCAGCGGTATTGTTTACTACCGCATCATTTGTTGAGTAAGGTCCTGTAGTACTGTTTCCCACAGTGTTATTGTTGGTTGATCCTGACCCGCCCAGAGAGACTGCTGTAAAGCTGTCGTTGACATGATTGGCAACTAACAACCCAAGTGCAGTATTTCCTGTGCGTACAGATGCCGGACCGGTATTGTAGTCCGCATTGTTGTTGCCGGAATCAGACGTAGAATTGACACTGTTGTTGACAGTGGCGGTGTTACTGTTATATGTGTTGACTCTGTAGTCATTGTTGATGTAAGCATCATTATCGGAGTAAGGTCCTGTGATTTCATTTACTCCTGAATTGCTTCCACCCGCAAATCCTGCTGTTACGTTTGTCGTGTTGATATTGGCTACCGAGCTGACCGCAACATTGGATGACGCATTGCCAGTAGTGATTGCACCTCCTAAAGTATTGTAGGAAGCACTGTTGCCGCCTGTGTTGGAAACTGTTCTTACAGTATTTACTATTTGTGCATCGTTTACATTATTTACCGACACGTTGCTGGTATTATTGACTGTGCAGGTATTGTTGGAATAGGGCCCTGTGGTGCTGTTTCCACAATTGTTCCCTGCAGCAAACGCCGGTGCTAATGTCGCTGCGAGCAAAGCTGCAGCTCCTAAAAATGTTGTTATTTTTTTCACTTAATATTCACCTCCTTTCTTTATAAATGATCCAGGACAGCTATCTGCCTAGGAAAAGATAGCCATCCTGTAAATTGCTTCTTAAAAGTCGGTAATCTTGTCAATAAAAAAGAGGTAAGCAACTCATACATATCATGTATGGATGCCTACCTCCGTGTGCGGTCGGTAATTTATACCATTCTTAACTGATTTTGCGAAAAATTATAAGCAATAATCAGATTAGAAGGGTATATACTGATCGCATAATCAAATGCGAGAAGTATAAATTAAATTTCTATTTCAGATCCCGTATGTTATGACTGGTTTTTTTGATATTGCGCTCGGTTATCTGAGTGACTTTGAAATCCTGTACGTAAATTTCGACACTGCCCCATCCGCGCACGTTTTTCAGCGCCTGTTTGAGTTCTTCCACAAGGTCTCTGGTTATTTTTTTTGTTGAGTAATCAACCACGGTTGTTTTAGCAGGCAGAAATAAAAAAATATTCAGGGGCAGTTTTTCGCGACAGTAAATACCATCTAGCAATATAACTACTGTCTAATCTCTTGTCAAGAACTAAACTCTACCGCGATGGATTCTTTCTTCCCTTCCAGTTCTCCAATCAGTAATTTTAAATTGCGTGCACCATCCGGTATCACGAATCCCACGCGGTCAAGCTTGGTGGAAATAGCGGATATCAATACCAGATTATTATGCAAGTCAGGAGCGTATTTATTGTTATCATCATTATTGTAGGTCAGTCTGATCAGATCGCCGGGCAACAAATTGAGAGGGGCCGTGGCGTCGTTTTTCATCTCCAAATTCACAATCAGGAAAAGCTTGTTGTTTTTCGCCGTGAAGGTCTGGTCTTTCACAATCACCTGATTGGTTTTTTCAACCTGGGCAATTTTGAGCCGGATTTTATTGCCGGTCGGCTTACCCTGATTGCTGAGTGCCGGAAATTCAAAGCTTTTATCGACGCTGACGGCCACCACTTTGGGTTTGGGAGTACTTGGCGAATATCTTCTGGCGAGTAAGAACCTGAATGCAGCCAAGGCAAGTATAATTAGGACAATTATAATTATAAGTTTCTTTCTGCGTTTCAGCAGACTAAATACGAAGCGGAAAAATCTTTTGGTGTTGGGTATGACCACTTCAGGATCAAAGATTGTTTTATCATCAGTCATAGGCATCAAAAAACCCAAAGCAGGTTATGGCTTTGGGCAGAATTTGTAGAGTAGATCTAACCGAGCAAATACTAACCGATAAAAAAAACCTTGTCAAGATAGGAAAAAGTATTTATTCAGAACTTCACGACAGGAGGTTGTTTGACAACTTCACTATGCCTCGAGGTATACTGATGTTGTCATTTGTTAGAGGCTGTTTCTTATTGAGTGTTATAAAACATCGGGAAAGACTGAATATTTATAGGAAAAAGATTGCATTTAAGCCACAAAAAATCCAAAGGTATAATAAATAAAAAACATATTCGATAATAGTATAGAAGATGAAAAATAAATAACTTCAATAATTTTACTTACTTTCAAATTTCCCAAAAACATAAATATCGGGAAAAAAATGAGCGCGTGTCTGGAAACGCTGAACAATTGATCTCCTTTAAACTGGTACAAATAAAAAATGCCAAAAAAAACTAACACAAAAAGCCAATTTTCCCACTGCCTTTTTTTATATGATCTAATTAAATAATAAACAGTAAATAAAACTATTATAAAATTTACATCATTGGGTAAATCGTAAGGACTTTTAATCGCCATTTTTATCTGAGCAAGTAATGGCTCATGTGGCCAAGCAGGTTGCATGCTCCAACCCTTCCCCAGAGCGAAAAAGACAGATTTTGTACTCTGAAAATTTTGATAGCCTAATACCAGAAGAAATATTAGCGGAATAAGTGATAAGAAAAAATATTTAAATATATTTTTTTTCAAAGGAAAATTTTGATGCAGGATAACAAATAGCGGCAAGACTATTGCAACCGCATAAGGCTTTGTCATTGCTCCTAAACTTGCAAATACGACAGATAAAAGAAAGTTAGCCCGTTTGGCAAAGATCAGAGACAGAAGAATAAAGACAAAAAGAAGCGGCTCTGCGTAAGGAGCCAAAAGAAAAAAAGAGGCAGGAAAAAACGCATAAATAATCACTGTTCTAAAAGCAACATTTTCGTCAAAGTCCATACGCGCCAGATGATAAAGAAGATAAAATACTATCGATGTCAAAAAAGTATTGATAAAAAAAGCGCTAACCGCAAACGTGGTATGAAATAACTTTGCCATACTGCCGACTATCCACGGGAATAAGGGAAAAAAAGCTGTTGTCAGCGGCTGGTTTTTGTAATTATTTTTCGCTATCTCCTCATACCAGAGCGCATCAAACCTGTGAAGGGGGGAAACGATAAAATACCACGGATCTTTTTTGTCCATCGGAATATCTTCGGAGAAATCCATTTCCCTAGTTGTCAGAGGCAGACGGTTAAAACGGATGGCGAAATTATACCCTACCACAAATAAAATCAATCTTAAAAAAAGGGTAAGTCCTATGGCCAGAAATAT
>MFJN01000020.1:0-9662 GCA_001779235.1 Candidatus Gottesmanbacteria bacterium RIFCSPHIGHO2_02_FULL_40_13 | reverse complement strand
ACAGAAAGTCTGGATGCGCCGGTATTAATCGCACCTCCAACAGTATTATTATTGGCAGTATTGTCACCGCTAGTCACATTGGATGTGACATTGTTCTGCAATAAACCGTCATTATAAACGGTTAATGTCGTATTTTTGGTCGTATTCAGGGTGACTGTGTTGTTGGAATTTGCTCCGGTCGTATCATTTAATCCGGTTTCATCAACTGTCGTGTCTGTTTGATTCACGGTTATATCACCTGTATTTAAGCTTGATGCGCTGTCAACAGTAGCATTTGATTCAGCTGTCGTCACTGACGCATTCTGCGTGTTGTTGTCTGACGTATTATTGCCGGATCGGATGTTACTGAAGATATTATTGATAAGATTACCGGTATTGTTGATGTACGGCGTATGAGTTTTTATCATCTGTCTCAGACAGTTGTTAGTGCTGGATGAACCTGTCGTCTGATTGGCGCAGGAATTACCTGCGGCAATTGCCGGTACGACTGTTGCTAAAACTAAGCCAACTCCTACCGATAATCCAAATATTTTTTTTATCATTATTCTTCACCTCCTTTCTTTATCCCGACATGATGCCGGGAGGGCAGTATATTGAAAAGCTCCTGCACAAAAAAACACTCGCGCCCCGACCTAGTCAGGGTTTGAGTGTAAACTTTGAGCAGCAGGCAGGCAGCTATACATATTGGGCAGCTAAAAAATACACCGGGCAGGTGTCACATGTTTGATAAAAAAAGCATCCACGATCTCATCGGGATGCTTCCGTTTGCGGTTAGCAAACTCTATATCCAATGTAAAACACTTTTTTATACCTTGTCAAGTAGCATTTTTTTTCATATACTTCTCACTTGCTCTTTGCCCTTATCAACAAACGTACATAACTAACCATGCTGTCATGCTGAACTGACTTTACGTCATCCTGAACTGACTTTACGTCATCCTGAACTTGTTTCAGGATCCCATGAGATGCTGAAATAAATTCAGCATGACATGACTCAGGATGATGATAAGACCAGCATGTTTGATTATGGTTGTCTGTAATACCAATGAAAAAAATATTGTCTGATACTATCAAGAACTTCTTCTATATCCTATTTCCTTTTATAGTTATTTTTTTGGGTACTATCTATCCGTCCGGCGATTCAGACTTAGGATGGCACCTCAAGTACGGCGAATATTTTTTCCGGACAGGAAAAATACTCAGGGAAAATACCCTATCAACCATGATGCCCGGATTTACCTGGATCAACAGCTCCTGGGGCACTGACCTTATTTCCTATCTGATATTCCACTTCTCGGGTTTTTGGGGATTGAGTTTAACGGCGGCACTGATTATTGCTTTGATTTTATATATTTTCAAAAAGAGCTTCAAACTTTCGTTTTGGGAGATATCCCTGCTATTTCCCATCATCCTTTATATGGAACAGCCGATGTTTGCAGTCTCTTTCCGCGGACAGCTTCTAAGTTTTCTGGGGCTGGCTGTTTTATATTACCTCCTGGTCAACTATCAGAACGGCAGGAAAAAAATGATATTTTTTTGCCTGCCGCTTTTTTGGCTCTGGTCCAATATTCACGGGGAGTTTATTTTGGGTTTGGGAATTTTTTTCCTCTGGGCAGTTGCTTTTATCCTGTCCAAAATTTCGTTTAGAGGCTGGAAAAATATCTTTTCCCCGCTAAAAGAATATCTTGATCTTATCCTTTCCTTCATCCTGTCGGTTTTTGCCGCGGTAATAAATCCTTTTGGATGGGAAGTCTATCATGAAGCAGTGAAACACTTTAACAATCCTGCCCTGAAAGACATTATCGAATGGATTTCGTTTGAGAGGTTTTCCCTGCTGTGGTGGAATCTGGTGATATGGGAAATATTAATTATGCTTAGCATTTTGATACATCTCGAAAAAAAGAAACTGAAGGAAAATCTGCCTTGGCTCGTCCCGACATTTCTCATTCTGATCATGTCATATCTGGTCAGGCGGTATAACTGGGTCTTGCTTCTGATCTCAATACCTGTCGTCAGAATATTTTTTCAGACCATCAGGCCTAAAAAGCGGATTCTTGCCGATATTCTGTCATTTACCGTACTGGGCGGGTTTTATTTTTATGTTATTTCCTTTCAAATTCCCCTTGCCAATATCTTTCATATGGACTGGGACAGGTATTGCACTGATTTTGTCAAATGTTCTCCAAAGTCTGTCGAATACGTAGCGAATAATAAACTGGCCGGTGATGACCTTTTAACTTTTTACAACTGGGGCGGCTGGATCATCTGGAATTATCCGGAAGTGAAACCCGGAATAGACGGACGAATGCATCTGTGGAGAGATGACAAAGGATACAGCGCCTTTGATGAGTATTATCCGCTGGAGCAAAATATAAAAGATATCGATAATTCCCGCTACAGCAAGGTGCTTATCAATACAAGCAAACCTCTCTATAAAAAGCTGATTAAACTTGTTGATCAAGGCAGATGGAAACTTCTTTACCGTGATGATCTGGCGGCGGTATTTTCAAAAAATATTGTTAAGTGAATTTAATCACAAAAGCGTGGAAATCTGTCGCAAAGACGTGATAACATCTTTTTATTATTTTTAACCGGTTTTGTCTCAACAGGTGTGGGATCAGGACTTGGGATGGGAGTAGAAGTCAAGGAAGGAATAAGAGTAGGAGTCGGCGTAAAAGACGGGATAACGGTCGGGGTCAAACTCGGAGTTAGGGTTGGAGAAGGATTAACACTGATATTGGCTGAGATCAGGCTTTTGTAAACATTTATCCGTCCGTATTTCCAGAATTTACCTGTGCCTGTAATCTGATCGGAGTTTTGGAAAATCGCCTTAATAACATCATCTCCTTTTAAATTCACGCTATATAGAAGCCCTGCCAGTCCCGCAACGTATGGCGCTGCCATGGAAGTCCCTGACAGATATCCGTAATTTTTTGTCTTGAAATAATTAGAGTGCGATGGAAGTATGGAAAGGATGGAAACGCCCGGTGCCGCAACATCAACCCAATTTCCGAAGTTGGAAAATGAAGCCTTCCCGTCATTGTCATCTGTGGCTGCCACTGAAAGTACCTGACTGTATGCTGCCGGATAAAAAAATCCGTTACTGTTGGAATTTCCCGCCGCGGCAACGATCACCACCCCCTTATCACGCGCATAATTTATGGCATCTTCCAACATTTGAGAATAATCTGTCCCGCCTAAACTCATATTGATGACGCTGGCTCCCTGATCGGCAGACCAGATGATGCAGTCTGCGATCCATGAATAATATCCCGAACCGTTGTCAGAAAGGGCTTTAGCGTTCATCAGTGATATATCGTATCCTACCCCCGCCACCCCGATTTTATTATTGGTGTTGGCTGAGATGATTCCGGCTACATGGGTGCCGTGGCCGAAAAGGTCATCAGAGGTTCGACTGTCAGTGCAGTTTTTGACATTTTTAACTTTGCCCGCCAAATCTTCGTGGAGGGAATCAATGCCTGAATCAATCACAGCAACTTTAACAGATGAATTGCCGTGAGTAATATTCCACCCGCTGGTTAAACTTGCGGCGGCTTGTATTTTATACATACCCCATTGGCGGTTTTCAAACAAACCAGAATCATTGGGGATTTCTACAGCTGTAGCCAAAAAATCCGGTTCTACATATTGAATCCTCGGATCGTTTTTAAAGTGGCGGATGACTCTTTCCATAAAATCAGCATCAGTTGATTTAAAGACATCTATATTCAGGGGAGAAAGGCTTTTAACCACCTCTGCGCCGGCGACTTCTGAGTGAATTTTAACCTTATTATTACTCGTCACTGTGGTTCTATAACGAATTATTAAACGATTGGCATTTAGAGTCGAAGCATGAATTGGTAAAGGAGATAAAAGAAGAACAATTACTGATAAAAATGCAATAGTAATTATTCTTCTCATTAACATCAGGATAATACTAGTGTTGACGTCCGTCAAGTTATCAGGCGTAGTCAGGGGTAATTATTTTTCTCTGTTTGGAGTTGACGGGAATGCCGTAAACCCAACCTAAAGTATTGGCAACAGCTAATCCGATCCTGACTCCTGTAAAAGATCCTCCCTTTGTCTCTACATTAATAAAATTCAAATCATTCAATTTAAAATTACATTTTTTTAGGGCTTTATCGATAAGTTGTAAAAGAGACTGCGAATTGTTTTTGGCCTGCTCTTCTTCAAAATTATATTTTTTTTCCGCTTTAATAATTTTTATTTTTGCCTTATATCGATCCCGTGTATCGATATGCAAACTAATAAATTTAGGAAAAACGTCTCCCTGCCGTTTAATTTTCCAGGGAATAATAGAACAATCAATAACTGTGGAGGCATTTTGGTGTTTACATTTACCCGGAACAACATAATCCACCAGTTTAATAAGTTGAGGATCAAGATCCTGGAGCCGGTAAGGAGTTTTTGCACCGTGGAAGTTGGCAGAGGGGCCTAATATAGGCATTCCTGCTTCACTTATCAGTTTTAACGCAGTCAGATGATTTGGCATTCTGACGCCTAAATTATCACTCCCGCCTCTCACTAGGGGATCAACAAACTGTTTTTTACAGGGATAAATAACCGTCAACGCGCCCGGCCAATATGATTCCATCAATTGTCGCACATTGTCTGGAAGCGGGGAGAGGAGAAACCTCTTCGCCATATTTATGGAATCAACCAGAACCGGCACTGCCTGCGACTCGGGCCTTCGTCTGATTTTAAATAGTTTTTGGACGGATATGGCATTATCCATCCGACAGCCAATTCCAAAGGCTGTATCTGTGGGAAAGATGATGATTCCCCCCTGATTTAGTATTTTTACTGCTTCTTTTATCTTATCCATAATTTTTGACAATAATTTCCCTGGTGTTTTCTCCCAGAATTTTGAAACTGATGTCAGTTCTTTTTGGAGGAAGTGAGTTTTTAATCCTGTCTGCCCATTCTATAACCATAATTGTATCAGGATGATGAAAATTTTCTGACATACCTAAATCCTGAAATTCGCCGGTATTTGTCAGGCGGTATAAATCAAGATGGTAAATCGTCTTTATTTTAATTTTACCTGTTTCATATTGTCGCACAATAATGAAGGTGGGGGAGAGGACCCTGATTCCCGGCAGAAAATAATTGATCAGAGCACGCGTAAAAACTGATTTGCCTGCACCCAGTTCGCCGTACAGACAAAACACTTCCCCGCCCTTCAACCCTGCGGCTATTTTTTTCCCGATTTTCGATGTATCATCTGTATTATTGGTTATAATTAGCATATGAATATAAGATTAGCACGTCACGAAGATATACCACAAATCATTATCCTTGGCAAACAGCTTCTGGATCTGCACTTAGAATTTGATCAGAAATATTATACTCTGGAAACTGATTTCGACCGTAATTTTTACAACTGGACAGCCGAACAAATCGGTTTTCCGGGCAAATTTATCATGGTGGCAGAAGAAAATGGCATCATCACCGGTTTTATCTCGGGATTTATCAAATATCTTTTTCCCTGGTTTAAAACCAAACAGGTAGGCCATATCTCATATCTCGTGATTGATAAATCAAAAAGATCTAAGGGGGTTGGAAAACTTCTGGAGATAGAGGCTGTCAATTGGTTTAAAACCAAAAATTTGGAATATGCGGAAGTTTATGTCGATGAAGTAAATCAGTTTGGTAAAATTGCCTGGAATTCCTACGGGTATCAGCCGTTTAAAAAGTTTTTGAGAAAATCCATTTAGAGTGGAATTTCTCTCTTTTCTCTTCTTTTAATAATCCTGATGCTGAAAAATATACTTATGATAAAACAAATAACTGCGCCCGTCATCAGTATACCTGCCACAATCTGAGGACCGGAACTTTTTGTTTTTTGCCTGTCATTTATTCCTAAAATTTTATCGGCTGAACCGGAAATTTCACCATCATTACTGCTCACTTCTCCAATTCCCGGCAAAGCTGTCACACCAGATAAAATACTTTTTCCCGTCGGCGGGTTTTCCTTGGTCAGTGGGGAAATAATTTTTGTCGGAGTAAAGGCAATTGTCGGGTTTATTTTTGTTATTGCTTTAGGAGTCGATGTAGGAATTGCAGTTGGGACAATCACACTGGTTGAGGTCGGCAAGATGGTAGGAAGCGGAGTTGGAGAAGGTACAAAATCTATATGCACTTTGACAGCCTCCGACCAGTTGACGCTTGATAAATTTCCGCCGGCGGTCAAATAATAAAATCCTATTTTGAAGTTATAATCGTCCGTCCCGTGAAATCCGCTGTCTGCCGGATCAGGCTTTATCTTTAGCTTGTAATCCCAACTGGTGACATTCACAACCGGCTGATCTTCCGATTTGGTGCTATTTTTAATCCACTCCCCGCCTATTTTGGTAAAGCCGAAATAATTGGTAGAGCCATCTCCGGCAAAAGCACCCTTGACACGTATCTCTTCACCTTCGTCAAAGCCAATCAGACTAACCTGCACCTCCCCTTCTTCATCGTTGTGAAAGGAATCTTCAAATGAGTCTATTTTTACCGACCGGGCGCCGTAAACAGATTCGGAAGAGAAAATTAAACCGATGCTGAATAACACACTACTGATTAAAATCCGGGCAGCTAGTTTTGACATGTAAACCTATGTTTTAACTTTTACTGCAAGTGCCAGTATAAAGACATTTTGCCGTTATTGTGAAATATAAACACCCCGTTACCTGCTGATTGTCCGCCCCTGTATGTATAGGCGTTTCCTTCATCAACTGCGCGCACCAAGGTATTAATAGTATCAAACATATCAACTCCGTTGTGAATTCCTGACTGATATCTCCAGGACCAGGGAGTATGACCATAACACTGGGAAATGGTGGGGTTGTTCATCGGCCAACTCCATGAACCGTTTCCGATATTTTTGGTCAGATTGCTTCCCACATCATCACACGAACTGGCGGAAAAAGGCGTCGATTTTGATGATAAATAATTGAATGGATTATCGTACCCCGAATTGAAATTAAATTTATTTAAATCAGATTCCTTGAGATTGTATACAGAAAGATGGAGGTGCGGTCCTGTGGAAAATCCGGTATTACCCATAATGCCTATCACCTCATCCCGCGACACCTTTTTTGGCACACCGGCCATTGATAAAATAGAGGCGGCCTGTTGTATTTCACTGGCTTCCCGCCGGGCTGCCTCCAAATTCTGCTTATAGATGTTTTCGCTGTTTCGAGTTACAGCTAAAAATCCTTCTTTCTCTTTTTTCTGGACCGCCAGTGTCACCTCTTCCTTTTCCAGCAGTTTTTTCAGTAAAGATAATGCCTGCTTTTTTTCCTCACGCAGACTTTTTTGTTCTTCAAAATTTAGTTTGCTGTTTTGCATTTGAAACAAAAGTTTTCTATCGTGAGCTTGTACTGTCTGAATATATTTATAGCGATTGAATAAATCAGAAAATTTACGGCTGTCTAGAATCAAATTTAAAAATGTGCTCTCGCCTGTCTTATATGAAGCTACAATTCTGTCAATAAACATGCCGGTTATTGTGGTTAGAGAAGTTTCTATGTTGTCTATTTTTTGCGACAAAGCTCCAATTTCATCTTCGAGTGTTTTAATCTCTTTTTTATTCTGTTCGATTTTTGAGGCAGTCAGCTGAATTTTGGTGGACAAATACGTCACTTGCGAAGCCATGCTTTCCCTTTGGGTTGAACAAACATTGACGACATCTTTGTAACAGTTCACCTTGTCGAAGAGATCGCTTTTATCCTTGCACGGATCGTCAGTCGGACAGGTGTTAATCGCAGAAATCGGACCGGCTGGCTTTAATAAAATAAAGAGGATAGAAAGAATGGTGAAAACTTTCCATAAAGAGCGCATATCAATTAGTACTTCTGATATATCTGGATACCGCAAATAAACTGCCAACAAGCCCTATCATCACCCCAAAGACGATCAGTATCAGCCATAGTAATCCGAATAAATAAAGATTAGGAGGCCAGATGTATAATGTAAAGCCTGTGATTTGCCATAAAGATAAACTGTCTATTCCTTTAAGAAATGAAGATATGAAAGGGCGCAGATAAAGAAGAATCAGGGAAATTATCATCCAGGCAACAATCGCTCCCAAAAATCCATAGGAAACCCCTTCCTGGATAAAAGGTTTTTTAATTTGCCAGTTCGTAGCTCCAACCAGCTTGAGAATTTCTATTTCTTCTTTCTTGAGAGCAATTTTCATACCGATACTGGTAAGAAGAATAAAAAATGATGAACTAACCAAAAAGACGATAAAAACAAATCCTACTCTTCGCATGGTTGTGGTCCAGGAAATTAAAGTATCCACAATATCTTTTTGATAGACGACCTCGTCTATTCCGGGCTCGTCTTTGACGATATCGGCCAGCTCTGCAAGATATTTTGGAGAAATCGCGGATATTTCCAAAGAGGACGGCAGGATATCGGCAGTCACCATCTCGAGAAGCAGCGGATCGTTTTGATTCTGGGCACGGTAGATTTCCAGAGCCTGGTCTTTAGAGATATATATTGCGTTGGCAACTTTTTGAGTGGCATTTAATTTATTGACCAGGTTATCGATATCTGTTTTATCTTTTTCTTCTTTAAAAAAGATTGTAAGTTGCGGTTTGCTTTCGAGATATGTCAAGAGTGCAGAAGATCCGCCAACCATCAGAAGAAAAATTGAGGTTACAAACAGAGTGATCACGATCATAAAAATCGCACCGATCGCCTGATATGGTGTTCTCCTCATTCTTTGCCAAAAAGATACTGTTGTTGACATAAATTAATTAGGAATAACTGCCTTTTTTTTCGTCTTTGATAATTTTACCGTCTTTGATGACAATAACTCTTTTTTTAAGGCTGTTGACAATGTCTACGTTATGGGTAGCCATGATAACAGTTTTTCCATCCTTATTGATGGCGCTAATGATTTTTAATATTTCCCAGGAAGTTTTCGGGTCGAGGTTGCCTGTTGGTTCATCAGCAAGAAGTATTTTTGCTTCTCCCGCAATTGCCCGGCCGATAGCCACCCGCTGTTGTTCACCGTATGAAAGCTGTCTAGGGAAATAATTTCCTTTATCGCTTAATTTTATCATCGATAAAACTGCCTCGATTCGTTTTTCAGCCTCAACGGTTGTTTTTCCTAAAATTTCCAGTGATACTGAAATATTTTCGACAACTGTCCTTTCCGCAAGAAGTTTAAAATCCTGAAAGACAAAACTTACTTTTCTCCGCAGATATGGCAGTTTGTTTTCGGCCAATTTACTGACGATGTAATCATCGACATGAACTGATCCGTGAGTTGGCTTTATTTCTCCGATGATAAGTTTAAGTAGTGTGGTTTTACCCGCTCCGGAGGGTCCGACCAGAAATACAAACTCTCCATCCTCAATGCTGAAATTTATATCCTCCAAAGCCGCCACAGATTTTTTATATTTTTTGCTGACGCTGTTAAATCGGATCATAAATAGGAGGAAGGATAACTAATTTAAAGTTTCTACCTTACCGACATCCATTAACCAGCCTGCCTGCTGGGCGGAAAACGTTTCACCCCAGACTCTTACTTTTTTACCGATAAACTGATTGAGGTCTAAATTGGAAGAAGTCAGGTAAACAGTCTGACTTGGTCCGCCGGGCCGAACCAAATTATGAGTTCCTTCCCCGCTGATGCCGCCTTC
>MFJN01000019.1:22004-29555 GCA_001779235.1 Candidatus Gottesmanbacteria bacterium RIFCSPHIGHO2_02_FULL_40_13 | reverse complement strand
TTGGTTAAACTGATAACCAATTAAGTTTGAACCTTAAAAGCGGACATTTCTACTTCGTGCAAATACGACATTATCATTTCTGTGTGACAAATCGAATTTTTTCTTGATATAATTAATTACAAATGTTAGTATAGCCCTCTTATTTATTATTTGACAAGTGGGCAGAACCGAAACTTTAAAACACTTTATGGCTGACTCATCACCTTCAACACCTCGAATTGGACTAAATGCTGCTGAATCCAGATATTTAATACCTCTGCGCACTCCTATTCTTCAGATTACTTCAAATGGTGATATTAGATGGACAAATCATCAAGCTCTAAGTGATTATGGTGGTAAAAGCGCTACCGATCTTGTCGGCAAAAATATTCAGGATTTGTCCGCCAACCCACAAACTTCGGAGAATCTAACCGCATTATTTAAATTAACAATGAAAGCAAATGTTCAATTTAAATTAGGTATTCCTATTGAAAAAATCCAATTACCCGAAGTTGAGATTAAAAACGCCAAGGGTCGGAGACGTGTAATCCAATATAGACCAACTCTGATCGAATTAGAAACCGGCGGTATAAAAGAAAAAGTTTTTCAAATCGAAGCGACAGACACCACGCAACAAAAACAGGCGGAAGCATTAGCCAAAGCGGCTGAACTAATATCCAAAGACTTGTCAATTGAGGAAATTCTGGCCAACATGAGAGGAATACTGCGAACATTGGTTCCGCACGATACTGCCGATGTCATGATTCTAGATGATCAGGGAAATACTACCTCCAACATCAGCTGGGGTTATGATGAAAAATCTATTCCTGTTTTAAGAACACCGTTTGTAACTAGCATCGAAAATTTGCCAATATTAAACGAGATCTATAGGCAAGATCAGCCCATCATTGTTCCCAATACTGCAATAGATACAAGATGGAAAACTACACCCAAATCTGAAGAAAAGTCTGTTGCCTCATATCTCGGCGTTCCTATCCACGCTGGTGGTAGAATAATCGGTATCTTAAACCTGAATCATTTTCATCCTGATATTTTTGTAGATCAGGACGTACAGTTACTTCAGAAATTCGCTGACCAACTGGGACAAGCGTTCCATAATGCAGGAAAATTAGAAGAAGCGCAAAGATTGGCAATGATAGATCCGTTGACTGAACTTCCTAATCGAAGAAAATTTTTGGTTGAACTGCGAAAAGAAATTGAAAGGGCTGTTAGAGGTAATCATCAACTTAGCCTTATCTGTTGTGATATTGATAGATTTAGCGAATTTAACGATTTTATTAGTCATCCCGCAGGTGATCAGGTATTGAGAAATTATGCAGAAGTTTTAAAAGGCTGCACCAGAAACATTGATTGTCCCTCCAGAGGCGGAGAAGGATCAGATGAATTTACCATTATATTACCTGAAACGGACACCAAAGGAGCAGTGCTTATTGCCAATAGAATAAAATCTAAATTAAGTGATTTACCTGGATTTGAAGCATTAAAGTCGGGATACTCAACAAAACATCATCGGAAAATCGAAATAGGGAATACTTTAACAATCGGTACAACAATGGGAATAGCTACTCTTGATGAGATTAGAAATCCAGAAAGAGAAGGTAAAATCAACCAAATTCATGATGCTACAGAAAGAAATAAAGCCCATATGGCGCTTTTAGACGAATATATGGTCAAACTCTATGAATTAGCAGATAAAAGATTGATTAGCGCGAAAGATCAAAAAGGAAGCATCGTTGCCGATGATGAAAACTTATCTCCATCACCCCAGGGGTGATGTAGCTTTACACATCCGGGTATAAGTTTAGTAACAGCTTCAACTTTTGTTTAATATCTTCCGCGTTGGACTTACCTTTGACTCCCCTCATCACTTGCCCAAGTAAAAACATTAATACGTTTTCTTTTCCGGATTTATAATCCGCCATAGCTCTGGGGTTTTCTAATAATATTTTTTTTATAACTTTCTCTAATTCATCATCCGGAATAATTGATCTTTGTGTTTGATCTGCAATTAATTTTAGCAACTTTTCTGGAGAAACTTTATTTATATCTGCTTTTTTATTAATTATCCAATTAGCGATAGTTTTAGGAATTATTCCAATTTCTCCACCCCCGGGGAATCCTTGTACGCCGGCTACCCCAGGGGTGTCTTTTAGGCTTATTGTTTTCTCAAAATATTCCGCCGTTTCTTTCTCATCTGTCAATATGATCGCATCATATTCAGATAACTGATAGTCTTTCATAAATCGGGCTAATTTAACATTCGGTAATTCCGGTATTTGTAATTTGAAATTTGATATTTGAGATTCCGCCCATCGTATGGGCGGTATATCCGGCTCGGGAAAGTACCTGTAATCATGAGCCTCTTCTTTACTCCTCTGGCTGTATGTAATTCCTTTTTTTTCATCCCAACCGCGGGTTTCCTGAATGGGTGTTTCTCCGTGATTTAATAAATCAATATGTCTGGCTATTTCAAAGTCTATTGCTTTCCTGGTGAAGCTGAAGGAGTTGATATTTTTTACTTCGACTTTATAAGATGGTAAATCGTTAGTGTCATTGCGAGGAGCAGAAGGCGACGTGGCAATCTTTATATCTGTCTGCGCAGACAGGGATTGCTTCACTGACGCTCGCAATGACGTTTCCCGAACTGATATATTCGGTTCAATCCGAAGGCTTCCCTTCTCCATATCCGCGTCAGAAATTCCAATGCAGCGGATGATCTGATAAAGTTTTTTCAAAAATATCCTCGCTTCTTCGCTCGATCTGATATCCGGTTCCGTAACTATCTCAACTAAAGGCACTCCACTGCGGTTGAAATCAATGAGGGAAACACGTTTTCCGCCAACTACGTCATGAAGCAGTTTTCCCGTATCTTCCTCCAGATGTACTCGTCTAATCCTAATTTTCTTTTTCATTGTTTCATTGTTCAATTGCTTCATTGTTGCATTTATTGGTTTATTAGTTGATTGATTTATTAGTTGATTGGTATTTATTTCTAAAGAACCATTTATTGCAAACGGCTTATCATATTGGCTTATCTGATATCCTTTGGCAAGATCAGGATAAAAATAATTTTTGCGATCAAATTTGGAAAATTCCGGAATTTCGCAGTTGAGAGCAATTCCCAGCAAGACACACCACTCTACAGCTTTTTTATTTGTTACCGGTAACGCACCCGGTAAACCAAGGCATACCGGACAGGTATTAGAATTAGGACTTTTCCCAAACCAATCTGCATAGCAGCCGCAGAACATTTTGGATTTGGTCTTCAGTTCTACATGAATTTCAAGTCCTATAATAGATTCGTAATTTATATACATAATAGTATTGTCATTCTGAGCGAAGGGAAGTACCATCTGGTACCTCCCGAAGCGAAGAATCCCCTTCATATACAGAATGCCGTCTGGGATCCTTCGGCTAATACCTCAGGATGACACTAAGGTGTCAGTTTTGGTTTTTGATTATGCCAGCTGTTCATTTGCTGATAGGCGTATCCTACCTGCAATAATTTTTCTTCTGCAAACATTTTTCCAACCAGTTGCATGCCGATCGGAAGTCCAGACTTGGTAAATCCGCAGGGAATTGCCAAAGACGGTACCCCTACCGGATTTTGTGAGACGGTATAAATATCAGCCAGAAGATTTTGCACCGGATCATTGATCAGTTCTCCGATTTTGGTGGGAGGAGTGGGATTGACAGGCATGAGAATAACGTCGCATTCATTTAAAGCTTTTTCGTACTCCCTGATAAATAGAGTCCGGGCTTTTTGGGCTTTTTTATAATAGGCATCATAGTATCCTGCTGACAAGGCGTATGTGCCGATCATAATTCTGCGCATGGTTTCACCGGTAAAATTACTCCGTGTTTCCCCGTATCTAATGCCATCGTATCTGGCTAAATTGGAACTTGTTTCACTGGGACCGATCAGATAATAAACCGGTATGCCGTATTCGATCATCGGCAGGGAAATAACTTTTGACTTTACTCCAAGTTTTTGCAACTTTTCGACAGCAGTTTCTATTGCTTTTTTAATTTCACGGTCTAAACCTTTTTGAAAAAATTCTTCAGGCATGCCGACGGTGACATTTTTTATAGGTGTTGCAAGTTTTTGTGAGTAGCGCGGAACTTCATTTTTTGAACTTGTCCCGTCGTACATATCATGACCGGCAATAGTTTCCAAAATAATTGCACAATCCTCTGCAGATTTCGCCATTGGTCCAACGGTATCAAATGATGATGCATAAGCAATACAGCCATACCGGCTAACCCTACCGTAGGATACTTTAAGTCCGGTAATATTACACCACGCGGCAGGATTACGGATAGATCCTCCGGTATCCTCACCGATAGCAAAAAGACACATTCTTGCGGCTATTGCTGCAGCAGGTCCTCCGCTTGAACCGCCTGCCACCCGGGTCAAATCCCAAGGATTATGAACTGGAGAAAAATCGGTATTTTCACTGCTCCCTCCATGGCCCCAGGCATCCATATTCATTTTTCCGAGGAGTATTGCCCCGGTCTCTTTTAACTTACAATATACAGTCGCATCATATTGGGGAAGATAATTTTTTAAAACATTCGAAGCGGCGGTGGTCATTATTCCGCGGGTGACGTATGAATCTTTAAGAACATAAGGAATTCCAAAAAGCAGAGATTTTCCTGCAAATCCCTGGCGGTCCTTTTGACGGGCTTCTGAAAGGACTATATCTTTATCAATCTTTGTTATAAAAGCGTTGATTTGAGGATTATATTTTTCGATATTTGCCAGACACTCTTTCACCAAGTCCTCACTGGAAAATTCCTTGTCTCTAAATGCCCTGGCTATTTCGCTGATTGATTTATCGGCAAGCATGTTATTCTTCAAAAATTGCATCTACGACAAAATAACCGTTATGTTTATTTTTGGCGTTTGACAGTGCTTCCTCCTGGGTCAATATTCTTTTACTGTCAACCTCATCTTCCCGGAAAACATTTTCCTGCCCTGTCACCTGTGAAGTTTCGGATACATTGGTGGTATCCAGTTTTTTTATTTTTGACACCAGATTCAATATTGAAGAAAATTGAGGAGACATTGATTTTAATTCTTCGTCTGACAGATCCAAATTTGCCAGTTGGGCTATATGTTTGATTATGCTAGAGGTTACTATTTTTATCACGGCAACTTTCATATAAAAATAATAATATCACGAATTTCGCAGTTGTCATTGCGAGGACCCCGACGTAACGTCGGGGGACATGGCAATCTGATGAAAGATTCCCACGCTCGGTCTTCGACCTCGCTCGGAATGACAAAGGTGCGAAACTCGAAACTATATACTTCTTTTATAGTAATTTGGAATCAGTATATACTCTTCTAAACTTATCCGCCAGCTGGCGGATTGAGTAAGAAAATTATAGATATTTATTTTATTCTCCTATCATTCCCGAAAGATAACAATATCTCTCAATCAGCTGTTGGATGTCCTGATTGTTGAATTTTTCATGCATTCTTAAATCATATGATATGGCTGCAAGTGTCAGAGCTGCTTCTTCTCTGAGAGTTCTGCCACTAATTACTCCATCAATATCCAGTCCTGCTTCATATTTTCTTAAATTTACATCTCCGCTGTCTGCTGATGTAGTAATGATAATAATCACATTTTTTTTCTTGGACAATATTTCCAGCTGTTTTTTCCAAGCTAAAGACGCTGTTCCACTACCCCGGGCTCTGACGATAAATACTCTTTTACCCATATTATAATGACTGATTAATATCCGGGGGTCGTTCTCAACTGATTCTATACTGGTCTTGTTAAACGCTTCTTCTAACCTGTCAGGAATATGATCCTGGAAATAAAATCTGGATAAATAGGGCAGTAGTTCTATGCTTTTTATCCTCTCAATAAGATCTTTCAGAAGTGCAGATTCAAAAACTAAATTCTTTCGAATAGTAAAGATTGCCTCGGAATTAGGCGAGTGGAATATTCCGTCTGAATGGAGCTTCACGACACCAAGACCCTGAAATACTTCAACGGTCTCCTCCCCATCAATTCGTGATGCTGACACTATATATATCCCACCGGGAAGCCTCTTTTCAACTGCAGTAAAAAGTGCTCCGGTGACATTGGGTATGGCCAGCGTATCTTCCTTGTAACCTGATTCTGATGAACCCACAAAAATCACTTTTTTGTGTGATGCATAAAGATAAGGAGATAGTACCGCAGTAAAAAGTGATGCTTTGTTTACCAATGAATCAGTCCCTTGGGAAATAATTATAACCTCCAAATTCTCCAACTGCTTCATAACATAATCGAGGAATGACAGAAAATGAGTATGATCTTCCTGTCCGGAATCAAAACTGCTGATGCGTTTTATTATTTTAAGTTCCTGATTTTTCCAGGGTATGGCGACATCTTTTCCTTGAGAATAGCTCCAGCCGAATAAATTACCAAGAATTTTCGCAGATGTCTGGTGTTTTAAATAAAGTTTATTTATGTAGGATACCTTTTTACCTATAGTTTTGGAGGTCACAACAGGATGAGGAGACGGTACCAATTTACTATTTTCATTTAATATGGAATCGATAGTTCCTCCCTGCGCGATAAATCCTATTTTTGTTTTAAAGTAATTATCAAAACCGTGGAAATAATCCTGCCATTTATAAATTCTTTTGAATAATTTAAGACTGTTCTTATTTCTCATAAATTTGTATTTATACTGTTATAAAGCCCCTAATTATATATTTTATTCTTTAAAAGAGCAAAAAAGTGTAAACTGATAAAAAACAGCTCTCGTTTTTAGAGAGCTGTTTTGAATAAAATTTTTAAAGCTGTAATAATTTAGATATTTCTCAAATACCTGTTCACTTCCCAATCTGTTACATAAGTCCTGAAACTGTCCCATTCTTCTTTTTTGGCATCAATATATCTTTTCCAGGTATAATCTCCAAATGTTTCCCGGACGATTTTGCCTTTTTCAATTTCAGTCACCGCTTCGATCAAACTGGCCGGAAGTTTGGTGATGTAATACTTAGCCAGCTTGGCGTCATCGAATTCGAATAAATTCTCCTCCACCGGATTTTGTGCTTTCAGATTTTGTTTAATTCCTTCAAGTCCCGCTTTTAATAATACTGCAATTGTCAGATAAGGATTACCTGACGGGTCCGGACACCGTATCTCCACTCTGGTGGCCTTTTCCTCATATCCTTTGCTGACTTTGGGAATTCTGATAAGAGCCGACCTGTTTATCCTTGCCCAGCAGACATAGGCTGGTGCCTCAAATCCCGGAGTCAACCTCTTGTAGGAATTGACAGTTGGAGCAAACACTCCGGCAATTTCCCGTGCGTATTTTAACTGCCCTGCCATAAACTGATAGGCTACTTTAGACAATCCGTATTTATCGGTTCTGTCATACATTGCATTTTTGCCGTTTTTCCAGAGACTTTGATGTGTATGCATTCCGCTGCCATTGATCCCGTAAAACGGTTTGGGCATGAATGTGGCGTGAAACCCGTGCTTATGGGCAATAAATTTAGCAGCCATCTTCAAGGTCATAGTATTATCCGCGGTTTTTAAA
>MFJN01000019.1:344-21847 GCA_001779235.1 Candidatus Gottesmanbacteria bacterium RIFCSPHIGHO2_02_FULL_40_13 | reverse complement strand
TTGACTGCCGGATGATATTTCCATTTTCATCTTTTGGGAATAGGAAAAATTCGCTTTCAGGACCGGAGTAAAACTCAAAACCCATAGCTTTGGCTTCCTGAACGACTCTTTTTAAAATGTTGCGCGGATCTCCTGCAAAAGGTTCATGGTTGGGTGTATAAACATCACAAATTATCCGGGCTACCCTGCCTCCGGTTTCATGATTTCTCCAGGGAAGCAGTGCATAACTGTCAGGATCCGGCATCAGATACATATCGGATTCATGAATACGGGCAAATCCTTCAATCGACGAGCCGTCAATCCAGACCCCTCTCTCCAATGCATCAGCAAAGTTATAGGCAGGTATGGTGGAATTTTTGGTATTTCCTAAAAAATCGGAAAACTGCAGATCGACATAAGCTACTTTGTCTTTTTTTGCTTTGGCTAAAACTTCCTTAAAAATATCTTTTTCCATAAAGTTATCCTTTCTTTAGCCCGCCGCTCAGGCGCTCTTTAAGTCGTGTACGAATAGTACTGAAAAGACTTAAAGTAAGCTTAGGCGGGCCTTAACGTTAATAAAAAAATCTCCCTCGCTGTTTTTGGACAGTTCGGAAGACTGCATTGTCTAATATCGCTTCGTTGCGAAATTAAATAAAATCCTAAACTATCAATATCTATTTGTCAATAATTAAATAAACTTTGAGGATAATATTATAGAATCAGCTATTTCTTTTAATGATCTCCGGCTGTTCATACTTTCCTTTTGTAAAATTCTGTAAGCTTCGTCCTCGCTGATTTTTTTGCGCTTCATGAGTATCCCCTTTGCCTTATCCAGAGTTTTTCTTAATTCCAATGCATCCTTTAACGCTAAAGATTCTTCGATTAGTATGGCATTTTCTACAGCCCCGCCGACCATTTTACCGATGGCTGTCATAAGATTTATTTCCATCAGGGTATGACTGTGAACTTTCTCATGCTGGATATTAATCACACCACAAACTCCCTTCCGGTTGATGATCGGGATGGATAAAAAAGCTTCGAAGCGGTCTTCAGGCAAATTTTTAAAATACTTGAAGCGCGGATCTTTGCCGGCATCCTGACTGATCGCAACAGCTTTTTTTTCTTTGGCTACCCAACCTGTAATTCCTTCTCCCATTTTAATTTTGATTTTTCGAAGAATTTCCGGATGGGATTTTTTGGAAGCACGAAGCACCAGTTCATCTTCAGTGGGATTAAGAACATAAATCAGGCAGGAATCAGCCCGACAGACATGGGATGCAATTTTCACTATCTCCTCTAAAAGTTCGTCTATTTCCAGACTGTGGACAGATTGGGCGACTTTATAAAGAAGTGTAAGTTCTATTTTAAGATCTTCAAGCTTTTGTTTTTCAAGCATATATCTTAATAAGCGAAGCAGGTGAAAATTTTCGTAGATCGTATATGGAACACTAGAACCAAGTTTATCAACAATATTACCTGCAAGATCCTGAAATCACCGCCATCAGGCGGGATCCTCGCTGAGGCGGGACAAGTTCAGGATGACAAGGCAATTTCGAAATACTGATACCTTACGAGCAAGAAAATTTTTACTGCAAGCTTTTTATTCCAAGTCTTTTCAACATAAACTCATGCGCTTGCCATTCCATTTCGTCAGAAAGAGATGTCAATTCTACATTTTTCCGATACTTTATTACAAGTGCACGACTGATTAACCAGTCTGTTAAACGGGGATTTTTGGGTAAGATGGGTCCATGAAAATAACTGCCTATACAGTTTTTGTAAACAGCTCCTTCATATCCGTCCTCACCGTTATTTCCAAAACCGCGTATGACCCGGGCAAAAGGTTTTACCCCTTTCCCGAGATGCGTACGACCCCCGTGATTTTCAAAACCCACAATTGTGTTTGGAATTTTAAATTTGGAGTTTAATTCAGCTGCCGCATTACCAATCAACCGTTTTGCCTGGTCTCCGGGATGTTTGGTGTAAAGATCAAAAATTCCCAAACCCGCAATGTCATCACCCGTATAAGGTTTATAGTAGTTACCGATCGCCTGATAAGCTGCGCAGACAAAAAGTCCCGGTACTCCTTTTTCGATCAAATTTTTTAAGACCGGTCCTTTTTTGACTATAAAATCCTCTCCCGCAATCGATTGCTGTCTGTCCTGTGCCCCCCCCATAAAAATCAGGTCAGAAGATCCTAATTTCTCGTTATTCAAATTTAATGAAATAGGTATAATTTCTGCCTCAATTCCCCGCCACTGGCACCGTTTCAGTAAACAAATAACATTTCCCCTGTCTCCATAGGTTGACATCAGATCCGGATAAAGCCAGGAGATAGTTAATTTATAGTTCATTATGCTTTAAAGTCTCCTACTTCCTGTTAAAAGCTGACGGACATCCAACATCGCCGAATACGTCGGTAAAATATACAACATGTCCCCAAAATCAATACCTTTAATGGCTATCTCGAGAGCCTTCTTCAAGTTTGGCTCAATTAAGATGTTTTGGTTTGCGGATTTTGGATTTATCTGAGACTTAGGATTTAGAATTTGGGATTTCGAATATTTTATTCGCAGAGCCATATCATAAACCCGATCTCCCGAAACAACCATTGAAACTGATTCAGGTATCATCTCAAAATCCACATCCCAGATCCAAGAGACGTCGCGCCCGTCAGGGATGCGATCGTTAAGTATAATTAATAAATTTCGGGCCCCCCCGTTTATCACGGTTTTTAGCGACTCATTAAATCCGACAGGATTTTTAGACAATAATACTTTTATCTTTTTCCCTTGTATTGTAAACTCTTCCTGCCTGCCGAAAGCAGGTTTAAATTCTTTGAGGGCACTTTTTATTTTTTCGGCATCTACGTTACACTCTCGGGCAGCTAATACTGCGGCAAAAGTATTATATTTATTATACTTACCGCTTAAAATTGGAAGATTGGAAATTATTTCAGGTTTAGGACGGATGAAACTGCAATTGAAGCATTTCCAGATCCCCAGATGGGAAAAAAAGATACCGTCATAACTCAAACCATGACCGCACTTGGGACAATAAGTCGAATCCGTGGCATGCTCTTTCTTTATGACAAAATCTTTATTATCCGACAGTCCGAAAGACCTGACCTTCGCTCTGCTTTTAATACCAAGGTATGCAATTTGCGGATCATCACTGTTTAATATCAAAGTTGCACCGGAATCCAAACTTTGCAGTGCTTTTGTCCACTTTTGTGCAATTACATCCACTTCTCCGTACCTATCAAGCTGATCACGGAATAGATTTAGTAGCACAATTATCATTTTTAACTTGAGAAACTTTACTGACTTTAATACTTCAGGTAACAAATTTTCATCAACTTCAAAAACTGCGTAATCCGCCTTTAGTTTACCAAAAAAATCGCACTCTGTAAGAAGAGCCGAAACCACACCGTTGACCAGGTTTGCTCCGGATTTATTGATAATGACTTTTTTCCCGTCCTTCTCCAAAATAGCTTTCAAAAGATGCGTGGTGGTTGTTTTACCATTGGTGCCGGAAATAAAAATCACGCCTTCTTTTATATTATGGATTAGAATTGACAGAATATCCGGCTTCAATCTTAGAGCAATTTCCCCGGGCCAGGTTCCTCCCATACCGATATTGAATACCCTGCTCACAAACGAAACTATTTTGGCAATAATAATCAGCGGAATAATCATAATAAGATTACATCGAGCGGAGTATTTTTATTCTTTCCTCAATCGGAGGATGGGTATTAAAAAGCGAGGAAAACCAGGCGGTAAAATTCTTGTCTTTAAAGGGATTAATGATGTAAAGGTGAGCCGTAGCATTGGTAGCCGCCTCTAAAACTTCTTTATCCTGTGATATTTTTTCCAAAGCCATGGCAAGAGCTTTCGGATTACGGGTGATAAGCGTCCCGGAGGCATCAGCTAGAAATTCCCGCTTTCTGGAAACTGCGAACTGGATCAGTGTGGCAATAATCGGAGTTAGAATAGCAAAAACAATTCCAAGGATGATCAAAATCCCGCTTCCTCCCCGGTCATCCCTGCGCCTGCCTCCTCCCCACCAGAGAGAACGCATGAACCAGTCTGATAAAAAAGCCACCGTCCCGACCAGAATAGAGACTACAGCCATCCAACGGGTATCGTAATTTTGGATATGGGACATTTCGTGGGCGATGACTCCTTCGAGTTCATAACGGTCTAATTTTTGAAGTAACCCGCGGGTAGCACAAACGACTGCATGCTGCGGATCACGGCCTGTCGCAAAAGCGTTGGGAGCAGAATCTTCAATGACGTACAATTTCGGCTTGGGGATTCCGGCTCCTATGGCTATATTTTCAGAGATAGTATAAAAATCAAAGTCTCTTTTTCTGTCTGCTTCGCGTGCTCCGGAGAGTCCCAAAATTATCTTATCTCCGAAATAATAACTTGACCAGGTCATAATACCGGAAACTATAAAAGCAATACCTACTAATGATCCGCCATATCCCAGAGCTTTACCGAAAACATAGGAGATAAAAATGATAAACAGGATGAAAAAAACCATAATAAAATAGGTTTTTTTGCGGTTGGCATCGATTTGAGAATAGATTGAAACGACCATTTCTGTATTATTTAACTGAAGTCCACTTTCACACTCCGGCGTTCCGATTCTCCGGCTTCATAAAATTCTTCCTCCTGAAATCCGAGGTTGCCGGCAATCAGGACATTGGGAAAAGTTTTCAGTTTAGTATTATAATCAAGAACGGAACTGTTATAAAATTGCCTGGAATAAGCCACCTTGTCCTCGGTATCAGAAAGTTCTTTCTGAACCTGCAGAAAATTTTCATTGGCTTTTAGGTTGGGATAGGCTTCAGCGATAGCGAAAAGTGATTTTAATGATGCCGACAGCATGTCGTCGGCCTTGGCTTTATCCGCCGGACCTTCAGCGCTCATAAGGCTATTTCGCGCTTTAGTCACATCTTCGAAAACACCCTTTTCATGCTTGGCGTAAGCTTTGACTGATGCGACTAAATTGGGGATAAGATCAGATCGGCGCTTCAGCTGGACATCAATCTGGCTCCAGGCTTCTTTAATCCGCAGTCTTGCGGAAACAAACGCATTATAAGCTGCTAAAGCCAATACTAACAAAACCCCGGCAAATATGATTAAGTAGGTAAAAATATCCATTAATCTGTCTCCTTTAATTAATTAATAATTTAACTTTCCAACCAGGTCTTAACACTATTATACGACTTTGTGTTCAAAATATCATCAACTGTAGCCCAACCTCTGCGGACCACCGTGACTCCGTACTGGAGAAGATCCATTTGTGTAACGTCTTGACTATCGGTATTAATTACTAGTTTAACTTTATTTGTTATGGCCTCTTCTCTTAAAGGTAATTTACCGTCAGGAAGTATATCTGATCCTAACATGATGAATAAATGTACTCGAGTACTTTTTGTTGAAGACATAATTTATTCATAATAATCTCTTCGTTTATTTAATATATGCTCAATATCTTGCGGATTATTATGTGTATAGCTTGGGTTATGGTCGCTGATTCCAATATATTCATAATTTTTTTCATCAGCTTTCCGGATAATTTCATCCAGAGATAAACTGCCTAAATCATGAGAAGTTGAAAGATCATATGTAAAGTTCGAGTGCATCCGGAATATCCTCCTGTGATTTTTCGAAGAAGCTTGGTAATATCTCTGTTTGTCATATCGGTCTAACTGACTAAAAATAGTTTAGCATACGTATTGACCAGGCAGCAATCATCTGATATTATCCTGACAGGGTTTATGGGCTCGTGGTGTAGCGGTTAACATGTCGCCCTGTCGAGGCGAAGATCGCCGGTTCGAATCCGGTCGGGCCCGCCTTCGCTTCGCCGAAGCTTTAGCGTAGGCGAGCTTCGTCGAGCTACGGCGAGGTAATACCCGCTGTATGCGAAGAATTTTCTTCTGCCCCCAAAATTCATCTGCCTGGAAAGGAGGTTGACTGATTAATGTTTAAAAATTACCTGAAAAAACTGAATTTCCCGGAATCATACGTTTCCATAATTTTAGGATTTTTGATTGTCGTGGTCGGAGGCTTGCTTGTCAATAATTATATGAAATCAAGGCAAGGCCAGATCAATACCCCGGATCAGAATTCCGGCGTCATCAAACAGGAAGAATTAAAACTGGCTGAAAATTTACCAACCACCTATACAGTTTCAGAAAGTGATACTCTCTGGAATATAGCTCTAAAATATTACGGTTCAGGATATAACTGGGTGACCATTGCTAAGGAAAATAAGCTGTCAAATGCCAATAAGATTGAAAAAGGCCAACAGCTGACTATACCTAACGCTGAAGTAATCAAACCAGGCAGTGCCTCAGTGGCAACATCAGAAGTTGCACAACCTGAAACCTATACTGTAGCAAAAGGAGATTATCTGTGGAAAATAGCTGTAGAAAAATACGGCGACGGATATGCTTGGGTAAAAATAGCCAAAGCCAATAATCTGGTGAATCCCAATATTATTCATACAGGCAACGTTTTACAGCTTCCGAAGTAATCTTTTAGAGGTTAAGTTACGCGTTAATTTAAATACCCTATAAAAACGGGCTAAATTTGATGTGACTTTTTTGGTATACTAATGATAAAGCGGAACGTAATATCCCGATTAGATCGGGATAAACGTTTCTGCAACGTTGAAATTACGAAGTGATATCTTACGTTGCGGCGGTAGTTCAGTGGTAGAATGCTTCCTTCCTCCGCCAAAAGCTGCGCATTTAGGCGGACCCGTCAAAATGCTTTGCTTTTGTCGGGCAAGGATAATAAAGTTATGCACTACGTTTATGTATTGAGATGTATTGACTTAAAAAGAAATAAGAGAAAATTTTATACTGGTGTAACAGATAACTTAATAGAACGTGTACGCGATCATAAATCAAAAAGCGTAGAAACTACAAAAGTTTATGACAAAATCGAATTGGTGTATTATGAGGGGTCACTGCATAAAAAAGATGCGGCAAAAAGAGAAAAACAACTAAAGACGGGATTTGGGCGTGGATATATAAAGAGAAGAATAGAAAATTATTTAAAAGAAATGCAGCGGTAGTTCAGTGGTAGAATGTCTCCTTCCCAAGGAGAAGGTCGCCGGTTCGAATCCGGTCCGCTGCTCAAAATCTTCCTCCGCCGAAAGCTACACATTCAGGCGGACCCGGCAAAATGCGAAGCTTTTGTCGGGCAAGAAAGAGATCGAGGGTTCGAATCCCTTCAGCTGCTCCCATGTGCGACTTGTCGCGGCCGCCCGAAGGGCGGCCCAAGGAAACAGAGCCTCACCACCTGCTTTTTTATCTTTTACATAGAGGTTCGAGCCAAAGATTTTTAATGCTAGAACCTTTTTATCATTTAAGTCCTCTTCCCTTGCGATGTTAGCCGCTTCTGCGGCTTCTTTGACCCATGTTCTCATGGGTTCGAGCCAGGCATTTTGCGTTTGTTCAAAAGTGATTATATTCTCCTCCAATTTCTTCTTTTCGGATAAGAGTTCTGACTTTTTGAACAAATAATTGTTCCGTTCGATATCCTGATCTATATAAGCGTCAGTAAGAAATTGGAGTTTTACATTTATTTGCCTTATTTCCTCTCTAGTCTTTTGAACAAACGCCGTGCAGGATTGAAAGATAATGATTTGTTCTTGATCTAACCTTTTTAACATCTTTTCTTTCCAATCCTGTGGTAAAGAAACTTCTTTGATCAGATCGGATAACTGACTATCTAATTCTTCCTGTCTGATGTGAGGCTGATTACATTTATTTATTTTGGACTTTTTCGTGCAACGGTAATACAAATAAGTGGCATGGTGGTTAGTGGTTTTATAAAATTTAGTCTTGCAATCGCCTGTCATCATCATCCCGCACTCACCGCAACAAAAAAGTCCTAAAAATGGCTTGGGGATACGTTTAATATTGGCATTTCGCCAAGGAGTCCGGCGTTTATTTAATATTTCCTGTACCTGATCAAAAAGTTTCTTGGAAATGACTGGCTCGTGGATTCCCTCGAAGATCTCACCTTTATATCTGAAATGGCCGTAAAAGAATGGGTTTTTGAGAACAAGATGGGATAAGCGGTCTGTTTTGTAGGGCTTGCCAGTTTTCGGAAGTACTCCATTCTCCGCCAAAAAGTCTGAGATATCTTTAATCAGGAAATTGCCTGTGGCGAATATCTCAAAGACTTTTTTAATGATAGGAGCTTTTTTTCTATCAATGACGACTGTTTTTGTACGGACATTGTTAAGATAGCCAACCGGGGCAATTCCCGGACATTCCCCACGTCTTACTTTTTGGCGAAGACCTCTTTTGGTATTTTCTGAGAGGGAATCCACAAAATATTTGCTTTGCCCAAACGCGATTGACAGCATAAATTTACCCTGTGGTGTAGGCTCAAACCAGTGAGTGGGGAATTTCAAAAACTGGAGTTTACCAGTATCAACAAGATAAATAATCCTTCCTCCATCAATACTGTTACGAGCAAGTCTGTCTGGATTCCAGGAGACGATTCCATTTGCCTCACCTTTTTCAATCCGGTTAATCATTGAATTGAAAATAGGTCTTCCGGGAATTTTGGCCGATTGTTTTTCGATAAGCTCCTCGATCACAGGAATGCCTTCACGTTTGATATACTCACGCAATTCTGCAAGTTGGGCCTCGATAGATAGAATCTGTTTGTCCTCAACATCTGTGGACTTGCGCGCATACAAAAAGAATTTTTGCGTAGTATCGTTGTGCATAATTACTTTGTAAAACTCAAATAGCCGCCCCGGTGATCTCAACTCAAGTTGCCCTGAATTGTCCGAGACGGCTACTAAAAAGGACAACCTTTTAAAGTTGAGATCAATATAAATATACAAATTGTAAAAAGAAAATTCAAGCAGCAAAAATTCTTTTTATTCGTTTGCACATGAAAAATGCTGATGCATTTTTCAGTGTAAAGGCAATAACATCGCAAGGGGTTATTTATATTAAAATCTTTGGCTCTTCTTTTGAAAGATAAAAAAGCAGGTGGTGAGGCTCTGTTTCCTTGGGCCGCCCTTCGGGCGGCCGCGACAAGTCGCACATGGGAGTCTATATACGAATTAGCTCGAACCTATTATATCAAAAAATATAAATGAAAACTGTAGCAAGAAAAAGGGGTATGAGGGGAAAATGAATTGCTACAGTTTAAAACCTTCTTGCTCACCCCGCCTCCCACCTCTGCACTCGCTTCGCTCGTGCTATGGCGGGCAGGTCGGCGGGGTTCGCATTTCTCTTTTTCTTTCTTTTTTATGGCCTCGCTCCGCTCGGCCTTCTCCTACTCACTTTCTTATTCCTCTTTTGAGAAATTTTCGTGATTTTATAATCTATAGCAATTATATTGAGTAAATTAAATTGAGGAGTAAAAGTACTCAAGTAAATACAGAATACCTTTCCAATAAAATAAACTTAACACCCGTTATTCCTTAGTAAGGTTCTACCTACTTTTTATTTCTTATTTCACATGACTAACTATTATCTGAATGTCTTCTTCTGAAATGTAAGGTCCCTGAAGTCTGATTGGTTTAACTGATCCTTTTGGTAGAAAAAGCATGTCTCCTGCTCCATTGAGTTCTTCTGCGCCTGGAACAGTAATAACTCTTTTTGAATCCAATTCATTTGATACTTTAAATGCCATTTTTGTAGGAAAATATTTTAGTAAATTGTCCGTAAATACATCATTTGAAGGACGAGAATCACAAAGAACAATAATTGCCCCACTCTTGCTCAATTCACCTATTATTGACTCAAATCTTACAGAATCGTAAGCCATTAAATCAGAAAATGTGTCGATTATAATAACTGAGTAAGGATCTTTCTTATTTTTTAGTTCCTCTTTAAGTATTGATAGTCTTGTAATTATTTCTTTTGGAGCCTCATACACTTTGTCAATGAGATGAGGGATGTTTTCGTAGTAATAAGCAAACTCAACTCTTTTCGGATCTGCTAGAAATAATTTCAATTGTGAAGGATCTTGCTTCAGTATTAAAGAGCAAATTAGGGTATGATTAAATACAGATTTTCCTGATCCAGTTGACCCTGCCATTATTATATTTCCAAACTTCATCAGATCACCAATATGAGGATTTCCATCCTGATCCAACCCAAGAGGAGTAGGAAGAGTTGTCCGTTCCCACTCTTCTTTGGTCTCTTTCATGTACGATTTAAACGACGGAGAATTTTTTGTGGTTTTATCTGATAATAAATCAATATCAAACTTCATATCTTTGATTTTACTCTCTTGTTAGTTTTTCTAACATATTTAAATTATAATTTATTTATCTTTTTTTTCCTATTTCTCATATGCTTTTACAGCTTGTCTATATTTGCAATAATCACAATCTGATCCAGATTCAGGTAAAATATTACTTTTCAAACAATCGATAGCATCTCGTATTGTCTTTTCAACCCAAGAATCATTTCCGATATAAGGAATAATTTTAATATGAAAATCCAGTTTGCCGTCAAATGCTTCTTTGTCAGTGTTTCCGTTACAGTAGACAAAATATCCGGTGGTTGAAACTTTAAATTCATTTTTCCGAAATAACCACTGATAAATTTCCATCTGCCGTTTATATCCTATCTGCCAGTCAGCATCGAGTGTAACTTCTTCCTCCTTCGAAGTAGCTTTGTAATCTACAATATGAAATTCTCCTTGTGGATTTACCCACACATCATCTACTCCACCGGTAACTATCACATTTGTACTATCAATCGGTACAGTAATACCTCTCCTGAGAGAATCCCGCCACTCTTCAATTTTCTCATGAACTAAAGGAATAGCATCTACTTTATAATGCTCCATCAATGGATGTTTCGTACCTTTTGCTCGATGAATATCGAACTCTTTTTTCAGTAGTTTATCTACAGCGGAATTGAGAGAAAAAGGATATCCTGGCGGTTGAGCCACTCCTAGTTTACGATCGAGATAAAAACACCTAGGACAATTGATAAATAAATCAATTTTTGATCGACCTAATCGAAATAGTTCTGTTGAATTAGAATCATATCTGTTTCGTATACGATTTGGGTTGTAATATTGGGACATATTTTATTTTTCAACTATAAACTTAACTCTTTCATATAGTTCGTCATAAGTTATAATTTCAATACCACTTACTTGCTGCCTGTACAACTCAAATGAAGACAATTTTTCATAATTAATCCCGTTTTCTGTTTTAAAATCGTCAAGTTTCCCGATTACAACAATACCTCTAGGTTTTACAAACAATAATTCTTCTCCAGTCGGATCACCATCATCTTTAACTGGTTTATAAAAATTTTCTTGAAGTTTTAGTGTAACTTTATGAATAGTCTTTTGAATTTGAGCAACAGCTCCTCTTAACTCCTTTGCAGGGACAAAAATTCCTGGTCTCTCATAGGCTTCGATAAGTAAATTAGGTAAATGTGTCTTAATTTCACAAAACAAAATCTTCGATATGTTACCCTTTGTTTTTAGAAACGCATCAATTCTTTTGCCGACACCATCAATTATGTCGTTACCAACTACGGTCTGCTCTAGTTTTTTATCATCTAATCCCTCGCAAGCGACTAATTGCAAACCATAACCAAATATCCAAGGATTATTTTCAAAAAAGTTTTGCCATACGTCCTCATCTCTTTTGTTAATCCCTAGCTTTATTTTTTCAGATTTAAAAAAAGTTTCATTTGTTAGAAGCTTTTCAAAATATTCAAGCTTTGATCGCCTATTCTGCAATAATGATATATCTTGATCAGATATGTCCGGTCCGTACTTTTCCACAAAGCTTCTAATTGCAGTTTCTTTTGTTACATTATCAAAAACTTTCTTCTTAGATTTTTCGATAACAGCATATGATGTCGAGCCAAAATCAATAGTCTCAATACTATTAATAAAATTTAAAAGTAAGAGAAAATTATCATGACAACTGTCTAAATCAACCTTAGCTTTTATCAAATTCTGGTCAATAGTTTCCTTGGAGAACTCTTCAAAAGCTTTCTTAGTTGTATGCCATATTTGGAAATCAAATCTAGGCGTAAATTTTCCATCATTTTTTTTAATTAAAGTAACCACGCAAATTTTTTCTATTTGGGGAGACTGTTGAAGAACAAATCTTTTTATTAAACCTTTTTCGGTATTTTTAAAATACCAAAAGCCATTCACAGAAGCACTATCAATTAGAACATTTTCAAAATTATCTATTCCAATTACAAAATCTGTATTTTGAAAATCAGGCAGAATATCATAAATGCTTTTTAAGTTTGATCTAACGTCAGGCATAATTTAGCTTTCCCAAATTGATTTAATTTTTTCCTTAATTTCTTTCTAGGCAACTCTATAATAACCGTTAATAGTTAGCAAACCGGATGTTTGTACCGATTGTATTTTCATTTATTAACCTTCCTACAGGTAAATAACTGATGAGAATGTTTTATAAAGATGTCCTAGTAGGAATCTGTTGTACCGGATTTACCGGGGTAACAATAACGTTTTTATTCTCATCCCTATTACCGATCAGTTTCACAATGTTGGAATTAGCCATAAACTGTTGATAAACAATCATTAACGTTTTAACCGCTTTTAATTGAGTATCGTCAGTGATTTTTTCACCTATACCAAATTTGTTTAACGTTGGATAGGTAATGGGGTAGCTATGAGAAGCGTGTGCTTCTGTAAATTCCTTTATTGCCTCTTTAATCTTACCTTCATCAATAGTATTTTTCATCGCATGCTCTCTTAACGCTTTCTCAATCTCTTGTACGGAAAATTTTACCGCGGTCTTGTGCGCACCTAATAAATAAAGGTCTATGCCGTCCTCTAATTTTTTTTGTAGTATAGGATCAATCTCTGCGGGCTTAGTGGAAGTATTGTTTGCATCTTTGTTTTTTTGCCGGTAATATTCAAGAAAATTATCAATCGCTGAAGCAGGTACGTTTATATTCGGGTTTGTGGGACTTTGCACTATCGGGTCAACCGGACCTAGTTCAGATAAAGAGGTTAAAAATATCTTATCCGCCATCAACGTCATAGCCGTGGCTGCACTTTTTGCCATGAGTGGTACAATAACATAATACTCGTTGGCATACTGTCTGATAATGTCAACAAATTTAATAGCGGCTTCCAGAATTCCCCCGCTACTGTGTAAAAATAATCCAATACGCTGGTATTTTTTACCATCGGTTCCTTTTTTATAAACCTCTTTCTGGTTATATAGAAGATCATCAAGAAAAATGCAGGAGTTTTGGTCTATCATGGCAAACGGTGCTGTTTGTGGAGCAGTCGGCAAGGAAATATACGAAATAATGTCGCAGTCAAAATTTTCTTCAACATCCTCTACTGCCTCTTTAATGGAAATAGTCATTTGCTTTGCAAGGAGCTCAACGTCCTGTTTATACAAGTCTGTTCCCCTGAACTTCTCCAAACTGGCAGTATCAACTGTCCATCTTCCAGATTCTGCGTTTTGTTCCCCATCAATTTTTTTCTCGCGCAGAAGCTTCCTAATATAGTGAGGAGTAACCTTAATAAGCTCTGCTGCCTTTTTTACTGAAATCTGTTTGTCTTCCATAATGTGTAACCCGTTACGTAACTTATACAGTATAGTTACCTTGTTGTCAAATCTACGTTCGGAAATACCTGCAGGATGCGGAAGAAAAGTGTTTACAACGATTTTAGTAAATAAATTATCACTTTTTTAAAAATACCAATCTTTCCCAATCACTCCAGTCGCTTCGTTCGCACTTACTCCAATTATATTTATCCTTTTGGTTTATCTTCCAACCACCATTTTTTTCAATAACAATCCCGCCAAAAAGTTTTTTACCCTTCTTGTTTTCCTGTTTAATATATTCCTGTAATTTTTCAGCTTTTGCTCTTGTGTAGTTATCCCCATCACGATCACCTTCGTCTTTTACCTCAAATATTCCCAACCGCCCTTCATTAAACCGTACCAAATAATCAGGGTAGAACGTATGTATCACGCTTTCGGGGTACTGATATTTGATACCAAAATAATCTTTTTTATTTTCTCCGTTTTTCCACCACCAAATAATTTTATCGGCGTTATCATTCAAAAACTTTTCAAATTGTCTTTCCGGATCTAAACGCGCCACGCTTAAATAACATGGCTCATAAACATACTTATTAATTTCAACCAACTCGTCTGCATATTTATTGAAAAAACTTTCTGGTACAATCTCAAAATCATACCACTGTTCACTTTCTTCAACTCTCTTTTTAATTTCATTCTCTCTTATTGTTTTATATGCTCCTATCGCACCAGCTAAAATTTCCTCGAATTGTTTTCTGTTTCCGTTATGTAAAAAAATCATCTGTACAAGAATTGCCTCTTCAGACCATTCTTTTGCACCGAGATACTTCCTAAACCATGAATAAATCGCTGTTTTTACCACTGGCACTGATCTTTTGACGTTTTTAAAAGAACCGAGATTGTTTTTGATAACTTGCTCAAATAATGCCTGCAAATCGTTTCCGGCAATGGTTAGACGTGCGTGCGCCGCAGAGTCAATTTTACCCTCAATTTCGTCAAAACTTTTGCCTTCAATTTTGGCGTTAGCGATTATCTCTTGCTGATATTTCTTTATATCAAGCACAATACCTAAACTCTCCAAGTGTTTCTCATTTTGCGCAAAGAAAGTGTGATCGCCTTTCAAACCAAAATACTCACAAGCGACTTTTTCAAACACAGGTGAGAAACTTGATGTAATATCACCGTAATCTGCACGCGCTTTGTAATACGAAACGAACTTTATAGGCTTATACTCCGCCACACGAATACCTTTGAGATGTTTTATGATGTTTGGATTGTATTCTTCCTTTTTGACAATAATGCTTTGGACGTTGGTATAGATATATCCTATGTTCAAATCTTCATTCGCGTAATGTTTCTGTTCGGGCATCCGCAAAATGCGTCCGACAGTTTGGATTTCAAATGTTTCACTGTGGGATTCCCTAAACTTCACCAATATCTGAGCTCGCGGGCAGTCCCAACCGGTATCAATCGCTTGCTTAAAAATAAGAAATTCAATTTCGTTGTCTAAATCCCTAATCCATTCATTCTTCGGACCCAAAGACGCTGATTTATCGTCCGCCAACCAAATCGCAAACTTGCCGTTTTTCTCGGTTATTCCTTTACGCGATAAAAATTCTTTTACCGCCTTTATTTTATCTTCTCCTGCTTCTGCAGTCGGAATCTGTACCAACACGAGCGGATTGACGATTGATTTTTCTTCTTTAAAAAGTTTTTTTAGCTCTAACCGTTTTTGATAAGCTGTTTCCAAAACTACTTCTTGTGAGTCGCTTTCGTCGCCGGTTATTTCGTCAATCTTTTCGTTAATAATCAACTCTTTCTTAATCATTCCCTCATCAATCACTTCTTTCGGCTCAATAAAAATGAATCCTGCGATACCTCGAGCTAAATCCCTCGGATCAGGTTGAATCTTCGGCGTCGCGCTCATCTCCAAAATAATATCGGCGTTTATCTCTTCCCTCAATTCATTAGTTCGCTCCGCCGTTGCGCCTATATGACTCTCGTCAATAATTAAAATAACTTTTCGTTGTTCTCTAGTTCTTACCAACACATCGCGGAAATTCAGTTTTTCGCCATCTTTCATCAAAACATTTTTCCAATCGCCGGTTTCGCGGTCTTTACTTCGCAGTTTTTCCCAATTTACTACCACAACCTCGTTACGGACAATCCGCTCCCGTCCACCGGTAAATTCTTCTTCAACTAACGATACTCTCGGCGCACCGTTAAAAACTTCTTCCAAACTACGCTTACTTTGTAAGTGTAAATCACCCTTACCTATACTCACCCACACAAAACATAAATCACTATCAGTTAATTCCTTGATGATTTCTTCAATAAATTTAGCCGTCATTATTGTTTTTCCGCTTCCGGTAGGAGCTTGAAAAACACAAACTTTTTTCTGTCCCTCTTTTTCAAGTAAAGTTTTTACTGTAGAAACAAGTTCGTCAACGGCTTTTTCTTGATATGGTTTCAGTTCAATATTCATATATTTGCTCGTAAATATCTAAAATTTTTTGAGGGATCGGTTCTAAACTTACGCCTTCCCAATCAGTAAAATCTTCTTTATCTAATCCTAATGGATCAAGAGTGAAACAATACAATATCTTATCTCCTTTTATTCTGTCTAATTCCTTTTTTAATTGCTTCAAACTGTCCCTTTCAAGCGCGTAATATACTGCCATAATATGACTGTTTTGTTCAAAAATGCGATAGTCATTTTTCTTTATCACTTCCTCAAAAATACCCTCACGCAAGCAAAGCATTTCCGTACATTCTCGGGTAATTCTTATTTTCAGGTCGTCTCGGCTGATGGATTTTTTAACAAAAGCGGTTTTGAAATATTTAAGATTACCACCTAGACCCTCAATTTGTTCACCTTTTGAATTTTTATAACCACTTATTACTTTTTCTATTCGCGGATATGTAACGTGCTGACAAATCCCACGTGATTGGATCTCTTTTTCGCTCAATCCTTTTTCTCTCAATTCCTTGTCAACTCCATTCAATTCGTTATTTGTGCAAAGAATAAATTGACGTCTTCCTCCATCTTGTTTGTTCAGATCCAATACTGCATGACCAGTTGTGCCAGAACCAGCAAAATAATCAAGAACAACCGAGTTTTGGTCTATCCAGTATTTTATGCAATCTTCTACAAGGTATAAAGACTTCGGATAGGTAAATAAATTTTCTCCTAAAATATCGATTAACAATTTAGTCCCATATGTAGTTGCTGAATGCCTGCCATCTTTCCATAATGTTTTTGGTTTACGACCTTCTGGTTCGTATGACTTTTTTACAATCTCAATTCTTCCAGCTTTCTTTATTACTGATATATTCCCCAAACTATATTCTCTTTGAAATCCAGAAGGGTTAACTCTCCATATACGCTTAGTCCCTTTAGGATCAATGGGCCACACTTTAATAGAATTGGAGAATTTATTTATGCTAATATTTTTTTTCTCATAATCGATATACAAAGGATACCACTGACCTGGTCGATCTTTTGGTGTGGAATTTCCTCCACGCCTTCTTAAATTGTCCCAAAGGAATTTTCCATTTTCGTCTTCTTCTTTAAAATAACCTGATTCTTCATCTGAAAGTTCTCTAAGAATTAACTTAACTTCATCTATATTTTTTGCATATATAAGGCAATAATCATGGCTTATGGCTGGGGAATTATCGCGAATATTTTGACCTGCTGGGTTCACTTCTATGCATATCGTAGCTATATAATTTGATTCGCTAAAAATATCGTTTAATACATGACGAATATTATGAATTTCATGGTCATCTATTGCAATTAACAATACTCCGGCTGATTTTAATAAATTTCGTGAGAGTAATATCCTTTTTTTCATCATCGAAAGCCACTTTGAATGACGATATTGATCATTTTTATCTACATAATTATTATTGTATTTCCAGTCTTTTGCGCCCGTGTTATACGGCGGATCAATGTAGATAACATCAATTTTGCCTTGATGTGTGTAATTCAGAACAGACAAGGAATGATAATTGTCGCCTTCGATGAGGATATTAACAGGCTGGGACGGATCAGTTTTGATCTCTTTACCTTTGACTTCTTTCAAAACAGGCAAGGCATTTTCCGATTCTTTTTCAAACTGCTCTTTAGTCTTTTCCTCATCCCAAATCAGCCCGTATTTTTTGCGAGATTCCAACTTCTCAATAACTTTGAGCAAGTCGTCTTTTTCAAGTTTTGAATAATCTTTTACCATAGTTATTTAGAATTGGCCAGCTTGCCATGTATTTTCTGAATTGCCTCACGAGCTTTGGTCGCCTTATCCGCTTTTTCTTTTTGGATAATCCTCTCGTCAAGAATTTGTTCAATACCGATTTTTACCGTCTCAAAGTATTGCAAACACTCATCTTCGGTTAGATCGTGAATGCCCGTGCTTAATATCGCATATAAACTGCGGTTCTCTACTAAAAATTCGGGGAGGTAATCTTTTACCATTTTTATCTTTTTGTCCATCCTCGCATTAAGATACTCGTTGTTCGAAAATTCTTTATTCTCTGCTTGTGCCATTATGTGTGCTTCTTCAATTAGATTTTCGAAAACACGACGCAAATATACGAATGAACCAATTCCAACACCATGAACGGCAATACCAATACCCCGTGTAAATTCCTTATATTCTTCTTCTCCGAGAATTTTTCGGTATTTTTCTGCTTGTGGAATTTGAAAGTCAGCGATGGACGGCCATTGTCCAATTTTTAGTAGATTTTCTTTTGTCTTTAGATAATAAATAAAATACTGATGATTACTGTTTCTGCTACATTGATACATGTTTCTTCTAAACCCTACGCTCTTTTTCCACTCACCATAAGTAATGCTATAAACATATTCTTGCGTATCGAAAACGCTTTCTTTATCGCACCAAATACAGTAGGCGTCTATGGTGCCGGAAAAACATAAAAATTCGTACACTTTTTCGGCCACGGCTCCGATAGATAAATCGAAAGTATGATAAAGGGGCATTTTAAGATGGAACGACTTTGGTGATTCCAAATAAGGGTCAAGCTGTAAACCGGCATTTTGTTTTTCTGAATTATCCATAGTTATTTTATTAAAATATCAAGTGATCCGTCACACACTCATATTATAATTTCATCCTTTGCTTCTTTTTCATATAAATAAATTAGGTTTATTTTATCACTTCCCTCACTTTTAAGCGAGGAAAAAATAAGTTAGTGTAAAATGAAATTACTATTTTTAGTTTTAATTATAAATCTATGCGTAAAATAAAAGGAATAACACAGAAAAGGATAGACAAACTTATAGGTGAAGCAATATATATCTGCAAAAAAGAAAAGTATGAGAAAGTAAGTCCTCCTCTTTTCCAAAGAAAACTTGCCATAAATGGGGCCATAGCAACTATAGTTTTTGGAGGACTTGAAGAGCTAGGAGTTGTAGTCAATACAAGAGTCGATGAAAATGAAGAAGACTTACTCGTAGGAGATGTTGATTTACAAAAGTTAAAAGAATTTACAGTAAATTGATATTGTCCATCAACCAATCTTTAAAAATTTTGCAGCACTTAATTTGTACATACTTTCTAAGAAGTCAGAACCTGCATATCCTGCCAATAGTGACATCCGCCAATCAGCATTGGCAATAAGTCCCGCCATCTGACCGACTATCATTGAAACTATAACTGTAACTGCAAAATATTTCCATTGGAATTTAAAAGTATCGGGATTAAAAGTTTGAGCTTTTGTAACTCCGACTATTCCACGAACCAGACCTCCCATACCACCTGCTAAAAATTGTATCGCCCATAAAGGTATTTCCACAAGATCACCTCCGATCTATTTTGACCAAACACCTAACTTTTTACTTATTGCTTCACTTTCTGCATCTAATAATTGTTGCTGATAAATAAGGGGTTTTCTTTTTTCGTAGATCGTAACTTTTGCCAGTCCTTTTTTAACTAGTTCTATGGAAAGATTTTTGTCATTAACTAATATATAGGCAAGAATTCTTCCGAACCGATCTGATTTATAAGAGTCATATTCCAGTTTAACTTTCTTCCCTTCAATTAGTTTTTTAGAATATTCTGTAGATTCTTCCTCAAATGGTTCTCCGTTATTTGGCGAATTAACTCCGACAAGTCGCACGATTTGACCGTTTGCCACTTCTATGGTGTCTCCGTCAATTACTCTTTTAACTTTGGCTTCTTTGGGGAAATCCAGACTCTGGTTATTATTTATCACCGGCTGATTTTCAATTACGTCTTTGATCTGCTTCTCGTATTTTGTACCGGCAAAAAACGAGGAAATAGTTAATAAAAGAGCAAGAGGAATAATAACCAGTTTATTTTTGTTTGATTTTTGATTTTGTATTTTAGGTTTTGATTTCATAAATGATAGTAAGTAGCTTTCCCTTTTCCTTCTTTTTTGAAAATACCTGATGATACTAATTCTTTGAAATAATCAGAGAGGGTACTTTGGGGAAGATGGAGAATCTTTTGAGCATCCTGATTGTTTATCTTTCCGCTAGTTTTGGTAAGATCAATAATCTTTTGAAGATTTGCCTGTTTTTTCTGGGCTTTTTTCTGTTTGGCTTGCTCCCGAAGAAGAACTAATTTATCTTTTATGTCTGATATGGGTGATGGAGATGATAAGGGAGATTGGGAAAATGGCTGTGGGTTTTGAGTTATGGGTTGTGGGGTAGAAGGCGAAGAAACAGGAGGTGCCGGTGGTTCAATGGGTTCTATATTTATGGTAGGTTCTATTTTCAAAGAGTCTTTCAGAAGATCGCCAAAGGAAGAAGAAAGCTGTTTGTTATCAGTTGTGGGTTGTGAGTTAGTAGAGGATAAGTCACTTGGGTTACTTAGGGAGCTTAAGTCGGAAGAGACAGAAGGAGAAATTGGCTGGTTATTTGTTACTGGTAATTGGTCACTTGTAGGGGGAGGGATAGGAGTAGAGCCTCTAGACAGAAGATCTCCAAAGCTGGTATTTGGACTAGGAAGTGGCGTATTTTCAGGCGGAGTTGATGGGATTGTAGGGCTTCCTAGAGACTCTGGCTTGATTTCGGCCGATTGGATTTCATTTTGAACAGTATCTATTGTAGAAGTATCTTTTGGAGCCTCTGATTGCACTTGTAGGGCTTGAATATCAGGGGAACTAACATTTATAAGTGGTGGGTTGCTTAAGTCGCTTGAGGTACTTAAGTCTGAAGTAGAAACAGTCGGAGGAACTGGAGGGGCAGTTTGATCTGGAGTAGATGTATCATCGGAAGCAGGTGCAGGAGGAATTTTCTCAGCTGGATATCCGGTAGTACTAACAGCCGCAGGTAATGAATCCACCTTTGTCCCGCTAGGCGGGACTTCGGCTGGTACAAGTTCCTCTGTTATGCTCGGAGTAGAAGGAACCAACTCTATTGGGGTAATTGGAGGTATGGATGGTATAGATAAATCGGCCGAGACCTGTGGCGAATCGGCCGAAACGCCCGCCTGCAACGGCTGAGGCGTAGCATCTGCGGGCAGGGGTGGAGTCGGCCGATTGGTATCTGTAATTGGACTTACAGAAGGAGTAGAAACTGGTGTTTCTGTTAGATTTCCGGCCGATTGGTCAGATGGAGTCTGGCTAACAGAATCGGCCGAAATCGGAGTCGAATCGGCCGAGGCGATAGAATCCGGCCGATTGGTATCTGAAGACGGCTGGGAAACTGGCTGATCAACAACAGGAATAGTAGGAACTGCAGCTGGATCTACAGGAGTATTGGCTTGAGAAGATTGATCAGTTTGCTGATTATCTGACATATAAAACCAATATAGCACGGGAATGTAATCGGCCGCAAACAATCGGCCGAGACTTGGGATGAATCGGCCGAACAGATAGATTTCGGCCGAATGATAATCTGGCGGCTTCCGCTGCCCCCGCCCCTCTGGATAATAGCTTGCTAAAAAGGAGGGAGCACGACAGAA